>NZ_JAVMIP010000002.1:0-300000 GCF_031729055.1 Pseudocalidococcus azoricus BACA0444 | reverse complement strand
ACCAGCCCCAGTCCATTTCCAAGTAGCCGACTGCATAGACTTGAGCCAAGGCATTTAAGCCCGTAATCACCACACAGGCCCCAATCGTCACTGCCGAGATTTCCAGGGGTAAGGTCAGGTCTAGTCCCGCCACATTTAACCAAGGAAAGTTCAGGTATTGGGGGGGAAGTTGCCAGGCCTGGGGCAAGACGAACAGACTATGTATCAGGGCAAGCAGTGAAAATATCAGGTTGGCATAACCCGCCGGCCTCGGCCCCGTCAGCCGAATTAGTCCAGGAGACCAAAAAATCGACAGGATCATCCCCATGATTGGATAGCTGGGGATCAGCCAAGCAGTATCTAATAAAAAGTGAGCCATAGAAATTACCAGGAGGGTGGGATGCAGGCTAAGTTAGTCCATTCCACTTATAGAAGGGAACAGGAACTATCAAGGAAAGGCAAAGACTTATCTCAATAGATTTAAGTGTAATTGTTTATAGTCAAAAGTCAATTACCTTTGTGATCCCAATAGGGTTAAATCTATAAAATTTACTGATAACTCTCGCTTATAGGGCGATGCTTGCTGCCCGGAGGCAGAGGCTTTCCCGAGACCATGACTTACATTATTTTGACCCATAAGCGTCTCCAGGATATTGCCAGCTAAGGTTTTTCACAGGGGATTATATGGAGTCCTCCCTCCCCCAAGAGATATCTACCAGGAGCGGGGATCAACTCAACATTAGTCCAAGGCGCAACGACCGCTTAAATCCATTCCCAACACCTCAGATGGGGATCAATCACCTACTAAAGTGGGTAGTTTCGACTAGCGGGCTGGGACTAATGAATATGCTCGCAACCGTTAAAGGACATCAGGGCTGTCGGTTGGATACCAGTCTCTGTCACCAGGCCCCGGAACTCATCCCTTAGAATCTCAACCGCCAAAAAGGGGCCAGATCAATGAAGATCTAGGCCCCTAGTTGAGAATCAACAGAATATCAGGAGTCAAACTTAACGGCTAAACTGCCCACCTAACAAGGAAGGAGATAGATCCGACCAAGATTGCTTGACCAAATCCGTATCGGCCTGGACACTGCCCAGATAATTGCCCGCGGGCAAGGTGGGGAAGCGTTTATAGGGGACAACATCCTCACCGAAGAAGCGAGCATATTCAGGGCTTTCTACCATCACATCCACTGCTGCCTTGAGACCTTGATCGGCAAGGATTTTATTGTACTGGCGAATCTCGGCCTGGGTGGCGGGGGCACGTCCCAACAAATGCCGGAACAGGAACTCAATCACTTTGGTATTGGGATAGGGCGTATAGAAGCGATTCCGGTAAATTTCGGAACTCGCCAATGTCCGCACAAATTCCCGCACTGAAATTTCCCCGTTGCGTAACTTGCTTTCCAACTCCGAGCGGCGGAACTGGGCCGGCACCTGACCACTAAAAACATCCATGACTTGGACATAGATAGCATTGATGACCAAATCCGTTTCCGAGCGAGAGGCCCCTATGGTAGAGCGATAAATCCGGGCGGGGCGGCGGCGGCTAGTCCCAACTCCGACTTCTACAGATTGCCCATCCCCGTTACTGAAGGAACGACCCAGTTGGATAAACCGGGGTAGGCTGGGGTCTCCTTTGCGATCTAAGGCTTTGATCTGGGCAAGGGCCTGGGTTGCCAAAGGCAAGCTGCTGCTATCTAAACTTGGCTTGACCGGGGCAAAACTGGGCACAACAATCGCATCGTTCTGCTTCGTCAGTTGGTTATAGAGCTTCTCGGTGTTGGGGAAGTTAGCGGCGGGCAACGTGGGGAAGCGGCGATAGGGAACCGTATCTTCACCAAAGGCCTCGGCATATTCCGCACTCCCCACCAAGGCAGCAATAAAGGCTTTTAACCCCTGACTGGCCAAAATTTGGTTGTATTGACGAATCTCGGCCTGGTTGAGGGGGGCGCGACCCAGGAAGTGCTTCGTGCCCAATTCAATCACCTTAGTGTTGGGATAGGGGGTGTAGAACTCCTTGAGATAGAGGCTGGAAATTCCCAGGCCCTCAATGAACTCCTTCAGGGTAATTTCGCCGTTGCCCAACTTGGATTCGAGAACCGTAAATTCATTCCCAATCACATAGGGGGCAATGTCCCGCTCAAAGATTTGCCGATAGGCCGCATTGATGACAATATCCAGATTGGTCTTATCCGCCAGAGTGGTGAGCTTGAAGACCTTGGTTTGCTGCCGTTGCTTGGAAACCCCTTGGTTGGCCCGGAAGGAAATGGCTGGGGCCGTCCGCAGTTCCGTAACTTCACCCAATTCGACAAAGCGAGGAGTTACGTCCTTCTCGGCCTGGATACCCGTTTCCCCAATGGAGCCAAGGCGCAGAGACCGCAGAGCCACACCAGAGGGGGTTAAATACCGCTCATAAGGAACTGTATCTTCCCCGAAGGCCTGGCTGTATTCGTCCGTATCGAGGATGGCATCCACAACGGCATAGAACCCCTTCTTAGAGGCAATATCGAAGTATTTGTTGATCTCCTGACGACCGTAGGTCGGCCGACCCAATAACCGCCGATGGATATACTCAATGGCTTTGGTGACGTATAGCGGTGTCCAGTAAAGGCTGCGGAACAGATTGGACTTGGCCAACAGCCGGACAAATTCCCGCACTGTAATCTCGCCATTTTCCAGTTTAATTTCCGCAACTTTTTGCCGTTGTCCAGAATAGACATCCCGACCAAAGACTTGTAAGTAGGTGGCCCGAATCACGGCCTGGGTAGAACTTTCGGCAAATTTGACACTGGCCCCACCGGTGTTGATGGTGCGCTTACCAATCCGGGCATCAATACTGGGGAGTTGATCCAGCTTAAAGACCTTGGGTCCAAGGGAGCCAGGAGCGACACCACGGGCAGTAGGATTACTCAGTTGGTTATTAATTCCCGCCCCCTGATTGATCAAAATCCGGCGGGTGTCTTTACTGAAGGGTTGGGGATTGGCCGCCGGATTGCGGGTTTCTTTCGGGAAAATGGCCCCAAATTGAATCTCGAGGGGATCATTCCCAGAGCCATAGACGTGCTGATCCGGTAAGGGCTGATCTTGGGCCGCAAAGGTGGTGATAAATTGGGGAACTTTCCGGAACGGCGCACTGTACTTAAACAGGTTTTGTTGGGCCCCCCAGTTGCGACATTCCTGAGCTTCCTGACCCAGGCCCCGCAGGTAAGGCACCGTTTCCTCGCCAAAGTAATCGCTATACTCTTTGGAATCCACTAAGGCATCCACAAGGGCCGGTAATCCGCCATTGGAGATAATTGAGAAGTACTTCTGCACCTCTTCCCGACTGGAGGGGCCACGGCCGAGGATGTGACGGAAGGCTAATTCAATCACCCGACTGTTAATAAACGGTTCGTAGAAGTTTTTCCGATAGAGGGGTGATTTAGCTAAACGGCGAACAAATTCCTTCATGGAAATGCTGCCATTTTTGACCTTGGATTCTAAGTCGGAAATCCCCAGACTGTAGGCCCGCGTAATATCTCGCTCAAAGATTTGCCGATAGGCTGCTTTGACAACATCCGCTTTTTCCGTGCTGGACAGGCCAGGCTTCATCGCATATTTGGGGCGACGCTCGGCAGCATTGAAGTAAATCTGGGGCAGTTGTAAGCCTTGGGCATCGGTGGTTGGCCGTTGCCGGACTTTGTCCGAAGGAGACGGGGCCACAAACTCATTGATCAGGACTTCAAAGTACTGCCCGACAATACTTTCGGCCTCTTTGTCGCCACGGAAATAGCTCAAGGCCGCCCGTTGCATTTCCTGGAGAGCCACAATCGTTGCATCTGTCGAACAGGCCGCTTCAATGATTTCCCGCAATCCCCGCGTATTAACTGCAATGATGTTGGGATCACCAGCCACAATGGCATAGGTGGTATAGCGCAAGAACCAATCCAAGTCCCGTAAAGACTTCTGCATCCGTTCTGGGCCATAGCGAGCAATGTTGATGGGCTTAAAGCCGGCTGGAGCAGCACCGCTACCCGTGGCACTAAAGACAGAGCGCAATCCCTCTAAGAACCCCCCACGGGTATCGACATAGGTGGCAGTCCCTAGGGTCATAGCCTCTTGCATATCAATGGCTTTACCCACTGCACCCGCAGTAAATTTCGGGGTGTCGTCAGCCGCTGGGCGAGACAGAAAAGCCATGGGAGACCCACCCACGAAAATTCGGTTTGCGGCACGGGAGACGATAATTTCCGAGTTGCGGGTTAATGTTGTGGCAATATCAATACGTTTACTGCCAGAACCGAGATAGACCGCGAGTTCATCTAATTCTCCCCGACTGAGAAAGCGATCTTGCTGCTCAGCTTGAATAATTGTGGAAACGGGGACGGTTTGATATAGTTGCGGGCGGGCAACCAAACTTCCACCACTTGCCTTAACAACCATGGTTTTTTAAAGGCTCCCTTAAAAATTTAATTTGTGCAGTGCGTTTACTAAAGATTAAAACGATTCGGGTGATCCCAGGCCAAACCTTAAGAAATGTATCAAAACTCGCTCCAAAACCTGGATTCTATCTATCTGTACTCATGGTTGGAAAGGAGTTAATCTATGGTTTTCCGGTGGGTCTTGCTTGAACTGGCTCAGTCTAGGGCGCAACTTTCTGAAATCTGATTCTCAAGACTCGGCCAGTTCTCCGCAGGTTTTAAGGACTTCTCAGGGGAATGGGGGTGGCAAAACTGGGGGTTGGGCTTGGAGATGAGGGGGTGGGCAGTGAATTCCTGGCCTGGCTAGGCTTGCTCTGGTTGGGACGAACAACGGTGGTTTTCATTTGGAGTAGGGGTTCATCGGGATTAACTAAGTCAATGTAAACCAGTTGCTGGGGATTGAGGTATTGGGGGAGTTGCTGAAGGCGTTTCAAGGCCGCCAGTTGGGCCGGCAGGCGGGGGCTATAGGCTCCTAAATGCACGGGGCCAAAACGAGTTTGCAGGATGATATTGCGGGGATTTTGCCAATCGATTTCCTGGACATCCATATCCAGGCCAGCTACGAGAGGAAATAGGGTTTGCCATTCCTTTTGCCGTTGGGGGTCAATTTCCATGATTGAGGCAGAACCAGCTTGGCTGGGGATAAAATAACCTCGGAGCTTGGGATAGCTGGCCGGGGATTGGAGTTGATCATTGACGTAACTGGTACGAGGAGCCACCAGGCCTTGGGCATCTAACATCCAAATACTGGCTGGGCCCTGTTCCAAGTTGGCAGGACTTTTAATTCGACAACGCTCACAGAGAACTATCGCCACTGGCAAACGCTCATCAATTCCGACAATCAGGGTCGGGGGAAACAAATGGCGCGCAATGGTCACCCGCTGCACCGGTAAGGTGGCTTCCAGGCCTTGGATAATCCCTTGGGGGTTAAGCCTCAGCAAGGATTGGGGATACCTCACGGGCAAAAGGGCCTGGATCGCCTCGGTTTTGAGAAGTTTATGACCAACAATGGTGACTTGGCTGGGTTGATGAATCATCCAATCCGGTAGGGTTAAGCCCCAGGCCAAGCTACCCGTTAGCCCCATCAATACACCCGTGCGCCAGATATTGGCTAAACTTCGCAGCCGTTTTTGGGTTTTTAACTGTTTGCGCCGCTGTTGAATCGAGTCAATGGTAGTTACTTTAGAAGACGGCACTGATAACCCCTGGCCTCGCCCAACAACATTCCAGCCCAGCCCTGAATGGATAGACTTACCAATCCTCTCGAACCCTTAGCTATAAACACCGCAACACCTTAGACTCTATCTATTAACCGGCCGGAGAAGCCATCCGTTCAAGATCGTAAAGATTAAAGTACCATTCTAGGGAGATGTTGCTCCTCTGACCTGGGAGGCCATCCAGGCCTGGTGATAAGATACCCGATGGCAGACCTAGCAACATTTGGAACTTACGATTGGTCATGGTTGTCATTTTTATTTTAAGCAAAGGGACTATTTCATGATGGGATTGCCACGCCCTCCATTTCTCCTGCGGTTATGCTTGCGGCCATATTTAATGTTGCCTCTGTTGGGTCTAGGAATCCTTTCGGGGCCTGGCCTGGCACAGTCGAGTGGAACTACAGGAACCCCTGGCGCAACAGCCCCCAATGTGGAAGTGGTTACCCCAGCCTTACCTGCGGGCACAGCCTATACCATTGCCGGGGGACAACGCTTGATTGATGAGGCCGCCACCGCCGTCAACAGTCAAAATTATGTCCTGGCGGCCCGCAAACTCCTCGAAGCCCGGACAACCATGAACCAACTCTCCAACTATTATCAATCCATTAGCTCCAGCTTTTTGGGCATTGATGCCGCTGCCTCAGATAGTGGTCGTCGGAAAGCCCTAGAGTCAGCCCAAATGCGGGACATTGCCACCTATCAACTGGCCTTAGTCTATCGGGCCAATAATCAACCGGAACTGGCAATTCCGCTCCTAGTCGAAATTCTGCGCAGTCAAAACCCAACTCGGGAACTCGGGCAAAAATCCTATCAACAATTGGTAGAACTCGGCTTTATGGATGTGGTCTTTCCCCGTGGCCCCGTTGGTGCGCCGCTGCCCAGTCCGGCAAATACTCCCGCCAGTCCCGCCCCCACTCCCCCAGCCAATCCGGCCCCCGCTTCTGCCCCCCAGGCCAAATAGTCCCTAGGAACCTACCTGAGCGATTTATGATTACTCCTGAGCAACTCACCCAACTGATTCAATCTCAACTCCCCGATGCCGTAGTAGCGGTAGAAGACTTGACGGGTGGTGGCGATCACTACCAGGCCACGGTGGTTTCTGAGTCCTTTATTGGCAAACGCTTAGTTCAACAGCATCAAATGGTCTATGGCTGCTTAACAACGGTCATGGCCACCAATGAACTCCATGCCTTAGCCCTGAAAACCCTCACTCCCCAGGAATGGTCTGGGCAAGCCTAAGGAGGAAATATTCAGGTTGCAAAGGGGTTATCCGGTTGGGGAATTGGGATCACCTCTTGGGCCTGGATTGTCAGTTGTCGTTGTCCATCAAGGGTTGCGGTGATCATGCGGCCTTTGACCCGATACCACTGGTCAGCGGGATATTGGCTCCGAGGTTGAGGCAATTTGACCGCCAGGCCAACCGGGTAAGCATCGGCCGCGCAACAGGTAATCACAAACCGAGCCAAGGTCAAGGTGTCATCGGGAAAACTGGCAGGATGGACAGCAAATCCTTCCACATTTACGGGCAGCCCAGAGTAGGCATCGGGTTCAGGATAAATATCCAAGGTTCTGACCCAATCCACGAGGGTGCGTTGCTCTGGAGGGGTATTGGCCCGAAAAGCCTGGGGTTTATTGCGCGTCACGGTGAGGCCGTCTCCCAGGCCCCGATGCACCGCCGTATCACTGTTAAACGGGCGCGGCGTAATGAACAGGCCAATCAGGGCCGTTACCACCAGTAACCAACTCATCCAGCTTGGCGGCAGGAGGGAAAGATGCTGGAGGGGCATTACCTGTTTTTTGGCCAACCGGCGAGCCTGGAGGATCGCAATTCCTAGGAGAATAAACCCAGAAATAATTGCCAGAGGGAAATAATTGGGATGGATCAGCAACCCCAGCCGTCCCCAGAGCCAAAACAGGAGAAATAAGACCCCCCACAGGCCCAGGGCCGCCACTGTCACCCATTCTTGGCGATACCACTGTTTGGCAATAACTGGGAACATCTGCATTCGGATTAGCTCCAGCGCAAATTAACAAACAAACAGAAGAAAAAAGTTAGTTGGGCAACAATCGCAAAAATATAAATCAGGGCGCGGGGACGGAAAATCGTTAGTAACAGCCCAATTCCCTTGAGATCCACCATCGGCCCCAAGACGAGGAAGGCCAAAAGAGAACCAGGGGTAAAGGTCGCGGCAAAGGCCAAGGCAAAAAAGGCATCCACTGTGGAGCAAATGGAAATCACTGCCCCCAAAATCATCATGGTGATAACGGAAATAATCGGCCCCTGACCTAAGCCCAAGACCACATCCCGCGGCACCGCCACCTGGACAATCGCAGCAATCAAACTCCCCAGAATCAAAATCCCTCCCAACTCTCGCAGTTCTTGAATGGTGTTGTCTAAAAGGAGAGGTAAACGGGCAGCCCAACTGAGGGTGGCGGGGGCGGGTGGAGCCAGGGTTAAGGCCAAGGTATCAGCAGCCACAGGTTGACCCGGTTGATCCAGCCAGTAGGTTCCCCCCCGCAAAAGGGCACTTTCCAGAGCTGGTTTACCTTGGGGGACAATGGCGTTCATGGCGGGTTGCAGAAACGGTGTTAAATCTTTTTGGACGCTGAACACCGCCCCAACAACCGTGGCAATCACCAGGGTAAAGAGAATACGCAAGACTACAATTTCTGGTTGATCCCGAAAGGCGACCCAAGTGGCCCAAATCACAATGGGATTAATGGTCGGGGCGGCTAAGAGAAACCCCATGGCCACAGAAGTCGGCACACCTTGGGCCAATAATCGCCGGGCCACAGGCACATTGCCACATTCGCAGACCGGGAACATAAACCCCATCAAACTGCCCGCCAAGGCCCCGGCCAAAGCATTGCGAGGCATTAAAGCCACCAGGCGACGTTCATCGACAAAGAGGAGCAATAACCCTGACAGCAACACTCCCAATAGTAAAAAGGGAATTGCTTCCACTAGCAAACTTAAAAACAGCGTATAACCGCTTTGAAATTGGCTGACTACATCCATACCAGGCCTGGGATCACGGCATACCCTAAACTACAGGTCAGTTCTTAGACCCATGCGCATCTCAATAAGTTGCCCTTCAGTGTATCAGGGTTCATGGCCTGGTTTCTGGGCTTATATTGCTTCTAATAAGATCTTATCCAATCTTATCCAAAGACCCAGAACTGCGTTGGCTCAGATATAAAACCTCAATTCCGACAATTTTCCCCTGATCATTAAAGTCGAAGATAATCCCCTCGCTGACTTCCTCCGATGCGCTAATTGGGCTGTCATCCAAGCGGATATGCAAGGCATCATCGGCCTGATGCACCACAATTTTCATTTTACTCTCCGATCGAAAAAGACAGTAACAATCCGCTATGTCTCTAAAGTCCCCGCCGATCCGTCAGGATTTCGTGGCCTGTTTTGGTGACTAGGACAGTATGTTCAAACTGGGCCGAGAGAGAATTATCCACCGTCACGGCTGTCCAGCGATCCCCTAAGATGCGGACATTTTTCGAGCCAGCATTGAGAATGGGTTCAATCGCTAAGGTCATTCCTTCCCGGAGGCGGACATTTTTTAGCTCATTAGTACGGAAATTAAACACCGAGGGTTCTTCGTGGAGATTCCGCCCCACCCCATGCCCAGTAAAGTCTTCCACGATAACAAAACCGTTAGCTTCCACATGGTCTTGAATCGCCCCGGCCAAGTCGAGAATGTAATTACCCTCTTTGACCTGTTCAATCCCCTTAAAGAGCGCTTCTTCCGCAACTCGCACCAGCTTGGCGGCCTCTGGAGTGACCTCTCCGACAGCAATGGTGATGCAGGAATCTCCGTGAAAGCCATTGAAATAGGCCCCGGTATCGACTTTGACAATATCCCCGTTGCGAATCGTTTTCCGTTTGCTGGGAATGCCGTGAACCACTTCATGATTGATGCAGGAACAAATGGAAGCGGGAAACCCCTGATAGCCCTTAAAACTGGGTGTTGCCCCCATTTCCCGGATGCGTTTTTCGGCATAGGCATCAAGATCCGCAGTGGTCATGCCCGGTTTGATCAGTTCGGAAATTTCCTTGAGAACGGTGGCAACAATGGTTGAGGCCTGACGCATAATCTCAATTTCCCGGCGGGATTTGATTTCAATGCCTTTGCGGGGGCGGGTTTGGACAGGGGCATTGGCGGGGGAGAAGAAGTTCGTCAAAATATTCATGGAGGGCGGCGCGATGGGCATGGGGTATTCTACTTATCTTTTTTAGGATAGTCGTTTCTGCTATCAATTTTCAGGCCTGGGGGGGGGCGGTGCGATTCCGGCAAATTTGAATCGTGATCTGACCGGTGTAATCGGGAATGGGTGGGGCGAGTTTGGTGAGATGAACTTCAACGGCTTGGACTTGCGGAAATCCCAGGCCAAGGGCGGCAATTTCTCCGGCGAGTGTTTCGACTAAAGTAAAGCGTTGGCTGGTAAAGAGATATCTAATTTGGGCAATTACATCGCGATAGTCGAGGGCCTGGTTGAGATCATCGGTTTGGATGGCCGGTTCTAAGTCGAGCCACAGTTTTAGATCTACTTGAAACCATTGCCCCAAAATTTGTTCTTCGGGGAGCGCGCCTGTGTAGCCGTAATAGCGTTGGCCGGGGAGATAAATACAATCCATTAGTTTAATATTTAAGCTTTCTTTAATTTAGAGGTTGGATGAGGCGTTGTAATTCCGATTAGAAAATAACTATTTCTTAAGTAATTTTCGGGCCAAATTCACTTAAATTGGGTTCAGATCGCCCCATAGCTGGCTACATGGCCGGGGGTAGTCTCTCATTTAATTAACTATCACGCATGAAATTAAATTTATTCTGGGGAGAGTAAATAATGCCGTTAATGACACGCTGTTTAGCGGAACTGATTGGCACATTCTGGTTAGTGCTGGGGGGATGCGGGAGTGCCGTCTTGGCCGCTGGGTTTCCCTATAGTGCCGTTGTCGAGAAAGATCCCAACTTTTTTGGTCTGGGCTTTTTAGGGGTGGCCTTGGCCTTTGGGTTAACAGTTCTGACGATGGCTTTTGCGATTGGCCATATTTCCGGCTGTCACCTAAATCCGGCAGTCTCCTTTGGGTTATGGGCCGGGAAGCGGTTTCGCAGTTCGGAATTATTACCCTACATTATCGCTCAGGTGATTGGGGCGGTCATTGCCGGTGGCCTGGTCTATTTAATTGCTTCAGGACGGGGCGGTGGCTTTGTCTTAGGGGGCAGTAATCCCTTGGCGACTAATGGCTTTGGGGCCCATTCTCCGGGGGGCTATGGCCTGGTGGCAGCATTGATTACTGAGGTTGTCATGACCTTTATGTTTCTGCTGGTGATTTTAGGTGCAACGGATAAACGGGCCCCCCAAGGATTGGCTCCAGTTGCGATTGGTTTGTGCTTAACCCTGATCCACTTGATTAGTATTCCAGTCACCAATACCTCTGTGAACCCAGCCCGCAGTACCGGAGTTGCTTTGTTTGCCGGAGTTGAGTTGATTAGCCAACTATGGTTGTTTTGGTTAGCACCAATTGTGGGAGCGATTGCGGCCGGGTATGTCTATCTCAATGTCTTTGAAGTGGCCAGTTCAGAACCAGAATCAGCTGAATAAGAAAATACGTCAACCTAAATCTTAACCCGGCCCCGCTTTTGACAGCCTTATATTTTGGCTCATCGGCGGGGTTTTATTATGCCTGGATGTTCTTGCTTGACGAGTTTTGGTAAGTTTTACTATAATTAAGCTAGTTCTCGGAGAGAGAATGTTATTTAGCCAGGGAGTCTGGTATGACAATAGAATATCAATTTGGCATCTATATTGGCCGCTTCCAACCGTTTCATTTTGGGCATTTGCAAACCCTGAAGCTGGCCTTAGAGAAAGTTAATTATTTAATCCTCATCCTGGGAAGTCATCGAGTGGCACCGGATACTCGTAACCCTTGGATAACTGCCGAACGAATTGAGATGATCCAGGCCTGTTTGCCCCCAGAACAATTATCTCGGATTCATTTTTTACCCATTCGCGACTGGCTGTACAGTGATAATCTTTGGCTGGCAGCGGTTCAACAACAGGTCTTAACTCTTACCCAAGGAAATCCCTCGGTGGCTGTGTTTGGCCATCACAAGGATGCGTCTTCCTATTACTTAAATCTGTTTCCCCAATGGGATTATGTGGAGACGGGTTCCTATGCCAATTTGCACTCCACAGAGATTCGCAACGCCTATTTTGCCGGGAATCACAACGACTATCAGACCAAAATCCCGCCGGCAATTGCTGACTATTTAGAACAATTTCAAGCCAATCCAAGGTATGCAGCTTTGTGTCAAGAATATCAATTTTTACAATCCTATCAACAGGCCTGGGCAGTCGCTCCCTATCCGCCGATTTTTGTCACGGTTGATGCGGTGGTGGTGCAGTCCGGTCATGTGTTGGTGGTGCGGCGAAAAGCGAGGCCTGGCCTGGGGTTAATTGCATTACCAGGGGGCTTTGTTCAACAGGATGAAACCCTGGTGACGGCGATGTTGCGGGAACTGAAGGAAGAAACGCGCTTGAAAGTGCCATTGCCGGTCTTGCGGGGTTCAATTATTGACAATCATGTCTTTGATAATCCCAGCCGGTCGTTACGGGGACGCACGATTACCCATGCCTATTTTATTCAACTAAAAGGGGGGGAGTTGCCTCCTGTTAAAGGGGGTGATGATGCCGAACAGGCCTGGTGGATGTCTCTAGCCGATTTGTATGCCCAAGAAGATCAGTTTTATGAAGATCATTTCCAAATCATTCAGCATTTTGTCAGTAAGGTTTAGGCTTTGATTCTGCTTGCATAGCGTTTTCGATTAACGTTCATAATTTTGATCCATTTTCAATTCATTTCCCATGACTTTGTGTATTGAGCATTGTCATCGGTATCAACTTATTAATTAATCAAAAAATGACGACTTTTGAGGTGAACTTATGGACTATAACTTGATTCTTGATGTTGATTCCTATAAAGCGAGTCACTGGTTACAATATCCTCCCCAGACAACTGGACTGTATGCCTATGTGGAGAGTCGGGGTGGAAAATATCCCGAAACAGTTTTCTTTGGTTTGCAATACATTTTGAAGCGCTATCTCAGTCAACCCGTCCAGGCCTGGATGGTCGAGGAAGCAGCGGAAGTGTTTGCCTTGCATGGTGTGCCGTTTAATGTGGTGGGGTGGCGGTATATCGTAGACGAACTTCAGGGGCAATTACCGATCCGAATTAAAGCGGTGCCTGAGGGCCTGGTTGTCCCGGTTCATAATGTTTTGATCACGGTGGAATCTACGGATCCGCAAACATTTTGGCTGGTCTCTTGGCTGGAAACCTTGTTAATGCGCGTCTGGTATCCGATTACGGTAGCGACCCAAAGCTGGCAATTAAAACAGTTAATTTATCAATCCCTCCAAGGCACAGCCGATAATCCCGATGCCGAAGTTGGCTTTAAGCTCCATGACTTTGGGGCCCGGGGGGTTTCCAGTTGTGAGTCTTCCGGAATTGGCGGTCTGGCCCATCTGGTCAATTTTTGCGGAACCGATACAGTCCAGGCCTTAGTCTTTGGTCGGAATTACTATCACGCCCCGATGGCCGCTTATTCAATTCCAGCCGCGGAACATTCCACGATCACGGCCTGGGGAGAAGCCCAAGAAGTTGGCGCTTATCGCAATATGTTGAACCAATTTGCCAGGCCTGGGGCAGTGGTTGCCGTCGTTTCGGATTCCTATGATTTATGGAATGCGATTGATCACCTGTGGGGCGAACAGTTACGGCAACAGGTGCTTGACTCTGGGGCAACGGTGGTCATTCGGCCCGACTCTGGGAATCCAGTGGAAGTTGTCACGATGGCTCTGCAAAAACTCGAAACCCATTTTGGCAGTACAGTCAATCAGAAAGGCTATCGGGTGTTAAATTCGGTGCGGTTGATTCAAGGCGATGGGGTGAATCCTGACAGTATTGCCGCAATTTTGGCCAAAACCGAAACGCTGGGGTTTAGTACCAGTAACTTAGCCTTTGGCATGGGCGGGGCGTTGCTGCAAAAACTGAATCGGGATACTCAAAAATTCGCGATGAAATGCAGTGAAGTTACCGTAGCGGGCCAAGCTCAAGGAATTTCTAAAAAACCCATCACCGATCTGAGCAAAACCAGTAAACAAGGACGGCTGGCTCTGGTCAAAACTGAAACGGGCTATCAAACTACTCCCCCTACCTCTGATGATTTGTTAGAGATCGTCTATGAAAATGGTCAACTGCGCCGAGATGAGTCTTTGGAGATGATTAGAAACCGGGCCTGGGTGATGAGAAATACTTGGAACGCTGAGGGTTAATTAACCTGTGTCACAATCTATGTAAGCTTTCTTCACACTTTAGTCGCATTGGCCTGGTTACACCCCCTATGACGGACGCTCCTGTCTCCCACATTCGGAATTTTTCGATTATTGCCCACATTGATCACGGGAAATCTACCCTGGCAGATCGGTTGTTACAGTTTACGGGGACTGTGGCAGACCGAGAAATGAAGGCCCAATTTCTCGACAACATGGACTTAGAACGGGAACGGGGCATTACGATCAAGCTCCAGGCGGCGCGGATGAATTACAAAGGGCTTGATGGGCAAGACTACGTCTTAAATCTAATTGATACCCCCGGCCATGTGGACTTTTCCTATGAAGTCTCGCGGTCATTAGCAGCCTGTGAAGGGGCCTTATTAGTCGTAGATGCCTCCCAAGGGGTTGAGGCCCAAACCCTGGCCAATGTGTATTTAGCTCTAGAAAACAATTTAGAGATTATCCCAGTTCTGAATAAAATTGATCTCCCCGGAGCCGAGCCGGAGCGGGTTAAGGGTGAAATTGAAGAAATTGTCGGCCTGGATTGTTCCCAAGCGGTTCATGCTTCTGCCAAGGAGGGGATTGGGATTCCCGAAATTTTAGAGTCGATTATTCACCTCGTCCCGCCCCCCCAAGATACAGTGGAGCAACCACTGCGGGCTTTGATTTTTGATAGCTATTACGATCCCTACCGCGGGGTGATTGTCTATTTTCGAGTCATGGATGGGCGGCTGAAAAAAGGTGATCGAATTCGCTTAATGGCATCGGGCAAAGAATACGATATTGACGAACTCGGTGTTCTCTCCCCCAGTCAAATCCAAGTCGAGGAACTCCATGCCGGGGAAGTGGGGTATTTAGCCGCCGCGATTAAAACCGTCATTGATGCGCGGGTGGGCGATACGATTACCCTGGCCAGCAAACAAGCCAAAGAACCTCTGCCTGGATATGCCGAAGCCAAGCCGATGGTGTTTTGTGGGTTATTCCCGACCGATGCGGCTCAATTTGAAGATTTACGAGAAGCCCTAGAAAAGCTCAAACTCAATGATGCCGCCCTCAACTACGAGCCAGAAAGTTCCAGTGCCATGGGGTTTGGCTTTCGCTGTGGCTTTTTGGGCCTGCTCCACATGGAAATTGTCCAAGAACGGCTCGAGCGGGAATATAATCTGGATTTGATCATTACGGCTCCCTCGGTGGTCTATCAGGTCACGACCCTCAAAGATGGCGTGATCTTGATTGATAACCCCAGTACCCTTCCGGATCCGCAACATCGGGAAAAAATTGAAGAGCCCTACGTCAAAGTGGAGATGATCACCCCGGAAACCTATGTGGGGACATTGATGGAATTAGCCCAGGCCCGGCGGGGGGTATTTAAGGATATGCGCTATCTGACCCAAGGCCGGACAACCTTAATTTATGAACTCCCCTTGGCGGAAATTGTCACCGACTTTTTTGATCAGATGAAATCTCGTTCCCGCGGCTATGCCAGTATGGAATACCATGTGATTGGCTACCGGGAAAATGATTTGGTCAAGCTGGATATTTTGATCAGTGGCGATCCGGTGGACTCTTTGGCGGCGATTGTCCATCGGGATAAAGCCTATAACGTCGGTCGGGCCTTGGTTTCCAAACTCAAAGACCTAATTCCGCGGCATCAATTCAAAATTCCAATCCAGGCCTCGATTGGCAGTCGGGTGGTGGCCAGTGAAAGTATTCCGGCATTACGGAAAGATGTGTTAGCCAAATGCTACGGTGGCGATATTTCCCGGAAGAAGAAACTGTTAGAAAAACAAAAAGCCGGGAAAAAACGGATGAAAGCCATTGGCAGTGTGGATGTGCCCCAAGAAGCCTTTATGGCCGTGTTGCGCTTGCAAAACGAGTCCTAGCTGTCCAGGCCTGGAAATCCAACACTACTCAAGTTTGCGCCTTTGGGAACAAGGAGGTTGGGGGTCTCTCCGGCCCAAGCAGAGAAATTCTCGAGTCGCAGGGAGTAAATAGGCTATTCTATAGCTGCACAAGCGGTGTGATGGTGATTTAGCCACCCCTCAGTAGTTTAATGGATCATAACTAGGCAGCCGCAATAGTTTTCGGATGAACCCCAGGCCTGGATTGCTGCAAAAGAGACCCATGATGGATGACAGCGACCTCCAACTGAACGGAGCCATAATCAGCGAAGTTAACTTGGCCGATCACGAAGATTGGGCTGAGGTGACTGAACCGCCCCGGCCAGATCCCGATGAAATGCTAGCTCTGTTGACTGCCGAGGATGTTACTCAACGGATGCTGGCGGCGCGGGCTTTTTGTGAAATTGAAGATGCCAGGGCCGTACCCGCACTCATTAACCTCCTCTCCTCTTCTTGTCCCCTCGTTCGGGTCAGTGCTGCCTATGCCTTGGGCCGCAATCCCAGTCCCAGTGCGGTGGAGCCTCTGATTCAACAACTGGAGCAAGATTGGAATGGCTATGTCCGCAAAGGGGTAACTTGGGCCTTGGGGAATTGCCGCGATAGTCGCTCCCTCTTACCCTTAACAGAAACCTTACTGACGGATATTTCGGCGGTACGATTATGGGCGGCCAGTTCCTTGGGACAAATGGCAGAAGTGAGTATTGAGGCCGCAACCCAGGCTGTTCCTCCCTTAGTCAAGGCTCTGACTGTAGATGCGATGGCGGTCGTCAGAAGTAATGCGGCTTGGGCTTTGGGGCAACTCTGTCGAGCGATTCCTGTGGATCAAACCTATAGCCAGGCCATTGATGCCTTGATTAGCGCGCTGGAGGATGAGGATATGGGGGTACAGGAAGATGCCCGGGCTGCCTTGGTGAAGTTGGGAGATGCCCGGGGCCTGGAAGCCATTGAAACCCAAGAATTGGAAGGACTAATTTAAACCACCATGTCTGTTCCCCTGATTGAATTTCGGAATGTCAGCAAAGCCTTTGGGGATAAGGTCGTTCTTGATCATGTCAACCTTGCCATACATGTAGGCGATGCTTTAGCGGTGATTGGCCCATCGGGAACTGGGAAATCCACCATCCTGCGTTTAATCGCGGGCTTGACGCAGCCAGATACGGGGGAAATCTATGTGAATGGCCAGAAACGGGATGGGGATTGGGATGAGGGCAAGGGAGATATTCGCATGAGCATGGTCTTTCAGCAGGCCGCCCTCTTTGATTCGTTGACCGTAGAAGAAAATGTCGGCTTTCATCTGTTGGAAAATACCAATCTCTCCTGTACAGAAATCAAAACCTTAGTCAGCCACAAACTAGCCTTAGTTGGCCTGGAGAATATGGGCCATTTGTATCCGGCAGAATTGTCCGGGGGAATGCGGAAACGGGTCAGTTTTGCCCGAGCGATTATGGATAATCCCAAAGATAAAAATGATGACCCCCAAATTTTGCTCTACGATGAACCCACAGCGGGCTTGGATCCGATTGCCTCAACCGTCATTGAAGACATGATCCGCAATATCCACGCCACCACCTGCTCGACCTATGTCATTGTCACCCACCAACACAGCACAATTCACCGCACCGGAGGACGAATGATTTTGCTTTATGAGGGTAAGATACGATGGCAAGGAACTGTGAGCGACATTCCCACCTGTGATGATCCCTACCTGCATCAATTTCTCCAGGGGGCCGTCCACGGGCCAATTCGGATTATTGAACCACCCCTAGCTGGAGGCCAAAGCGAATGAGATCTCGGGTCATGCAGGAAAGTGTGGTTGGCCTGCTGTTTTTAATTGGCCTGGGGGTGCTGGGCCTAGCCTTGATCTGGCTGCGGGGAAATCTCTTTGCGGGGCAAACCTACGAAGTCACCATTACCTTGGCCGATGCCCCAGGCCTGGTGGTGGGTACACCGGTACGCTATCGGGGCGTTAGAGTCGGCAGTATTTCTGATGTCCAAGTCGGGCCAATGGGGATTATCGCCAAGGCCAAGCTGCGGGATGTGATTATTCCCCGTGATGCCATTCCCGAGGTGCGGCAGTCAGGCTTTGTCGGCAGTTCGTTTCTGGATTTTCGTCAAGTTGTGGCCGTAGCAGATCTTCCCGAAAATCTTTCCCCTGTCAGTGCCGATTGTGACCCCACAATCATTATTTGTAATGGGCAGAAAATTCAAGGGCGGACAGGTAAAAGCCTTGATGATTTAATCACCGCTGCAAATGCCATTGCCGATAGTTTGGATCAATCGCAACTAATTGAAAATACCAATTCTGCCATTACGAAAGTGGCCACCGCCGCCGAAAATGTGAATCGTCTTAGTGCCGATGCCCGAGTGCAACTGCGAGAATTTTCGACTGCGGCCCGCTCTGTTACCCAAGCAGCCAATCAGGTAACAAGCTTAGTGGAAGTCAATAAAGGGACTTTAACCACAACTCTAAATACCTTGAGTGCATCTGGACAGGAACTCAAATTAGTTTTGGGTAACCTATCCCCATTTCTGAATCGCTTAGAAAAAAGTACAGTCCTGGCGGATTTAGAAGCCTTGTTGAAAAATGGTTCCCAGGCCGCGGCCAACTTAAATACCATTTCGGGAACTCTCAGTAATCCGGCGGTGATGTTTTCCTTGGCCCAAACCCTAGATGCGGCCCGGGCCACCTTTATCAATACCCAAAAAATCACCAATGATCTGGTTAAACTCTCGGGAGACCAAGAACTGCAAGAGGATTTACGGCGACTCATTCGGGGCCTGAGTCGGTTATTTTCCTCCAGTTTAGAACTTGAACAACAACTGCTGGCCCTGACCCAACAATCCCAACTATCCGCCACTCCCCCTGCTCCAGTTTCCCGCACCAATCAACCCGCTCTTGCTCCTAATACCCCCAGTAGCGATCCAGAAACCGTTGCTCCCAATCAACCCGTGAATGCCACAGCCCCGCCCCCTCCTACCCCGGAACCGACTCCCCTTCTGGCTCCAAACCCCTCCTAAGCATCAATGACAAACTGAGTCAATTAGCTGATCAATCTTAAGGATATAGACCAATGGAACGACCAAAGTGGGTAGCGATTTTAACGGGAGTTGTCGCCGTATTACTGGGGGTGGGTTATCTACTCTTAGGGCAGCTTTTAGACTTTCGCGGGAATTTGCTACCAGCCCCGATGGAAATTATTTTTAACCTCAAATTTTAGCCAGGCCACCTTTATCTCTCCTGCAAATAGCTGGCTACTGAAATTTGTCGTTATTGTGGAGATGTTTGGCCAGCGAGCAGATGTGACTTTAGGTTGGAACCAGAAAAACTATGGCTAAGAAAGTTGTGATTCTCGGTGGGGGGTTTGGGGGACTTTATACGGCACTGCGTTTGGCCCAACTCCCCTGGGAAGAGGGTGGCAGGCCTGAAATTACCCTCGTGGATCAATCTGATCGCTTTTTATTTACACCCCTGCTCTATGAATTGCTGACTGGGGAACTGGAAACCTGGGAAATTGCCCCCCCCTTTAGCGAAATTTTAGCGGATACCCCGATTCAGTTTTGCCAGGCCCAGGTGTCGCACATTAATCTAGTTGAAAAACTCATCGCCCTCAGTTCCCAGGCCACCCTCGCCTATGACTATTTAGTTTTGGCCTTAGGCGGCACGACTCCCACTGGCCAGGTTCCGGGAGTTACCGATCATGCCCTGATGTTTCGGACTTTGGCTGATGCTTATACCCTGGGGGAACGCTTAAAAACCCTAGAGAATTCTGGACAAGACAAGATCCGTATTGTAATTGTCGGTGCCGGTCCCAGCGGTGTGGAACTGGCCTGTAAACTCTCGGAACGGTTGGGCAATCGGGGGCGAATTCGCCTGGTGGATCGCAATAGCCAAATCCTGGGTGGCTCCCCCAGCTTTAATCAGGAAACGGCGCAACGGGCCTTGGAAGCGCGGCAAGTGTGGCTGGATTTAGATACCACCCCAGAGTGGCTGAGTGCCAATACCATTGCCCTGAAGTATAAAGACCAGGTGGATGAACTGCCGGTGGATTTGGTGATCTGGACAGTTGGGACAGCGGTGGCGGGTGCGATTCAAGCCTTGGAACTCCCCAAAAATGAGCGCGGCCGACTCCTGACTACCCCGACCCTGCAAGTTGTTGATCATCCCGAACTGTTTGCCTTGGGGGATGCGGCCGATGTCCGGGATCAAGCCGGCCAACAGGTACCAACAACGGCCCAAGCTGCGTTTCAACAGGCCGATTATCTGGGTTGGAATGTTTGGGCCAGCCTGAATCACCGCCCGCTGTTGCCCTTTAACTATTCTCATTTGGGGGAAATGTTGACCTTGGGTACCGATAGCGCGGCCTTGGCGGGCCTGGGCTTGCAGTTGGATGGCTCCTTAGCCTATTTGGTGCGGCGGTTGGCCTATCTCTATCGCATGCCGACTCTGGAACATCAATTAAAAGTGGGGGCCAAGTGGGTCCTCTCGCCGTTGATGGATTTTTTGACGACTGCGGTTTGAGAAGTGAGGATTTAGGAGTGAGGAGTGAGAACCTCCCCTGGACTCAACTTGATGCCTTTTGTTAACTCTTTTCTCATTACTCTCTAATCCCTAATCAGAAGATTCGATCCCTTGGGCATGATGACGGCGTTGACGTTTGACTTCATAGAGTAAAAGGGCGGCGGCAACTCCCACATTAAGGGATTCGACACCAGGGGCCTGGGGAATATAAACCTCTTGGCTGGCCTGGGCGCGTAACTCTGGGGAGAGGCCCTGTCCTTCACTCCCTAATAAAAAAATGGTTGGTTGACAATAATCCAGATCCCAATAATTACAACTGCTGGGGCTAGGCCGGGTGGCAATAATCTGCCAATTGGAACTGGTTTGATAGGGGGCTAAATCTTGGCTGAGATCACTACTTTGCTTGAACCCGAGTCGAAACCATTGCCCAGCAGTCGCCCGTAAAACTTTGGGATGCTCCAAATCCACACAGCCAGGCCCCAAATAGATTCCCTCCACTTCAGCCGCGGCGGCCGTCCGGATCAGCGTCCCTAAATTACCGGGATCTTGAATCCCCTCTAAGACCAGGCCAAGGCTGTGGAGTTCTAAAGATGCGGCGGGGCGGCGGGGAGCAATGGCAACAATTCCATCAGGGGTTTGGGTCGTAGCCAAGGCCGCTAAAACAGGTTCACTGACTGATTCCAGGTGTTCGGCAATTTCCTGGAGATGTTGATATAGCACTGGGTTTTTCCCTTGCCAGGCCGGGGTACTGTAAACCCTCAATAAGGGGTAACGAACCGCACAGGCCTCCATAATCAGGTGAGTCCCTTCTAGGAGTAACTGCTGGTGGTGATGGCGATATTTGCCCTGGTGCAATTGCCGACACTGTTTAACCAGAGGATTGTGCAAACTGGTGATCATAACTGGGGAAATTGTGGGGGATTCCGAAAGGACTCTAGAATAATCCAGAAGCTGAAAAAATTCTAAACCACGCAATAGGTGAGGGTTTGTGACACAGTCCAGATGGCGGAAGTTGGCATATTGGCTCAGTTTGGGGTTGGGGGTAGTCCTGGCCTGGGGAATACTCAGTCCGGTCTTGGCTCAGTCTCCCATAAAAGTTGTGGATCCCCTCGATCATCCTGACAGCATTTACGTTCAACCCGCCGCCCCTGCTTCCCCCACCCCAAGAGTGTCGGAACCGGAAATTCGCGGGGTTTGGCTGACCACTAATGACACTAGAATGCTCCGAGATCGCCCCAGCTTAACCCAGGCCATGGCCCAACTGGCCGATCTTAACTTCAATACGGTCTATCCGGTGATTTGGAATTCGGGTTATGTCACCTATCCCAGCCCAGTCGCTCAACGCCATAACATTCAACCCTTTGTGATTCGGGGCATTCAAGATAACTATGACATCCTCGCCGAAGTCATTAACCAGGCCCACTGTCAAGGCTTACTGGCCATCCCCTGGTTTGAATTTGGCTTTATGGCCCCAGAAACCTCGGAACTTGTCCTACAGCATCCCAATTGGGTAACCCAGCGGCGCGATGGGACAAAAACCTGGGTCGGGGCAGCTGGGGAAGTGGTTTGGCTCAATCCCTTTCATCCAGAGGTGCAAAAATTTATGACGGATTTGGTGGTGGAAGCCATCAGCCAGTACGACGTGGATGGGATTCAGTTTGATGATCACATGAGCCTCCCCAATGAGTTTGGTTATGATCCCTACACCGTGGCTCTTTATAAGCAAGAAACGAAGAAAGATCCCCCCGCCCATCCCCAGGCCACGGATTGGGTCAAATGGCGCGCCGATAAGATTACGGCTTTCATGAAACAACTGAATCAAGCCATCCAAGCCCGGAAACCGAAGATCATTGTCTCTGTGTCCCCCAACCCCTATCCCTCCGCCTACAATAGCTCTCTCCAAGACTGGGTGGCCTGGATTAATCAAGACATTGTGGATGAGTTAATTGTCCAAATTTATCGGCCCACCTTGGAAGCCTTTTTAGAACAAATTGCCCGCCCGGAATTGCAAGCCGCTAAACAGAAAATTCCCACCGCCGTTGGGATTCTCTCTGGCCTGCGAACCAACTTAACCCCACTCTCTCTGGTCAAGGCTAAAGTAACAGCCGCTCAAACCGATGGTCTGGGAGTCGCGTTCTTCTATTACGAGAGTTTATGGAACAATGGCCCGGAACCCCCAGAAATTCGTCAAGCGGGCCTCCAGTCTCTCTTTGCCTGGCCAGCCACTCGCAGTCGCCGGGCTCAATGTAGTCCAGAAACTATTACCCCGGCCAGCAGTCCGCCCCCCGCCCCTATCATTGCCAACTAATCTCCAGTCCTGACGATTCTCCCTCTCCATTAACCTCTAACAAGCCCTCCCCATGTCTAACCTTGACCCCGCCCAGGCCTTATGTCTCAAGCCCTCGCCCTTAATCACTTGGACAATCCTCAGTTTTTATATAGCCTTGACGCTTCCTCTTCCTCTTCTATCCCAACAAACCCAGGCCCCGGTTTCCCCTTGGCTATTACTGATTGCGCTGGTGATGGGCGGTCTGATTCTCCTGGGAACCCTCAGCTATCGAGTCGAACTGAATCAACAGGGGATGGCGATTATCTATCCGGCCTGGGTTCCAACTTTCCTCCGGCGACAGTGGTCAATCCAATGGTCAGAAATCACCGGGATTCAGCCGCGGGGCACAAGTCAGGGTGGACTGGTGTATTATCTATTGACTCAAGCGGGTATGGCCTATTTATTGCCGATGCGAGTGGTCGGCTTTAGTCAAATGCTGCGGTTTATTCATCAACACACTGGCCTGGACACAGAACTGATCCGCCCCCTGGCCCAACCTTGGATGTACGGATTACTGGGACTGTTTGCGCTGCTAATGTTCGCCATAGATGCCTGGGTCTTGATAACGCTGCAAAGCTAACCAGGCCTGGGATCAGCGTGAGCAAATTTGGCTATTAATCTGGGCGTTTGCGTTTGAGGAAGCCAACCACTTGGGCCAGGGTATGCCGAATTGTATGCAATTCTTCTTCCAGAGAGTTCACTAAGGTTTGCAGGGCCTGGAACTCAGTTGGATTAGGCCCAGAAGCAATTTCCCCAGAGCCATAATCCTGATGTTGGGGTTGCCCCACTTGGGTCTGGAGTTCCATAACCATACTTTTCAATGCGGCAAAATCAGCCGGATCGACCGTGTGGGCATGGGCCAAGCCCTGGATTTGTAGTTGGGCCACGGTGGCTTCCAGTTGGGCAAATTCTAGGGGGTCAATGGTGCTGGCGGGCGGGCTGACTTGGGACTGGAGTTCGGCAACCATTTCTTTCAGGGCGGCAAACTCTTCTGGATCAACCCCAGCCGTTACAACTGGAGCCTGAGTAAGGGCCGCTTTGAGTTCAGCAACTTCGGCCTGGAGAGCGGCAAATTCTGCCGGATCAATGCCGCCCACCGTTGCTGTTTCTGGAGTAGAAGCTTGGGACGTAGCAGGAGCTAGGCGAGCTTTGGCAAAGGCTTTTTTAATCGCTTCGTCTAAGTCCTCCTTTTCAAAGGGTTTTTCAATGAACTCAAACAGTTCAAAGGGTTCTTGAAGCTTCTCGGTGACTTCTTCCCGCCGCCCGGACATAATCACTAGGGGGACGCGTCCTAAATCTTGTCGCCGCTCCAATTCCTGGAAGACTTCCCAGCCGCTGACCTTAGGCAGGAGAAAGTCTAACATGATCAAGTTAGGGGATTCTTGCCGAATTAAATTGAGTCCCTCTTGGCCATCCTTGGCTTCTAGCACTTGATAGTCACCCTCGGGGAGCATATCCCGGACACGCATCCGAATGACTTTACTATCATCAATCACCAAGATTTTTTGGGTTGACACAAATACCCCCAAGTTCCTCTAGAAGGCGGTTAACTTGACTATGCCATATAAGTATCATGGTTCCAGTCTCGGCTGGACGCTACTTAGCTAACAATCTTAGGAAATTTAATTTATCTTAAGCTTTACGGATCTACCGGTCTTGCCCCATGTCTGAATCTGTCTCCCCCCCTCAGCGTCTCCCCAGTTGGTTAAAATCTCCCATTGGTCGGGCCCGTGATCTAGCGCCGGTTCAACGTCTGATTAAGCAAGCGGGGATCCATACCATTTGCGAGGAAGGCCGCTGCCCCAATCGGGGAGAATGTTATCGCCAAGGAACGGCCACATTTTTGCTCATGGGGCCAATTTGCACCCGGGCCTGTGGGTTTTGCCAAGTGGATAAAGGTCATGCCCCCCGGCCTGTGGATGAAGCAGAACCCCTCAAGATTGCCCAGGCCGTCCAGGCCCTTGGTTTACAGTATGTCGTTCTCACCTCAGTGGCTCGGGATGATTTAGCGGATCAAGGGGTAGGCCACTTTATCGCCACAATGACCGCCATTCGCCACCTCAACCCAAACACTGCCATTGAAGTTCTCACCCCAGACTTCCGAGGGCATCAAGAGTTAATTGGTCAAATTGTCCAGGCCCAGCCCGTTTGCTATAACCATAATCTTGAAACCGTTCGTCGTCTCCAGGGGCCAGTCCGGCGCGGGGCAAAATATGAACGTTCTTTAGAGGTTCTCGCCACCGTCAAGCGTTTAAATCCCGACATTCCGACAAAATCCGGCTTAATGCTGGGCCTGGGAGAAACTACAGCCGAAGTTATTGCCACCCTCCAAGACTTGCGGGCGGTGGATTGTAATCGCCTCACCCTCGGTCAGTACCTTGCTCCTTCCTTAGTCCATTTACCTGTCGTCAAGTATTGGCATCCCGATGAATTTCAGGCCTTAGGGCAGACCGCAAAAGAGATGGGATTTGCCCAAGTCCGTTCCGGCCCCCTTGTTCGCAGTTCTTACCATGCCAGCCACGGCGAAGATCCCTAGATTGCCCTAGTCAAGTTGAACTTTAGTAACAGAAACTTTGCAGACTATCAAGAACATTTAAGTTCGATAAAAAGATGGAAATTACCAAACCTTGGTGTTAGCTTATACATAGGCACAAGAAAGGGGTAACAAAAAAGAGTTTCTCAAGCTCTGTTACTTCCTTAAAAATCCAACTCAAAGGTGTAAACGCTGAGAACTAGAGACTGTGCTGCCCTCCTCTGGTTCTGGGACAAGTTAGACAGTGATTTCAGTTAATTGTCGTTTCGTTAATCAAGGTGGTTTATCTAGTCGCTTTAGGTTATTGATGTCCCCGTTTTACCTAGCACTGTGTTGATTTCAAAACCCATTTCTGTTGCTTCAGGGAGATGAACAAATACAATCGCTGTCTCAATCTGTATTTTGTTCTTAAAATGTCTCAAAGCCGATCCGGTTAGGATATAAATTGGGTTCGTCTAAAAGTTTTCCAGTGCAACCTGTTCACCCTAGTAAGAGTTAAAAATTCATTGATCTATTTTTTCGGGATCTAGTTGCCTTCAACTGGGTCCCTCGTTTTGTGGAGATTGATGCGGCAACATCAGCCTATGGCTAGCCCACCCCAGAAATCTTTGTCCTAGTCTTAAGCCACCCCTAAGAAATTCCGCCCATGCTTCACAGGCCCTCCCCATGTCTGGTTATAATTTTTGATCAGGGTTGGCTTACGCCACTCGCCTTAGTTATATCTGGCTAATGTTTCAGGCGGTACATGAGTTCGGTTCCAGAGTCGTTTTGTTTCAGTGGACAGGCATCTCTCCGAAGTCACAGGCCAACGCTCTGTATTTTTTTGTGCTTTGGAGCAGACTATGTCAATTTATGTCGGCAATCTTTCTTACACTGCCACTCAGGAAGATCTAGAGGCCGTATTTGCCGAGTACGGTTCAGTTAAGCAAGTTTATTTACCCGTGGATCGTGATACTGGACGCAAACGCGGGTTTGGCTTTGTCGAAATGTCCACCGATGCCGAAGAAGATGCGGCCATTGCAGAATTAGACGGGGCTGAGTGGATGGGGCGGCAACTCAAGGTTAACAAGGCCCGCCCGCGGGAAGCTGCTGGGGGTGGTGGTCGGTTTGCCCGCTAGAGAATTGGATTCATTACAGAAGAGGACAGCATAACCATGGCACGGATGTATTACGACACAGATGCAGATTTAGGGTTACTTTCTGGCAAAACGGTGGCCATTATTGGCTATGGTTCCCAAGGTCACGCCCATGCCCTGAACCTACGGGATAGTGGTGTGAAGGTGATTGTCGGTTTGTACCCCGGCAGTAAGTCTGCGGCTGTGGCCCAGGCCGAGGGGTTGGCTGTCCATTCTGTGGCCGAGGCGACCAAGGCGGCGGATTGGATCATGATTTTGCTGCCGGATGAAGTTCAAAAAGCCGTTTATACCCAGGAAATTGCCCCTCACTTGGCTCCGGGTAAAGTTTTATCCTTTGCTCATGGGTTTAATATTCACTTTGGTCAGATTGTCCCCCCGCCAGATGTGGATGTGGTGATGATTGCGCCGAAGGGGCCGGGTCATTTGGTGCGGCGGACTTATACCCAAGGCCAAGGGGTTCCGGCATTGTTTGCGATTTATCAAGATGCCACTGGGGAAGCACGTCAACGGGCCATGGCCTACGCGAAAGGGATTGGCGGTACGCGGGGCGGGATTTTAGAAACTACGTTCCGGGAAGAAACGGAAACCGATTTGTTTGGGGAGCAAGTGGTTTTGTGTGGTGGGTTATCGGCGTTGATTAAAGCCGGATTTGAAACCTTAGTCGCCGCTGGTTACCAACCGGAATTGGCCTATTTTGAATGTCTCCATGAAGTCAAGTTGATTGTGGATTTGATTGTTGAGGGGGGCCTAGCCAAAATGCGGGACAGTATTTCCAACACCGCCGAGTATGGCGATTTAACTCGTGGCCCGCGCATTGTCACCGATGAAACTCGGGCGGAGATGAAGCAAATCCTCAAGGAAATTCAAGAGGGTCAATTTGCGCGGGAGTTTGTCTTGGAAAATCAGGCTGGCAAACCCGGATTTACCGCAATGCGGCGGCGGGAAGCAGAACACCCCATTGAGGAAGTGGGTAAAGACCTGCGGGCCATGTTTAGCTGGTTGAATAAATAACCCCAGTTGATGACAACCCCATTTTGAAACCATGAGTATCCAGGCCTGTGAGTGAGAGCTATTATTTAGGCTTTGACCCAGGCCGGGATAAATGTGGTTTAGCGATTGTTACTGAGTTTCAACAGGTCATTACCCATCGAGTGGTTTTAGCTGACCAGGCTCTGAATGTCATCAATCAAGTCCTCGCAACCTATGCAATTCAGGCAATTATTATTGGTGATCAAACTACTTCAAAGATTTGGCAAAAAAAACTAAAAGAAGGAATTAGCCAAGAGATTGTTATAAAAACGGTTAATGAACGCAACAGCACCCTAGAAGCTCGTGATCGCTATTGGCAAATGTTTCCTCCGCACGGTTTAACAAAATTACTACCCCCAGGCCTGCGCCACCCCCCTCGGCCGATTGATGATATTGTGGCGATTTTACTAGTTGAACGGTACTTAAAAGCTGTTCGCTGAGCCTGAAGAATGATGAATAACAATCAAGCGTAACTGACGGTGAAGTGGCATGAGTTCACTAGTCAAATTCATCAAAGGTACTAGCTGCTTATCCTTTGACCTATCCAAGTCATACCCTAGTGTTTGCTGTATAGTATGAGCATCGTTCGGGGAAAGTGCTTATGGCCACTCTTACAGCCGATGATCTAGAACGGCAGATGCCCGATGCCCGTCAACTGCTGAGCGATGAACCAGAGATGGAAAGCTCCCTGCACTATATGCAATTGCTGTTACTGGTGTCCTGTCTAGAGTGGGCCTGGCGAGACCGAGATGACTTTTTCATTGGGGCCAACCTGACCATTTACTTCAGTCGCCAACAACTCAAGCAGCGGGATTTTCGTGGCCCTGATTTTTTCTTAGTCAAAAATACGACTCGGGAGCCTCGTAATTCCTGGGTAGTTTGGGAAGAAGATGGCCGTTACCCTGACTTAATTATTGAATTGCTCTCTGACTCAACGGCCCAAGTGGATCGGGTGACAAAGCGGGAGCTTTACGCAGAACGGTTTCACACCCCTGAGTATTTTTACTTTTCACCAGAAACCTTAGAATTTGCAGGCTTTAGGCTCAATTTCAATCAGTATGAACCCATAGCTCCCAATGAGCGTGGCTGGCTGTGGAGTGAAGCTTTGGGCTTGTTCCTCGGTATCGACAATGGTAAGCTACGTTACTTTTCCTGGGATGGAACTTTGATTCCGACTCCAAATGAAGCGGCGATGCAGGGAATATGGAAAGCTGAGCAGGAAGCACAACGAGCAGAACAGGAAACACAACGAGCTGAGCAAGAAGCCCAACGAGCCGAGCAGGAAAAAGCCCGAGCTGACCGCCTAGCAGCAAAGCTTAGAATGTTAGGCATTAATCCCGATGACCCCTGAGATTGCTAGTGGGGAGCAGGAGATTTTTTTAGGCTAGCCCTTAGGATAAAAGAGTTTTCTTATTATTTAGATGTGGTTAAGCTTTCTAGGGCCATTACTGTGTTGATGTTCTACAGTTCAACTGACTTTGAATGCCGCTAACTCATGACGTACCCCCAGGCCTGCGCCAACCACCTCATTCCATTGATGATATTTTGGCAATTTTACTAGTTGAACGATATTTACAATCAAGTTGTTAGATTTGATTACATGACATAGGCTGTTCTAGAGTCATTGAATTATCGTAGTCATTACGAATAAAACATTTTTGTCTTGCCTTAATTTCGACTCAAAGAGTTAATACTATAGTCAGGGTTATGAGTTTAGGAATATATTGGGGATGAAGTGTAATCGTAATAATAGTGATGACTCCCTGACTAGGCCGATAAAACCAGAAAACATGAAAAACAGCAGGAGTTTTATTCTCTACATAAGCCTCAAACACATCTTGATTGTTGGGGCAGCTTAGAGACTTGATATTTGTGAGTGTTAAGGCCTGGATGCCGAGGATTGCTAGACAATAAGCCCAGAGTTTTCAAACCCTTGGAATGTTTTTTAGGCTGTATTTGAGCAAGTTGATCCAAAACCTTTGTCGCTTCGGGACTAAATTCCAACCGAAATGACACCTATCCTCTATCTCTAAATCGGCATACTGGCTAAAGTCACCTAAATATCCGCCCTGAAGCGAGTTGAGTTGTTCCAGGCCAGGTTGAGCCGAAGCCAACGCCTCTGGATTTTGCCATAGCCATAACTCTTTAGAAAAAAGATTTGCACATCTTTAGCATACAAACCCAAAATCACAATACCTAGGAACTATAGATTGATTAATGATGCAGACCAGCGTTTCGAGAATGCCAATTAGGCAAACCAAAGCTTAGTGATGCTGGCGATAATTCCGCATGGCCTGGACAAATTTAGCAAAGAGATAGTCGGCATCATGGGGGCCAGGGCTGGCTTCGGGGTGGTACTGCACAGAAAAGAGGGGCAGGGTACGGTGTTCCAGGCCGGCGACCGTTTGATCATTCAAATTCAGATGGGTAATTTCTACGTCTTTGCTGGCCAGAGATTCTCCCGTAATGGCAAAGCCATGATTCTGACTGGTAATTTCGACTTGTTTTTGGGCCAGGCCAGCGGGTTGATTTAAGCCCCGATGCCCAAACTTCAACTTAAAGGTGTCCGCCCCCAGAGAAAGCCCTAAGAGTTGATGGCCCAGACAAATGCCAAACATTGGTTTACCGGCTTCCAGCAAGGCCTGGGCGGTGGTAATTCCCTCGGTAACAGCAGCCGGATCTCCAGGGCCATTAGAGAGAAAAATGCCATCGGGGTTGTGGGCGAGAATCTCCGCAGCACTGGTACTGGCCGGCACAACGATCACTTTACAGCCGTAACTGGCCAACCGCCGGAGGATATTCCGTTTAACCCCAAAGTCAATGGCTACCACTAAGAGGGGGTCTTGATCCGGGTTAACTGTGGCCGCAAATTCCCAGGCCGCGGCGGTGGGTTCTGTCCACTCATAGGCTTTAGGGGTGGTGACGGTTTTAGCCAGGTTTAAGCCTTGCATACTCGGTGCGGCCTGGACTTGCCCCAACAATTCAACCGGATCTAAAATTTCGGTGGAGATGGCCCCATTCATGGCCCCAACGGTGCGAATTTTGCGGGTCAGGGCGCGGGTATCAATGCCATAAATCCCCGGAATTCCGTGTTTTTTCAAGTAATCGGACAAGGACTGTTCAGCACGCCAATTACTGGGTTGTTCACAAATATTCCGGGCAATGGCTCCTTTGACATGGGGATAAATGGATTCTTCATCCTCGTGATTCACGCCTGTATTGCCCAATTCGGGATAGGTAAATGTCACAATCTGCCCACAATAGCTGGGATCTGTTAAGACTTCTTGATACCCTGTCATCCCGGTATTAAAAACCACTTCACCAACGGTTGTGCCCTTGGCCCCAAAGGCTTTGCCCATAAAGACCGTACCATCGGCAAGAACAAGGAGGGCACTTTGTACTGGGGAAGTTGTCATAATCCAGGGGTTCCAAGCGGTGAGACGTTTCCTAGACTAGCCTATTCTTCCGAAAACCTGAGCGGCGGGGGAAACAATCGGGGAAAATGGGAGGGGAATCAGGATTTGTCATGCCTTGGGTGGGTGGTACTGGATGCAAAGATTAGGGGAAATAATCACCAGATTTATACAAGTCCTGGGGGTGTTGGCCCTGGTTTGGGGGTTACTTGGATCTGGGCTGGCCTGGGCTGGGAGGGAATTAAGCCCCCTGAGGTTTGTGCCTCGACAAGCGGCCTGGATGGTGACATTAACGCAACCCTTGAATAAGGTCTCTCCCCAAATGCGGCCGGTATTGTCCGAATTTTTTGAAAGCCAATGGGATGATCTGGGCCTGGGGCGGGCGGGTGGGGGTCTGTTGGCCTGGGATGCTGGTTTAACGCTGGTGAATATGAGTCCAATTTCAGCAAAAAACCCCCAACCTCTGTGGATTATCCCAATTAAAGATGCTGCCAGCACTGAAAAAGCCCTGAGCAAATTCTGGGAAAAATTGGAGATTACCCCTGTTGCCAAAACCTTCCAAGGCATCCCGATCCTCACTCCAGGCCCGGCTGTCTCCACTCCCTCGGTTGCGCTGGGAATTGTGGGGAATGATTATTTAGTGGTGAGCCAATCTGTCCAGGCCTTGGAAGAGTCTTTGGTCGCGGCCCAATCGGTCAATAATATCTTGGGAGCAAATTTCTATCGAGAAGCCAATCTTAACTTGACGGGGGACACCTGGGGCTTAAGTTATCTCAATCTCGGGACCTGGAGCCAAGACTATCAAAATGGGGATGTGATCAGTCCGGATCGCCTGTTTTTGCAATGGGAAAATCTGCAGAAACCTGTCTCTGGCCTGGGGATTGGTACAACCTTAATTAGCTCTAAACTGGCCCGAGAGGCTTCAGATTCGACTGCAACTAAACTTAATCTGGACATCTCGAAACGGTTTCCCAGTCATCCGGCCGCAGTAGGTTTGGGACATGATTTGCCGGATATTTTTAATCGACTGGATAAATTATTAACCGGATATGGGGCCGGACAGCCATTTTTGGCCCAAACCCGCCAGGCCCTGAATCGTTACTTGGGGATCAACCTTGAAACAGACCTTTGGCCCTGGTTGATAGGAGATTTTGGTTTGGCAATTTTTCCCCCTACCTCAGACAGTCACTCCCAAGCCCCTTGGTATTGGCAACTCACGACTCCAACTAATCCAACCGTCACGGCCGGCCTGGAAACCTTAGAAGCATCCTTGCAAAATCAGGGGTGGCTCACAACTCCCAGGGAATTTGAAGGGATTACCGCCCAGGCCTGGAGTTCAACCCCCGCTGCTCCCCCCACCTTTGTCCAGGCCCAAGATCAAACCTTCACCACCCTAGCAACAGAGATGACGGAACTACACCCCTCTGGGGCAGCAACCCAAACCCCGGCCTGGCAACCCCTTTTAACACTTGACTCGCCGGATATGCTGCTCCATCTGGATTGGGCCACCCATCAGCAGGCCTGGCAAACCACATTTCCCCTCCTGAAAGTCCTAGAAGTTTCTGCCCCCAGTCTGTTTGCACATCTGAACGGAATCACTTGGCTGGGGCTGGGACAACAGGGAAAAGTCTATCGGGGTGAGGTGATCCTGGCCTGGGAGAAATAATCTCGACTGATCCCTCCCTGTTTTGTATCAATCTTGGCCTGGGGACGTAATCAGAAAAAGATGTTTTTAGCCCGTCATCGCCAACGGATCATTCCCAGGATCGGCAGCCCATGATACAGACCCTTGCCCGTCAAAACCACCCCCAATCTGAACCCGCCTTATATCTGGTTGAATCCTGTCGCACTGACATTCACGCCAATCAGATGATGGACGAACTCTTCCGAGATATTGAAGCCTACCTCCAGGCCCCCAATCAACAACTCAAACGCCTGGCCCCTGCATCCACCTTGGCCCGCCCCAGCATCTCCTTAACTCAATCCTCAGCTGCAACGTCCCTCGGCTTGCAAACCTGGGACAAAATCAAAAACTTGAGTTCAGAGCGATACTTTATTGGCCTGGGTATAGCTTCCTTTCTCATGGCTGGGGGCCTACTGATTGGGGGAATTCTCCGCGACCAAGGAACCCCAACCTCAAACGTAAGTCCTCATCCTGGGGATGTTGAGTTTGCCCGCTATGCCTCCCAGGCCTTGGGGTCTATTCGCAGCACCTCACGGCCAACCCCCAACTCTGGTAATCAAGGCCTAGCCCATCCACCCTCCCCCGGCCTGGAGCCAACCACCATTATCAGTCAAGATGCCCAAGGCAACCGGGTTGAGCGGGTTTACATCCCCGTGAACTCCAATACACCCACAACAACCAATACTCCGGCAAATCTCTCCCCAACAGCAGTAGCTACCAGTCCATCTACCCCCCAACCCCTAACCCCCGTCCCGCCACCGCCTAATAATTTGGCAAAAGTTAACCAGCCTATGGTAGCGGCTAAAGCCTCCGTCCCAACAATGGCAACCAGTCTCCCTGCGCCCGTAAAGCCCCAAAACAATTTAGTTGGAGTGATCGAATTGGGGGATCGCTCTATGGCTTTGATTGCCCACAATGGCTTAGTCCAGAGGGTTTCCCCCGGAGATGTGATTGATAATTCCAATTGGCGGCTGACTGGGGTGCAAAAACAATCGGTTGTGTTGCAACGTGGTAGTGAAGTACGCACCATTCAGGTCGGTGAAACCTTTTAGGGGTTAGGGATTGTTGGTGTTTCCAGATTCAAGCTCCAATCTTTTTTTCATCCTCCCATCGCCTCGACTAAAATGAGCTTGTTCTCATTACCGACTCCGCCATGAAATTTCTAGAAGACCTCTCCGCCTTTTTAGAGCAACGTCTAGAGGATTTTTTGGCAGCTAATCCCGGCCTGAAGTTACAGATTCTTCTTTTGGAAGTGGAACAGCAGGAGACAGAAACCAGCCAACTCTTACAATCCCTCATGACTCAAAAACAACGGGCCGAACAAGACATCCTGGGCCTGGTGGCCGAGATGCGGAAATGGACTGAGCGGATTCAAAAAGCAGAGGCCGCCCATCGCCCCGATCTGGCCCAGGCCGCCCGTCAACGGGAACAAGACCTCCGACAACGCGGGAATCTGCTATGGCAACAGATGACCCAATCTCAGCAGCAAATTCCTGCTACCCAGGCCCTGCTGGAAAAAATTAAAGTTCGCCGTCAGGAAATCCAAGCAGAAATCCGCAAACACCAAACCCAGGCCCCGCCGCCACCCTTCTCCAAATCGGCCTCAGCCCCCTCACCCCCCTCTAGCTTTGGTCAGTCCTTAGATCCTCTAGAAGCAACGTTTCGGGAAATGGAATTAAAAGAAGCCCTCGAGGAACTGAAGCGGAATATGTCTCTCTAGTCCCCCCAGGAATCTAACCTAGGATTTAGAGCTTTGCTGCCTCCGTAACTGTTTCCAAAGGATGGGTAAGACGGACAATAGCACCAGGCCAAGACTGACCAAAATAATCGGCATCGGATTGCCACTGACTGCCAACTGATCTCCCGCCACCCCAAACCAGGTATAGAGAACAATACTCGGAATCAAGCCAACAAACGTACCCAGGCCATAGCTCCAAGTGTCAATGGATGTCAGTCCAAACAAAAAATTGACAAAGCTAAAGGGTGAAAAGGGAGCTAGACGGACAGCCAGGACAAAGGAGATCGGGTTAGCCTGGACGGCCTGGTTAAACTTCGTCACATACTTATGGTTGCCAAATTTCCGCTCTGCCCAGCCATGTAACAAGTAGCGAGCCAACCAAAACGCCCCCATCGCCCCCACTGTGGCCCCCGTCAAGGCCCAAACACTCCCCCAAACCAGGCCAAAAATTGCCCCTCCCGCAATGGGAAAGAATGTCGCTGGCAAACCCACAACTGTGGATAGGGCAAATAGGCCCACAAACAGGACAACGGCCCAAGGCCCCCAACTGCGGATCATCGCCACCAAAGCTTCATAGTCAAATAACCAGCGCAACGGCCCGGCCAGAGCGATACCTAAGACAATCCCTAGCCCCACCAAAAGCCAAAACTTGGGATTTCGGGATAGCCTTGACCAGATCTCTAAAAGGCGTTGCATTGTAGGGTGACTCATTTAAGACTCTGATTGAGATCAGTCAAGAAATGGGTGATGGGTCGTCTGGCCAAGGTTTCTAATCTCCCAGAATAGTCTGCGCGACGCGGTGGTCGTTAATTCGGTAACTGTTGGGCATAAAAACGGGCATAACGGGAAGTTCCCCCCTCTTGATGCATCAGTTCATAATGGGAACCGGACTCCACCACCCGACCCTGTTCAATCACCAAAATCCGATCCGCTTTGCGCACCGTTGTTAACCGATGGGCAATAATAAACACGGTTCGATCCTGCATTGCCCGCTCTAGGGCTTCCTGAACTAACTGCTCCGAAGTCGAATCCAAGGCTGAGGTAGCTTCATCCAAAATTAAAATCCGCGGATTCAGCAGTATGGCTCGGGCAATGGCTAGGCGTTGACGTTGTCCCCCGGATAAATTTACCCCCCGCTCCCCTAACCATGTTTCGTAGCCCTCGGGCAGTTGATCAATAAATTGGTCGGCATTGGCAATTTTGGCAGCCTCCCGGATCGCCTCATAGTCCAACTCCCGCTGTCCAAAGGCAATATTCTGAGCCACAGTCCCGGAAAACAAGACCGTTTCCTGAGGAACAATGCCAATTTGTTGCCGGAGGCTCCTCAGACTAACCCCGCGAATATCAATCCCATCTATGAGAATTGATCCGGCCTGGGGATCATAAAAGCGGGGTAGGAGGTTCACAATCGTGGTTTTCCCGGCCCCAGAATGACCGACAAAGGCAATGACTTCGCCTGGGAGTGCCAGTAAGTTAAATTGCTGTAATACAGGTTGTCCAGAGCGATAGGCAAAGGAGACATGACGATATTCAATCTTGCCTGATAGGGGCGGTAGGGGCGGGGCCTGTTTTTTCTCCTGAACATTGGGTTGGAGTTGAAATAGCTCAAAAACCCGATCCACAGAGGCCTCGGCCTGTTTGTATTCATTAAAGTTAGCCGTCACGGCGTTGATTGGATCAATCAGCAGGGCAACCCCGGCGACAAAACTCAGAAATTCGGCTCCAGTCAGTTGCTTCGCGCCAATTTGCCAGGCCCCGAGCAAAAACAGAATCATCACACTAACGGATTCTAAAAACCCAACCACAGGATGTTGAATGGCTTTGACTCGTTCGGCAGCATAGCGGGCCTGGCGATTTTTTTCCGCTGCTTTGTGAAACCGCTGAATCTCATATTCTTCGGCCGCAAAGGCTTTGACTAGACGAATGCCACTGAATACCTCCGTCAGGAGCGCAGAAAGATTGGAAATCCGGTTTTGACTCAGGCGGGAAAAGTTGAGAATCCGGCCGCCAAACCAGGCCACCAGGGAAGCCATCAAGGGAGCCACAATTGCGGTTGCCAACGTTAATCGCCAGTTGAGGTAAAACAAATAGCTCAAAATTGTCAACATCGTTAACGCGGCGGGTAAAAACTGATGAAATCCCTTATGGACTACTTCTCCAACTCGATCCACATCTTCCGTGAGGCGATAGGTTAAATCTCCGGTGGCCGCCGTTTCAAAATAGTCCAGGCCGAGAAACTGTAAATGACGATATAAACTTTGGCGAATGTCTAAGGTCATCTCTAAAGCGGCCTGGGCCATGAGGGTATCTTGCCCAAACTGGAGGAGACCCCGAATAAAAAAGAGCAAGGCCCCGCCCCCGACCCACTGCAACAGGCCGGGAATATCCCCTGCGCCAATCAGGGCTGCGGCTTGACCGACTAGGTAAGCAATTAAGGGTACGGAGCCGACAAAACCAGCCATTAAGACTAGGGCTAAACCAATGGTGCGCCAATGGGGTTTGAGATAGGGAATTAGAGCTTGGTAATTAGATTTCAAAGGACGTTACGCAACGGGCACACTCATTATCATCCCAGCCTACCCTGCTCCATAGATGAAATTGAGGAGAATTTATCGGGAGAACCGGCCTACTTAAGTCACCGCCAGAGGAGTCTGATTTTGTTATGGTAAACAATGGCGAATTATTTGGTTAAGTTTGGATCATGCCCCTGAACAATCCTTCACTGTATGAAGAACCCCTCGAACAGAAAAATTTAGCAGCCCATGCTCGCCCCGAGTTATCAGTGTTGGATTGGCTGGAGCAATCGGGACGACTGGTTAAACGGGATCAAGCTGAAAAAGACATTATCATTGACGGCGGTGGCCTGGACGAAATTGGCGATATTGATGAATTTGCCCCGGACGATGTGGCCGACTTTGAGGAGGAAGACGAAGCAGATGATGATCTGTAAGCTATTAGGGTGATACCTCTTTCCGTGGCATTGTTCCTATGTCTGAACCGATAACCCAGGCCCCTGTAGTGTTTTGGACGGGGAGACGGCTGTTTCTTGGCCTGTTAACCGCCTTATTACTCTGGGTTCTCGGCCTGGATTTCCTGACGGGTTCTGGGTTTGATTGGCAACAATCCTTAAGTCTTCCCTTTGGCCTGGGAGTTATCTTAACCGCTTGGGTTGGAGCTTGGGTGGTTCCTCTGCTACGGCAATTAAAAGCGGGGCAAATTATCCGCGAAGATGGCCCCCAATCCCACCTGAAGAAAACGGGTACGCCGACAATGGGGGGGATTTTTATGATTCCCACCGGCCTGGGGGTTGGGGTAGTTTGGGCTGGGGTGACTCAAGGGGAAATTCCAGTAACTGCCCTGGCAATTGCGGCATTAACCTTGGCCTTTGGTGCGATTGGCTGGTGGGATGATTGGCAAGTTTTAGTCCGCAAGTCCAATAAGGGGATGTCCGCCAAGTTACGGTTACTGTTTGAGGGCCTGGCGGCGGCGGGGTTTTGTGCTTGGTTGGCTACAGCAAATCCCACAGTGACTACGATTGATTTTCCTTGGGGTTGGCTTTTACCCTTGGGGTTATTGTTTTGGCCCCTAGGGATATTTGTCTGTACGGCAGAAGGAAATGCTCTAAATCTCACCGATGGCCTGGATGGGTTGGCGGGAGGAACGGCGGCGATTGCCTTGATGGGATTAGCCGTCTTGGGGGGGGCTGAGCATCCTGAAGTGACAATTTTAGGGGCCAGTCTGAGTGGGGCCTGTTTAGGGTTTCTGGTCCATAATCACAATCCAGCCCAGGTCTTCATGGGCGATACCGGGTCATTGGCCTTAGGGGCGGCTCTGGCTGGTTTGGGCCTGGTCAGTCAAAACCTCTGGGAGTTATTTATCCTCAGTGGTCTCTTTTTTGCTGAGTCCCTGTCGGTGATTGCCCAAGTTGGATATTACAAAGCCACGAAAGGCCCCGATGGCATTGGTAAACGGCTGTTCAAAATGGCCCCTCTCCATCATCATTTTGAGTTGAGTGGTTGGACAGAATTACAAGTGGTTGCCAGATTTTATTTGATTGTCGGGGGCCTGGTGTTGCTCTGTTTCGGCTTTAATTTCAGGCAAGTTTATTAAGCAACTCCTGATTGGCTGAGATAATTTTGGCAATTTACAACGGTACGCCCTGCGCCTACATTGGGTTTAGGGAAGCATCTCATCGGAGCAAACCATGTTGAATGTCACGGCGGTTGCCATCCATTTTCCCGCTTGGTTCAAGTTCCAGGCCCGGTCAATTTTTGCGGCGTTTCTCTTGGCCATGCTCCTGATTTTGGGGTTTGCCCTTCCCGCCCAGGCCGAGAACTACACCAAAGAAGCCTTGGTTAACTTTGACTTTTCGGGGCAAGACTTACGGGATTCTGAATTTACCAAAGCCAATTTGTTCCACAGTAATCTCAGCCATACGGATTTACGGGGAGTCAGCTTTTTTGCTGCCAACTTGGAAACGGCGGATTTGACGGGGGCGGATTTACGGGTAGCCACGCTGGATACGGCCCGGTTTACCAAAGCCAACTTAACGGATGCCAACTTAGAAGGCGCATTTGCCTTTAATACAATTTTTGATGGGGCAATTATTGACGGGGCAGACTTTACGGATGTGGATTTACGGCCAGATGCCCGGAAAATGCTGTGTAGTGTTGCCAAAGGGGTGAATCCTGTAACGGGTCGGGCTACCCATGACACCTTAGAGTGTGACTATCTTTAGACGTTTCTGCCGAAAACCAGGCCCCCCTAGGATTCGCCTAATTCTGGAGTCACTTCAGGGGAAGTCGGTTCTGGGCCTGGGGCAGGGATGTCTGGGGATGGAATCTGGGCCTGGTCACGGAGGGCTTTTTTGGCCTGTTGCCAGAAGGTTTCTAGTTCAGCCAGGCTATAGTCCGAAAGGGGGCGGTCAATGGCTGCTTCCATTTTTTCGAGGCGTTGAATAAAGCGGCGATGGGTTCCCTGTAAAGCCTTGATCGGATCCAACTCACTCTTTTGAGCCAAACAAATCACCGTAAACAGCAAATCCCCTAGCTCCGACTCCTGCTCCGCCAGGCCTCCCTGTAATAAACTTTCCTGAAACTCAGCCAACTCCTCATAAAATTTTTCCCAAACTCCGGCAATATCCGGCCAATCAAATCCAGCCGCGGTGGCTTTTTCAGCAATTTTGATCCCGGCCTGTAGGGGGGGTAAGGTCCGGGCATAGCGATCCAGTTTTTGGCTCAGCGGGGGTTCACCATCATATCCTTTTTCTTGGGCTTTAATGGTTTCCCACTGGAGATGCACCTCTTCAGGAGTCCTTAACTCAACGTCAGCAAAAACATGGGGGTGGCGGCGAATCAGTTTTTCGGTAATCCGAGTGGCTACATCGGCAAGTGTGAACTGAGCGGACTCTTGGGCAATTTGGGCCTGGAGAATCACTTGCAAAAGTAAATCCCCTAGTTCCTCAGCAATGGCCTGGGGGTTCTGATCCTGAATTGCGGCAACCACTTCATAGGCTTCTTCAATCACATAGGGGGTGAGAGTTTCCGGCGTTTGGGCCAAATCCCAAGGGCAACCGGTTTCAGGGTGTCGCAGTTGCGCCACAACGTTCACTAGGGCCTGGATCGCGCTCAAGGGAGGGGTGGGTTGGGGGGGGAGGTAAATTTGACTGGGAGCGGGACTGTCTGCTTGCTGAAGCCAAATCTTGAGGGGGAGAGTTTGGCTGGTTTGTTCAGAAAAGATCAAGGTAATGGGATAGTCCGGGGCATAGAGGCTCAGGAGTAAGTCGGCCAGTTCCAGTAATGTTTCGCCCGCCAATAAATTGGTGATCAGATGGGGCTGGGCTAAGTTGAGATCAGCGGTCTGGGCCATAAATGCTGCTGCTGGCAAGACCTGTAAGTGGGTGAGGATGGGGCCTGGCAGCATAAAAATTAGTTGGGTTCCAATGCGGATTTAGAAAAATTATAGTTTATTGGTTTCTTGGACTCATGTTTCCTGACGCTTAATCTGCTGGATACATAGCTCAAATGTATCGTTTCTAACGATTAGCAAGTCGCGATTACCAACTGTGCAGCCCCAGATAGCAATATCGAATCAACAAAACGAGCTTGCCTGGCGATGCCTACCTGATTCCCATCATTTTAAAAATCGTCTGTGTGATTGGCGCATTCTTAACCCATTGAAATCTCTGCTGTAATTATCGAGTAACGATTGTTAAGGCACTCTTGTTTAACCCCAGATATAGTGACATCATCGCAATGCCTTTTGGAGTGTACTCTGTCTGGAATTGCTTGTGTATCAGTCTATACAAGATTGTAAGATTTATATACAATGAGATGACATGACCCCAGGCCTGCTCAAGTTCCTATGAATGCATTGGCACCCCCTGTCCCCACAGATATATTGGTTCCTGATTGGTTACAAGCGTGTTTACTGGAACCCAATGCCGATGATGGGCAATCTTTAATCTGTCGAGCTTTTACTTTTGCTTACGATCTGCACACCGATCAAAAACGGGCCTCCGGGGAACCCTACATTGCTCATCCCGTGGCGGTGGCGGGGTTATTGCGAGATTTAGGGGGTGGAGCAGCCTTAATTGCGGCCGGATTTTTACATGATGTGATTGAGGATACGGTGGTCACGGGGGAGGAGCTAGAGGTTCAATTTGGCCCGGAAGTTCGCTACCTGGTCGAAGGGGTGACCAAGCTGTCTAACTTTGACTTTTCCAGCAAGACGGAACGCCAGGCCGAGACCTTTCGCCATTTATTTTTGGCTATGGCCCAAGATATTCGGGTGATCATCGTCAAATTGGCGGATCGGCTCCATAATATGCGGACATTAGAATATCTCAAGCCGGAAAAGCAAATTCGGATTGCCCAAGAAACCAAGGATATTTACGCGCCCTTAGCAAATCGGCTGGGAATTTGGCGGTTTAAATGGGAACTAGAAGATTTGTCTTTCAAGTATTTAGAGCCGGAAGCCTATCGAAAAATGCAGGAGTTGGTGGCTGATAAACGGGCCATTCGGGAAGCCCAATTACAGGAGGCTTTAAATCTACTCCAAGAGCGAATGGGAACCTTAGGCTTTGAACATTTGGAAATTTCCGGGCGACCGAAGCATCTCTATAGTATTCATCAAAAAATGCGGCGGCAACAAAAGGAGTTCCATGAAATCTATGATGTGGCAGGTATTCGGGTCTTAGTCGCCAACAAGGACGAATGCTATCGGGCCTTAGCTGTTGTCCATGATTGTTTTCGCTCCATGCCTGGCCGGTTCAAGGATTACATTAGCTTGCCAAAGCCAAATCAATACCAATCGCTGCATACGGTGGTCATCGGCCTGGGGGGACAGCCCTTAGAAGTCCAAATTCGCACCACAGAGATGCACGCCGTGGCTGAAAACGGGATTGCAGCCCACTGGAAATACAAGGAAACCGGTGGTTCACAGCCCAATAAGTGGAATGCCCGTGATGAAAAATTTACCTGGCTGCGGCAATTGTTAGATTGGCAAAACGATCTGAAAGATGCCCAGGAATACCTCAACAGTGTTCGAGATGATCTGTTTGACAATGAAGTTTATGTCTTTACTCCCCAAGGCGATGTGAAATCCCTCCATCAAGGGGCAACTCCGGTAGATTTTGCTTACCACATTCATACGGAAGTCGGGAATCATTGCGCTGGGGCCAGAATCAATCAACGCATCGTCCCCCTCGATACGATTCTCCGCAATGGGGATATTGTTGATATCATCACCCAGAAAAATGCCCATCCCAGTTTAGATTGGTTAAATTTCGTGGTGACGGAAACAGCCCGCAACCGCATTCGCCAATGGTACAAACGCTCCCATCGTGAGGAAAATATCCAACGGGGTCGAGAATTACTGGTGAATGAATTGGGTAAGTCGGGCCTGGATGCACTCTTAAAATCGGCCCGGATGCAAGCGGTGGCCGAACGCTGTAACTACCAGGCCGTGGATGATCTCTTGGCGGCTTTAGGTTATGGGGAAATTACCCTCAGTCTAATCGTTAATCGGCTGCGAGAAACCGCTAAGGCCGTTGAACCCGATGCCCAAGCGCTAATCAATCTGACCCATAGTAGCCCGAAAGTCATCCCACCTCCTTCTGGACGGGCTAGTGAATCCCCAATCCTGGGTATTGAGGGTCTGGTTTATCACTTGGCAGGTTGCTGTAGTCCTGTCCCTGGAGAGCCAATTATTGGGATTGTCACGTTGGGGAGTCGGGGAATTTCGATTCATCGCCAGGGCTGTGCCAATGCGGAAAGTATTCCCGGTGAACGGCTGATTCCGGTGCGTTGGAATCCACAGGCTAAAAGCAATCGCCCCCCAACTTATGCGGTGGATGTCCAGATTGAAGTGATTGACCGAGTCGGTATCCTGAAGGATATTTTAATCAGATTGACCGATAATCGTATTAATGTCAGTAATGCCCAAGTCAAAACCTTTCCGGGACAAACCGCTATTATTGATTTAACGATTGATGTCACTGATGCGAATCAATTAGACCAGACCTTTACCCAAATTAAGAAAATTACAGATGTGGTCAGTCTGCGGCGACGGCAACAGGGCGGATCAGGGGGAGGTAAACCTGGGGGGGATGTGACAGTTCCGGTGGAAATCCCAGCGGCATTGTGATCTGTGTCGGGATTTAAAATCTCTTGTTGTGGCGACTCTGAGTTAGGGCCTGTGACAATCGCATTTTTGCAACTCGATCAAGATTGTCAATGTTTGGCCCCCGGCCTGGTCAGGAGTGAGGCTCAATGTCAGGATTGCCTGAACCAAGGCGCGGCGGGGCAAATCCTCCTGAATCCGCAGTTACAACATCTCTTCCATCTTGAGCAGCATCGGGTGAAATTGGCGGCCAGTGCGATTTTACTCAACGGGGCCTGGGAGGTTTACCGAGCCAATCTCAGGAAGCCCTGGACTAATTTGCAAGCCACTATCAGGGATCAATCGACTGATTTTTCTTGGCAACAGGCCGCCCAACAGTTACAAACTCGATTGCCAGAATTCCCAATTGCTGAGTTAGAGCCGTTAATACAGGTGATCCAGGCCTGGGACTGTGGCTATTTACGCCTGATTCCCTATCTCAGCCACCCCAGTCCTGAGCAACAGTTTCCCCCTGATTTTTGGCCGGGATTGGTGGTCGAAGTGAGTCAACTATCCCCTGGCCTTGGGCAACTCTTTGGCCAACTGTTCCAGGCCCGCGCGCTCATCCAATGGCAGCAACGGCAGATTAATCCCCTTGACCTGGGCCTGGAGGTGTTAATTCAGTCGGTTGTCCCTTGTATTGCCACAGGTTGCGCCACCTTTGCTGCTGGGGTCTGGCACATCACGGCTGTTTCTGAATTGGCCGATGGCGAGACGACCATGACCCCTGACCGCTATGACTTGGAGGCCACTACCTTCAAACTCCGCCAGACTCACCTGGGCCAAAAAGATCATGCCAACACCCTCACCCCAGGCCTGGGAGTCACCCTCATACCCCTCCCGGCAACCATAGACCAGGGCATGATCTTGAGAGATGACCACCTAGAAAACCTGACCCAACTCCTCAGTACCCTTCCCCTATCAATTCAACCAAAACCATTGTGCTACGGTTGGCAGATTCCGACAGAACCCGGCCTGGCCCAGATTAGCCGCGTGAGTGACCAGTTACCCGAACATCCGCCAAACTCCCACCAACTCCACCTCAAACCCTTAGCCACTGGGATCATCGCCACACCTGGCCAAGCCTTAGGCCCAGCCCTCGTGATCACAGAATCCATGGCCGCTCCTGATTTTAGTAGTCAGCAGTCGGGATTTATTTGGGTTGTTGTCAACGTTAATCCAGAATGGTTGCCGAGGTTGCGGGGGGCGGCGGGCCTGGTCTGTGAACGGGGCGGCCTGGCATCTCATGGGGCAATTTTGGCACGAGAATTGGGGCTACCAGCGGTGATTGGGGTCTTGGACGCGACTCGGAACATTCGCAATGGGGATGTTTTATACCTTGATGGTCAAACGGGTCATGTTGCCCATGTCACGGAAATAACGCCGGTTCTCCAACTCAGGCCGCCAGTCCGTTTTGCCCCACCTCCCGGCCCACCGCCGCCTACCCCCAGGCCAGCCCTTCGGACGCAACTCTATGTCAACCTCAGCCAGGCCCAGGCCCTAGAACAGTTACCCAAGCTGCCCATCGCCGGGGTTGGCCTATTGCGCTCAGAAAACATTTTTTTGGAACGTTTGGGCGGACAACATCCCACTCTCTGGTTTAGAGAAAATCGCCAGGCCCAACTTCAAGCTCGGTTTAGGCAGGGCTTAGAACCCTTCTTTGCGGCCTTTGCCCCCCGGCCAATTTTTTATCGTTCCCTAGATTTACGCTCCCATGAACTACGGGGGTTAGTCGGGGGCAACCAATATGAACCGGATGAAGAAAATCCAGTTTTGGGGTTACGGGGTGTGGCCCGCAGTTGTTTGTACCCGGAATTATTCCAACTGGAACTGGCGACCCTAAAACAAATTCACCAGCGGCATCCCAGCCCAATGCGCTTTGTCTTACCTTTCGTCCGCAGTTGTGAAGAAGTCGCCTTTTGTCAGGAACAACTGAATTTAGCCGGAATCTCCCGTGTTCCAGATTTTGAGCTGTGGGTGATGGCGGAAGTGCCAGGAATTTTGTTTATGTTGACAGATTTAGCCGGCCTGGGGGTGAAGGGGATTTCCATTGGTAGTAATGACTTGACCCAATTAATGTTGGGGGTAGATCGGGAGCATTCCCACCTCGGCCAGCAGTTGAATGAGAATCATCCGGCCGTCAAAGCCGCCATTGGCCAACTGATTCAGACGGCGCAACGACTTGGCCTGGCCTGTAGTTTGTGCGGGGAAGCAGCCAGTGTCTATCCCGATTGGGTGGAATGGCTGGTAGGGTTGGGCATTGATGGTATTTCCGTCACCCCCGAAGCATTAGGTCGCACTTGGGAGACACTCCAACGCTACCAGCCACGATCCTGAGTTAAAGGACTTAAAAGCTGATTACTAAATAGGGAGCTTCAAACTTACCAGCGGTGACAGGCTGATTTTGTAACTCGGGGGGGAGTTGTATATGTCGGCGCTGATCCGCTGCTTCAATGGTAATTTCACCGTTAAATTGGGTCAGTTTCACGTCTTGTTTTGCCAGGCCAGGTAAAAAGACCTTAATTTGTCGCTGGCTAACATCAATGTCTTGGCAGGGGGGAGCCTTGAGGGGGGTGTCTAAATTGGGCAGGCTAGCCACATCAACCAGGCCCCGGTCATTACCCCTTAAACCTTGGACAGCCAGGGGGCTAAAGGCAGCCGTTATGTCCTCAATTGCCGCCGGGTTAATCATTGGCACCAAGACTTGGGCAATTGGGACTTGAACTTGTTGACTGGCTCCCCACAACCACTGAACCTGTTTAATGGCAATGGGATCCGGGGTGGTGACTAAATAAACCTGCAATTGTTGAGGATCTGCGACAGCCCTTAAGCCTTTTGCGACCCATTCTTTACCTTGACTGAGGGCCGTAGAAAATTTTTGAGGATCAAAGTTGGCCGCTAACAGGGCAGTTGCAATTGGCCCCCCCATGGCATTGGCAATTTTCACGGGGTCTAGGTCTTCTAAAATGCCACCAAAGCGCCGATAGTACCAGGCCACGGCATGGGGCAAGCCAATAAATCGCAGCGTCGTGGTTGGATCAGCTCCGGCATAAACGAGGACATCGTAAGCACCACTCTGATAGTGCTGACGGAGGGCATTGAGGGTGAGAAATAAATCCATTCCCGGTAAGACCATCAATTCTCCGGCATAGACCTCACTGCCGAGGACATCAGCGGGGACATAATCTCGAATCAATTTCCGCAACTCGTCCCAGGCCCCCCCCAAGCTATGAATGGCCCGCAGTTCGACAATATCTAGGTTTTGGGTCAGAGGTGTTGGTTCCTGCGTAAACTCACTGCCACAAAGATATTTGAACCGGATGCCAGGGGTGGGCACAAGGATTAAAGTCTTTTGGCCGGCCTGGGCATGGCCTTGGGCGATTGCATAGGCGGTGGGTTCAATGTCATTGCCTAAAAAGGCCACTACCTTGGGCATAACTAGCTTTCTCCATAGGGTTGCCAGGCCCCGAACTGTTGGGCGTAATAGTCGAGGATGTTTTGGACATATTGGGCATCCGCAGCCGATAAACTCTCTGGGGCGTGAATTTGGATGCCACCAATTTGACTGGCCAGGTAATCAAAGGGGCCGGGCAAGGGGGGTAAAAGCTCGACCGTAACTCCGGGTAATTGTTGGAGATGGGCTTGGACTTCCCGATAGACCGCTAGGGGGAGTTGGGGACAGCTTAAGGGAGTTGAGGGGCTAACAACCATGCCAATTTCACCAAACCTTGCCCCCCGCCGCTCAGTCCTAATCTTCAGGAACAATCCCCAATCCTAGGCCTGGGATTCATTCACAAGAGGGGAGCGGGTGGGCAATGGACAACAGTTAACATGATCTAAACAAACCTTCCCCCATTGCAAGGCCCAGCGGACAAGGGCAACCCGATTATCGGTTTTAGTTTTGGTGAGAATATTGCTGATGTGGTTGTCAACGGTACGTTTGCTGATGTCCAGTTCCACGGCAATTTCTTGATTGGTCAATCCCGCCGCCACTAATTCAATCACCTGTAATTCACGTTCGGAAAGAAGGGGGTAGTCTTGGGTGTCAGTGGTTTGCATTGGCCTGGGTTAGTCCGTATAAATACTCAGTGGTTTCTTCGATTGTAGGGGGTGTAGTCAATCATATCCCTAAAAAATATTTAACTGGATCAGTAATTTTACCTAGGGGCTTGTCCACACTCTCTTAAGTAAAATATCGCCGCCACTGGGCCTGGACAAATTTTTTCTGGGCCATAACGTGAACCACAATGGTCAGCAAAAAGGTGTAGGCCAACCAAAAATGCAAGTCCTGGCCCAACTCCACCGCTTGAGGATTAACGGGGAATAGATCCGGTAGGGTAATTCCAAATACTTGCACAGAACCACTCCGGCGAGAGTTGGAAAACAACAACCCACTTAAGGGCACAACCACCATAAGCAGATAGAGGAGGCAATGGAGTAAAAACTTCTGCCACCAGGCCGGGGAGAACTTGGGTAACTGTTTGGTATATTTGCGCCACCAGACCCGCAGCAAGACCAGGAACCGGGCCACCAGAAGGAGTAAAACAATCACCCCCAGGCCCTTATGGAAGTCATACATTTCGCTGCGGCCAGGGGTTCCACGGGTTAGGCGGGCCATAATCGTGCCTGTGGTAAACAAAATCAGGAAGCACCAGTACATGGCCCAATGGAAAGACATTAATAATTGAAAGGCAGAATTGACACGGGTTTTGACCGTCAACCACTGGGCCATATCGTCAGCAAGCCTCCTTAGTTCGTTACACCATTGCCAGGGAATAGCTACCCCAAACGTGCAGGACTTCTGTGCGGGTTTGAAGTTCCTCCAGGGCGGTATGGATAATCTCCACATTCTCGCCAACTTCTAAGTCTAAGAAAAATAAATAATCTCCCAAGCTACGTTTACTGGGCCGGGATTCAATTCGACTGAGGTTAATATTGCGCTCGGCAAAAATCAAGAGGGCCTGCACCAATGCTCCGGGACGATTTTTGGGCAAACTAAAGGCCAAGGAGGTATGGCTATCACCGGCCTGGGGCCAGCCGTCGCTCTCTCGGGGTTTCATCACCCAAAAGCGGGTACAGTTTATCGGGGCATCGCCAGTGTGGGGATAGGCTTGAATATCGTGGGCAAGGATCGGCAGGTTGTGGAGTTGGGCCGCCCGCATGGAGGTAATGGCAGCAGTAGTGGGATCGGTGGCGGGATAGGCCAGGGCCGCGCTGGTGGAATTGGTGGGAATCTGGCTAGCTTGGGGTAAAAACTCCTGTAACCAGGGCTGGCATTGACCAAGGGCTTGGGGATGTGAATAAACTTTTTGAACTTTTGTTAAATCGCTGGCCTGGGTTACAAAAGCATGGGAGATTGGCAAGACAAGGGCCTGGGTAATTTGAATGTGTTTCAACTGCCAGAGGGTATCAAGGGTCATATTGACGCTGCCCTCGAGGGAATTTTCCACGGGGACAATGGCATAGTTAACCTCACCCCGATCCAAGGCCTGGAGGGATTGAGCAATACTCGGATAAGGGTGTAAATCAAAGGTCTCGGGGTGTTTCAGACTGAGTGTGTTTCCAAATGCCAAGGCCGCCATCTCCGCATAGGTTCCGGCGGGACCAAGGTGAGCAAGGGTGATGGGCATGGGGCAAGGTTCCAAAACAGGTGAAAGGCTTGTTTAGAGTTTGGGTTGGGGATAAACCGCCCACTGTGGAAATATTGTAAACTTAGGTTAAGAAAGTTAAAGGGGTTCTCAGGTTATATGTATCTCCACTTTACGGCTAACCAAACTGTAACCCTGGATGTGCCTAGTCATCCTACCCCCATCCAACACTATTTACGCCAGCCCCAACGCCTTGTCCATGCCCTGACTGACCCAACCCGAGTCGAGCTTTTGGGGGAACATTGTTTTCGTTTAAAAATGCGCCCCGTGAACTTTTTGATGATCACCTTGCAGCCCGTGGTGGATATGGAAGTTAAGGCCGCAGCAGATGGAAGTATTCGCCTACGCTCCAAGGCCTGTGAAATTCGCGGGGTGGACTATATCAATCAGCGGTTTCGTTTGGATCTGATTGGCTATTTACGGCCGGAAGTCACCCCCAACCAAACTAAACTGATTGGCCAGGCCGACTTAAAAGTGGGTGTTGATATGCCGCCCCCCTTATCTTTAACCCCCCTGCCAATTTTGGAAGCCACGGGCAATGGCCTATTAAAAAGTGTCCTCCTGACCATCAAACAGCGCCTGATGCACCAACTTTTGGCCGATTATGGGGCCTGGCTGGAGGAGCAACACCCCCACGAACTCCCCGCCGAAGAGGGTATGGTGACTGTCCCAGGCCTGGTTTGAGCCACTATTTCGGGCTGATCAACGTGCCGATACTGTCCGAGTGAATTTAAATGTCCTTACCCCTGCCCTTAGATGCGTTTAACCAGTCCCTGCTCGCTCAAGTTCATCCTCCTGACTGGGTTAATCCAACTCCCCTCAAATGCTATGACCTCCTGGTGATTGGCGGCGGGACGGCCGGATTAGTCACGGCGATTGGGGCGGCCGAGTTAAGGCTAGGGCTAAAGATTGCCTTAGTCGAACAAAGCCTTCTGGGGGGGGATTGCTTAAATTGGGGTTGTGTCCCCTCAAAAACCTTAATTGCCGTTGCCAGAAAAGTTGATCAGATCCGCAACGCGTCCCGATTTGGGATTCACTGTCCCCAGGCCCCGATTGTTGAATTTGCGAAAGTAATGGAACGGGTCAGACAAGTCCGGGCCGACATTAGCCACCATGATTCCGTAGAACGCTGCCACCAGGCCGGGATTGATGTCTTTTTCGGGACTGCCCAATTTCGGGATCCCCACCATCTCCAGGTTCAACAGCAACTTTTGCCCTTCAAACGGGTCGTAATTGCCACCGGAGCGAGGGCCACAATCCCCCATATCCCCGGCCTGGAGGCAGTTCCCTTTTACACCAACGAAACCATCTTTAACCTGACAGAACTCCCGCAAAAACTGGCGATTATTGGCGGCGGGCCGATTGGCTGTGAACTGGGGCAGGCCCTACAACGCTTAGGCAGTCAGGTGACGATTTTCCAACGCCCAGAACAGATTTTGCCTCAGGAAGATTTTGAGACTGCCCAACTAATTGCATTGCAACTGCAACAGGACGGGATTGAAATTAAAACTGCGACCCAGATTCACCAAGTTATCGCCACTGCCAACCAAACCCAAATTGAGTTCCAGTCCCCAAAAACTAACCCAGAGATTCAATCAGTCACCGTAGATGAAGTTTTAATTGCGGCGGGGCGAACTCCTAACCTAGAAACCTTGAATTTAGAAGCGGCTGGAATTGAGGTGCAACCCGGCCGGGGTATTGTCGTGAATGATTATCTGCAAACGAGCCAAAGCCATATTTTTGCCGTTGGGGACGTGTGCCAGGCCTGGAAATTTACCCATGCCGCCGATGCCGGAGCCAGAATTGTGATCAAAAATGCTCTGTTTTCCCCCTGGGGCCTGGGTCGAAGCAAAGTCAGTCGTTTGCTAATTCCCCGTGTCACCTATACAGATCCAGAAATTGCCTCCGTAGGAATCAGTGCCGCCCAGGCCAAGTCCCAAAATCTTAAAATTAACGTCTTAACTATTCCCTTTACAGACGTAGATCGAGCCGTGACGGAGGGGGACACCCAGGGTTTTTTAGAATTAGTCTTGAGTGACAATTGCGATCGAATTCTGGGGGCGGTGATTGTCGGTCATGGGGCCGGGGAATTGATCAGTTACATTACCCAGGCCATGGGCACAAACCAGGGACTAACTCGCTTTAGCCAAACCATCTTTCCCTACCCAACCCAGGCCGAGATTCTTAAAAAAGCTGCCGACCGCTACTACCAAGCCACCCTACTAAGGCCGGGATCTCAAGCTCTGCTCAAATTAGTCCGCTGGCTGGCACGGTGATCGAATTGACTGAATCCTTAAAATGCAACTTAATCTTGACTCTCAACGGGGGTTACAGACAAGGAACTGGCAAAACCAGCTTCTAGTTCCATCCGTTGTTCCATTTGGCGTAAGAAATACCCGGTCATCATCGCCGAGGCTAACAGACCCGCTAAGTTATCTCGATCCGTTGTGATTTGAATATTAAAAGCCTCAGACGGTAATCCCCCCACCAGTCCTTGGACATTATGACTAATAATTTGGCGAATTTCTGGGCTAGCAGAGCGGGCCACCCGTGACAAAACTTCAGGAGACTGATTTTGGAGGTATTTCAGCAGCAGATTGTTGGTGTGCTCTTCGGTCGCGTCGGAGAAGAATTCACTATTTTCAGAGTTAAAGACCATACACAATTCCGCTTAACGTGACTCTTATTCTGCCATCTTTGTTAACGGGATGACATCGTTTTTAACGGACTCGGCCGATCAATAGCGCAAAATCAGGGCGATTTTTTGGTGCAAAGCCAAGGCTCCATCCTCGACAAACTGCACATCTCCCCCTTTCGCCAAGATCACTTCAATAATCTCATCAACCGCATCATCCATAATGCCCACCCCACCCGGCTCTGCGGCTAACTCTAGGCGGCCCGCTTCACAAACAGTTGCCGGTTCATGATAATTCTTCTCGACTAATAGGGTTTTCCCCCGTCCCTCATGGGCAAATCGCCAGGCTTCACCGATAGTCGAAACAACCCGTTGAGCATCCACCGCCGCGGCTAACTCTTCTAAAGACTGACTCCGCCGTGTTTCCCGAATGGATTGGAAGATGGGGTAAACCTGGGGGGCAAGCTCTGACAAACTCGCTTTATCAAAATTACCCGTGATCGTGCCAGCAACAGCCGCTGCGTATTGAGAGACTTCCTGGAAAAACGAAATTTGTCGAACCACTCCACCCAAAATTAGGGGCAATGATTCACCTTCAGCATAGTTAGCAAGGGCCTGATCAACCTGCTGGAAAAATTGCCGGTGGCGATCATCTAAATAACTAGAATCCGCGTGGTAGGGCAGTGGACTTGTGGCCCCAGGCCCGCTCATCACCATCGGAAAGGCTTCATCTGTAATTTCTTCGAGGGTTTCCCCAGTTCCAGCAATGAGACGAGTTTCCCCTTGACTGAGGAGGAGCAGCCAGTAACGTTCAGCCCGGTGAAGTCCATAAACTAAATCACGGGTTGCAAAGGTTTGGTCAATCACCACCCGAGCGCGCACAGGAAAAGGTAAATAATAGAGCTTGGCAAAATCATGACTGACATACAGGGCCAACCCATCGAGGGCATAGCTATAGTCAATTTCGGCCACCAATGCCTCTAAGTTCTGCAAGAGGGGGTCAAGTTGCCGCTGCTTAAATTCTTGACTCAGGCGGTTTTTAGCCTCGGTGACTAGGTTTTTAACTTGAATGGGATCGCGTTTGTTGTCGGGGGAGGTACGATGGGTGGGGAGCAAAATGGAAACAGCAGGTACAGCCTTTATTGCTTGGAGATGCTTCAGGTTTTGACGACAGATCATCGGGACTCCGGGAGTAGGACCTTTCAAGATAATCGTAATCGGTTGAGCCGCCCCTTGGCCAAAAACTCTTGAAAATCATGGGGGCGTTGCAAAATATCAATGACGGTTGACTCTTTCTTGTTGCAAGCGACTGGTTTAACTTGTGCCATCGCTGGACGGCGGTTGTGGGAAAATGTCAGCCTTGACTTACGGCCTGGAGAAGTTTTAGGGTTAGTCTCGCCCTCTGGAACCGGGAAAACCTTGCTATTGCGGCAACTCGGACTCTTGGACTCTGTTCAATCTGGAAGGATTAAATTTCGTAACCGCACTCCCGCCCAATGGACATTTCCGGTCTATCGCACTAAAGTCATTTATCTGAGCCAACGCCCGACAATTTTTCCGGGAACTGGCCTGGCGAATTTGCAGCATCCCTTTAGCTTGGCCGTCCATCACCAGCGCACCTTTGATCTGGGCCAAATTCAAGTTTGGTTAGCCCAACTCGGCCGTACCTTAGACTTTTTAGAACGACCGGGGACAGAACTATCGGGGGGAGAAGCGCAAATTTTGGCCCTCCTGCGTGCCTTGCAACTGGATCCGCACATTTTACTTCTGGATGAACCGACTGCCTCCCTTGATGCGGCCACAACCCTAGCTCTTGAACGCCTCCTGCTCCAATGGCTGCAACAACCGGATAAGGCCTGTATTCTCACCAGCCACGACCTCAGCCAAATCCAACGCCTCAGCCAGAGCCAACTCAATTTACAACCGTTTCAGCCATGACTAGCTCTTATATTTCCCTGGGGTACGGTCAACTGGCCCTTGCCGCCTTACTCTTGCTGATTAACATTGGCCTGTCTCTGGGCTTAAAGCTTGGCCTGGAGCGGATTCTCAGTATTGCAGCGGTGCGGATGGTTGGGCAATTGCTGTTAGTGGGGGTGCTGTTAGAGTGGCTCTTTATACAGGACAATCCCCTCATTATCTTGGGAATCAGCTTAATCATGGCCACGATTGCGGGCATTTCGGCGGTAAATCGGACTAAGCGGCGGTTTGAGGGCATCTATGGCTCTAGCCTGATTTCGGTATGGGGATCTTCTGTCTTTGCAACAGGGTTTGCCTTGATCGTGATTTTGCAGCCGCAGCCTTGGTATGAACCGCAATATGTGATTCCTCTCCTGGGTATGGTTTTGGGCAACACGTTAACTGGAATCTCCCTGGGCCTGGATCGTTTTATGGAGGATTTGGTCAATCAACGCCAACAAATCGAAACACTCCTGAGTCTAGGGGCAACCCGTTGGGAAGCGGCACATCATCAAGTCCAAGAAGCCATTCGGGTCGGGATGATTCCAACGATTAACTCGATGATGGTCATGGGCCTGGTCAGTTTGCCGGGAATGATGACGGGACAAATTTTGGCCGGAGCCAGCCCAATCGAAGCCGTGCGTTATCAGATCGTGATTGTTTTTATGATTGCCGCTGCCGCTGGTTTGGGGATTTTTGGGGTTGTTCTTCTCGCCTTTAACCGACTGTTAAGCCAGGATCATCAACTCCGACTGGATCGATTACATCGGGCTAAGTAGGCTCCAGGCCAGGCTTCTTAACTTTTTCTGCAAATAACTATCGCCAGAATATTAGGGTGTATTCGCCTTGGGGGTGACTTTACCAATCACGCTTAACGTGCCATCCTCGCCAACTTGCCAAATATCATAAACTCCAACCACATCCCCATTTTCATCAATATCCACATTACCGCTGGCCCCTTGGTAGTTAATCTTTTCGCCCTGACGCAATAATTCCAGGCCTTGGCAGACATCATCCACGGGTGTACCCGGCCCGCCAGAGACTTCCCGTAAGTGGGCTTTGATTCCTTCGCCCGTATTCACACCTGCTGCTTGGGCTGCCAACATTAATAAAGCTGTCGCATCCCAGGCCTGGGGGACAAACGCCGGCGGGACAGATCTATACTTGGCTTCCCAAACTTTCGTAACTTGGGCTAGTGCTTTCCCATCTGCACCTGGAACAGTGCCCACAGCCCCGGCGAGGATAAATTTGCCATCGCTAGTTTTACCCACTTGGGCCGGAAAGGTATCAGATTTCACGCCATCGGTGAGTAAAATTTGTACCCCTGGTGTGAGACCCTGCTCAAAGGCGGATTTGAGTAAAAGACTTCCGGTTTCAGGATAAAGAATCGCCACGACCCCATCGGGTTTATTGGCAAAGGCCTGGGCGGCTTCTGTATTAAAGGTGGAGGCCCGTTCATCGTACCGGGTGGGATTGGCCTCATTGATTACTGTGCCACCCAATTTTTTGAAGGCTGTGACAAATTCCTTCTCAAAACTACGGCCGTAGTCATTATTGATCACCACAGTAGAAACCTTTCGTAACCCCCGATCGTAAGCTAATTGGGCCAAGGCCACGGCCTGGTAATTATCGGGAGGAGCCGTTCTGGCCCAGTAGCCATTAAAGTCTCCTTTGGCCGCCCGTTCTGTGAGGAGAGTGCTGGTACTCCCCGGAGAAATTAAGACCACCTTACCCCGGGCCGCAATATCCACCGCCGCATTGGAGACACCACTGGCAAAGGAACCCACTACCCCCGCCACCTTGTCCACCTCCACCAGTTTGGTCATGGCCTCGGCCCCTGCCGCCGGACTAGATTGATCATCTTCCGCAATCAGGGTAACAGGTTGACCATTCACCCCCCCACAGGCATTCACGGTTTCGACCACTAGGGGCACAGTATCCACAATGGGTTGTCCCACAGAAGCAAGGTCGCCCGTAGAGGGAAGTAGGGAGCCAATCCGTAAACCGCTATTTGTTGCTCCACCATCGCTACCCGTTTGAGTTGCCGTATCACAGGCCCCTAGGGTTGCAAGTACCAACAATGCCCCCAGGCCAAGCCCGAACTTACATCCCCAAAACCCTGACTGAGCCATAGCTGCTTTACTCCAACTCACCACATAAACGGGTAACAATAACCCCAAACTATAGCATTACTCTTAAGCGCGAGTCAGGCACTTAAACATCCGATTGGTCAAAAGCCACTGGCCCCGACAAAAAACCTGTTGTTCCTCAAGGAGACTAAACCCCATCCGGGCAAAAAAAGGGCGGGCGGTAATACTGGCTTCAACTCCTAAACTCTCCAGGCCCCGGGTTATGGCTTCATGTTCTAAGGCTTGATAGAGTAACCGCCCCACTCCCCGCCGTTGATATTGCCAATGGCCGTAAAAACAACCGATGTGGCCCGATGATTCCAGTTCCCCAAAGCCAATAATCTTGTCCAATGCCATGGCCGGGTCGGGGGCTGGATCAATGGCAACAAAAGTTATTCTGGCTCCACAGCGGCTGGCCCAATCACAAAAATGTAGATCATCGGGGGCCCAGGCTTGGAGTTGGGCGGGACAATAGTCTTGGGCGTTAATCCGATGGATGGTGTCATGGAAAAGTTGGGCAATCTGGGGAGCATCGGCAGGGATAAAACGGCGAACTTGATAAGGAATTTCAGGCATACAGGTATCCTAGGGCAGCTAATCTCCGTAGGTTTTCGCAACAAAAGGGGCCTGGGGATCTCAATGCTTCGTATAATCAAGGGTTGAATGAGGCAACTTGCACCTTATTTTTCATTTTGGGACTTATTTTTATCCGAAGGGCCCTGGCCTGGGCGGTCAAAATTTAACCCATACTTATTTATGACTTTTGACGTGCTTGATGATCTGCTGTGCTTTGACTTCTGAGGTTAATCATGAGATACCGTGCTTTAATACTTGCTTTTTGCCTGCTGTGCTTCGGGTTTGTAACCTGGAGTGGTTCAGCCTTGGCTGCGAAACAGGGTGTAACCTATGACGATATTGTCGGGACTGGCCTGGCCAACAATTGCCCCACCTTGGATGATTCGGCTCGGGGGGCCTATGGAATTGATCCGACCAAATCCTACGCCATCAAGGATCTCTGTCTGCAACCCACAAATTTTTTAGTCAAAGAAGAACCGAAAAACAAACGGCAAGTCGCTGAATTTGTCCCAACAAAACTGGTAACTCGCAAAACTTCAAGTCTTGACCAAGTTATGGGTTCTCTGACTATCAATAGTGATGGCAGCTTAACCTTTATTGAAGAAGATGGGTTTGACTTCCAGGCCATTACGGTGCAAATGCCCGGTGGCGAGCGGGTTCCGTTCCTATTTTCTGTGAAAAATCTCGTTGCCAGTACCGAACCCAACATCACCAGCATTACTACTTCTACGGACTTCAAGGGAGAATATAGCGTTCCGTCTTACCGCACCTCTAACTTTCTCGATCCGAAAGGGCGGGGCTTAACCACTGGCTATGACAACGCCGTCGCAATTCCCAACAAAGCCGATAGTGAAGAGTTGCTCAAGGCCAATGTCAAGCGGTTTGGGTTGAGCAAAGGGAATATCTCCCTGGAAGTCTCAAAAGTGGATGGGCGCACAGGGGAAATTGCTGGGACGTTCTTGAGTGAGCAACTATCCGATGATGACCTTGGGGCCCACGAAGCCAAAGAAATGAAAATCCAAGGGGTCTTTTACGCCCGGATTGAGCCAACCGCCTAAACTTGAAACTAACGCTGCCGTCCTTTCCCTGTATCCGTTTGTCCGGTACTGTTAGTGGATGAGTAACACCCGATTAGAACTCCAAACCCTATCCATTGCTTATCCCAGGGCGATTAATCCTGAATTACGGGCAGCAGTGGCTGGGGTTTCTTTGCAAGTGCAAGGGGGAGAATGCCTGGGCCTGGTGGGGGAGTCGGGCTGTGGCAAATCAACCATTGGGCGAGCTATTTTGCAGTTGTTACCCCCAGGGTCCCAAATTAGAGGCAGCATTTGGGTGGATGGTAGCAATATCCTGACCTTAAGGGGACGAGCCTTACAACGGTGGCGGGGGGAACAAGTTGGCTTAATCTTTCAAGACCCGATGACGCGACTCAATCCCTTAATGACGGTCAAGGATCATTGTTGGGAAGTCCTCCAGGCCCATGCACCCCATCTCTCTAGAACCCAAAAACTCAGCAAAATTAAGACCACCTTAGAAACCGTCAAAATTCCCGCCGCCCGCATGGATCAATATCCCCATGAATTTAGCGGGGGGATGCGTCAACGGGTCGCGATTGCCCTAGCCTTGCTGTTGGAGCCGGTCTTAATCATTGCCGATGAACCCACCACAAGCCTTGATGTCACAGTGGCCGCCCAAATTTTGACAGAACTGACTCGACTGTGCCAAGCACGAGAAATGGGCCTATTATTGATTTCCCATGATTTAGCTTTGGTGGGTAAATATTGCCAACGGCTGGCGGTGATGAATCAGGGGCAAATTGTCGAACAGGGCAACGCGACCGAAATTCTCAGCAACCCCCAACAACCCTATACCCAGGCCCTCCTTAATGCCGCCCGCCGGATGCACCAGACCCCCGAAACTCCCCCGGCCCCGCCAGATACGGATACTCCAGTGCTACTGAGTTTGGATCACCTGGAACGCCACTACACCCTTGCTCCGAACCCGATTGCCCAACTCCTTGGCCAAGCTCCCCATTTCATCAAAGCTGTGGATGGGGTTACTCTCGACATTTATGCGGGGGAAACTCTGGGCCTGGTCGGGGAATCGGGATGTGGCAAAAGTACCCTCTCCAGAACCATTCTCCAACTCGTCACACCGACTGGGGGTAAGGTGCAATTTCACGGGGAAGATTTAACCCAACTCACGCCTCGACAAATGCGGCCCCGCCGGCGCGAACTCCAGATGATTTTTCAGGATCCCCATGCCTGTTTGAATCCGTTGATGACCGTTGGCCAAAACCTGTTAGAGCCGCTCTTGATTCATGGCCTGGGAACCCCAAAAACAGCCAAAGAACGAGTGTTAGATATTTTGGCGCGAGTTGAATTAGTCCCTCCGGAAACCTATTTTGCCCGCTATCCCAAGGAACTGTCCGGTGGTCAACGCCAACGGGTGGCGATCGCGCGGGCCTTAATTACCCATCCGCAACTAGTGATCTGTGATGAGCCGGTGAGTATGCTCGATGCCCATATTCAAACCCAAGTTTTGGAGTTAATGCAGCACCTCAAAGCCGAGTTTAATTTAACCTACTTGTTTATTACCCATGACTTAGCGGTGGCCCGGTTTTTCTGTGATCGAATTGCGGTCATGCAGGCCGGGCAAATTGTTGAAATGGGGCTAACCGAAACGATCTTCCAACAGCCCCAACATCCCTATACCCAAACCCTGCTCCAGGCCGCACCCCTACTGACTCCTGCCCAATCTGGTCATTAAGAATTGCAAATCAGCCCATTGGACTCCTGGCTATTGGTTCATCCAGGCCCCGCGTGGGGTGATAAGGTAGGGGTTGAGCTTATTTGGTACACACCGTTGTCACAGAGGACGATGAGGGAATGTTGACCTATTTGCTGGCCTGGGCCATTGCCGTTGGTAGCTTTGGCCTGTACCTAACCGCCTTCTTTTTTCCAGAGTTACATCGCAAAAATGATCTGATCCTCAGTGGTGTTGGCTTATTTTTTGCCCTGACCCTGTGGATCTATGCGGATCGGTTGCGGGGAGGATTGCTCCTTGGAGAAACTGCCGCAGTTGTCCTGATTTTCTGGTTTGCCTGGCAAAGTTTTAACTACCGGCGACAACTTACGGATCCTAAGCTCAAAACTGATGACTCCCAGGCCCAAGAACTCTGGCAAGCAATTAAATCTGTTCTGCCTGGACAAAAGTCAGAGAGCGATGGAGTTCCCACCAGCAAAATTGCCGGACAAATTTCCGATTGGGTCAGCAAAGTTGATTTAGATAAGCTCAAGGGGCAGTTTCAAGGGGTGATCAAAAAAGTTCCTCTACCCACCCCAAAATCTGACTCCCCAACCCAAGCTAAGGTCAATGAGCCAGACCTGGCAGAATTTGAAGAAACCATCACAGATGTAGTGACAGAAACCCTAGCTGAAGCGGATGTGCCCCCAATAGAATCGGTAGGCGTTGAACCTGAACCAACTCTTGAACCACCTGTTGAATCTATAGCTGTTGAGCCTGAGGCAACTCCTGAACCACTTATTGAATCAGTAAACGTTGAGCCTGAACTAACCATTAAATTTATAGCCGTCAAGCCTGAGCCTATTCATGAGCCTCCTGCCGAATCTGTTACTCTTGAACCTCAGCCTCAGGATATTCAAGTGGAAGTAGGGGGAGAATTAGCTCCTGATCCTAATCTTGAGCAGCCAGAACCCAATCATGATCAACATGAGGACCCTTGGCCGCCCAAAGGGACTGAGTTAAGTTAATCCAGTAAACCTTGTCAACCTTAATTTAGGCGACTGCGAATATCTTGCTGGTAGATAGAACTGTTTAGTCCACAGGCCGGGTCTTGGGGGGTATTTGGGCAGTTGTTGTTAATGCCAGATTGAATTAATCGTTCAGCAATGATGACCCGATCCCGAGCGGCTGGATGGGTGCTAAGAATTGCAGGTGGTGCTGGATTGCGAGCTAATTTAACTAAAAATGAGGGTAACCCAACGGTGGCATAGTTACTCCGAGCTAAGAGAATGAGGCCAACCCGATCCGCTTCTAGTTCATCTTGCCGACTGCGGGGCCGCCGAAAGGCTAATTCTGTGGCCATCATCACCCCCTGATCTCGATCTAATCCGGCAGCCGTTAACAGGCCACGGGCCAAGAGGGTTTGCTGCATTTGGCGAATCACGTGACGCTGTTCAATATGACCAATTTCATGCCCCATTACTCCGGCTAATTCTGCTTCGTTCTCAGCTGTGGCAATTAACCCTGTAGTGACATAAACAAATCCCCCCATTGTGGCATAGGCATTAACTGCCCGGTCATTGATGACTTGAAAGGTGTAGGGAATATTTTTGCGCTCTGTGACTGCCACTAAGCGTGAGCCAATTTGATTAATGTAACTCTGTAGTTGAGGATTACTGTTAACTCGCATCCCTTGACGGAGCATTTGTTGGTTAATTTGGCTACCAATAGCTACTTCCTGCTGCGGCGAAATATTAGACACCTGGAGGAGTTGAATGCCTTGAAATAAAATGCGATCCAGCACACTCTGGGCCTGGGTAGTCAGAGGATGGAGCAGGAAACTCAGGGCTAAGCTCAGCGCGGCCACACGAATAAACCAGCGACTTTGGCGAGGCGTGATAGGCACGGGGTTAATCACAGAAATCTCTTTGTTTCCAGACTAAGGCCCTTTCGGGAATGTTCCAGTTGGTTCTCCTCATCCTGGGTAGGTGACATCGTGATAGGCTGACTGGTGTGTGGAAATGTGGCAAGGTTTAATCGGTTCCACAGATCCCCATGCCGGTGAGTTGAGAGCAAATGGATGGCGTTAATTGATTCCCAAGGGCGATTATTTGGCAAGTTAAGTGTTTTGGATGTTGGGGCTGGCCTGGTCTTACTGTTAGTGGTGATTGGCCTGCTGATTGTACCCGGTAAATCTGGAACTTCCATTGCCCAAGTTGCAGCAAGTAAGCCGATTGAAGTGGATGTGCTGGTGATTGGCCTGGGAACTAGGGATGCAAAAGCCATTGTCAGGCCTGGGGAAAAAGCCAACTTTATTATCCGTAACCAACCCTATGGGCAAGTGGATATCAAAACCGTTGATTATTTACCCCGTACCGTTACCGTTTCTCAACCCGATGGCTCCGTCAAGGCCTTACCGGATCCCCGCCCAGAAATGGCCTTTAGTAGCAATGTCTTGTTAACCCTGATCGGGAAAGGGCAAGTTACGGCCAATGGCCCGGTTTTAGGGAATAGTAATGTCAAGGTAGGGACTCCTGTAGAGCTAGACAACCCCAACTACAATGCCCGTGGGACAGTGGTGGATGTGCGGGTGGGTTCTTAGAGTTTGGCCGATTAGGTATCTCTATCAAAATTAAGAATCAATAGGCAACCATCATCGTTGATTGGGTTCAAGATGCGAACCAGGCCTGGAATCTTCTTAATTATCCTTGGACAGAATATACCTTAGCGATTTTTGATTGGTTATTACCAGGACTCAGCGGCATCGAACTCTGTCAGCGCCTACGGCAGCAAAACAATCCATTACCCATCCTGATCCTGACGGCAAAAGTAAAATTAGTGACCGGGTTATTGGCCTGGATGCCGGGGCGGATGATTCCTTAGTCAAACCCTTCGCAATGTCGGAATTCTTAGCGCGTCTGCGAGCTTTACAACGGCGCGTACCCCAATTTCAACCCCAGGCCTTGACCGTGGGCGAACTGACCCTTGACTATGCTACGGCTAGTTTAATTCATAATCCGAATTCCGAGATCAACATGATCATTCCCTTAACAGCTAAAGAGTTTCAATTGTTAGAATATTTTATGAAACATCCACAACAAATCCGCAGTAGCGAACAAATCAAAAACCAACTTTGGGCCATGGCCTCGGAGTCCACCAGTAATGTTGTTGCGGCTCAGGTTCGCCTACAGTGCAAAAAAATAACAGCCTTTGGCGATGACCATTTAATTGAGACAGTCTATGGCCTAGGATACCGGCTTAAGGGAAGTTGTCAATGAGGTCAGCAAAAGCGGTTTTAGAGATTAGACTCCTGGCCGGGTTGAGTGGCTAACCTAGTCTTATTCAGATGAGCCGTATTGAGGAACTGAATTAACTTGGATTAATGCGGATCAAGGCCTGGCCAAATTCCACAGGTTCGCCATTTTGCACCAAAATTTCGGTGACAATCCCGTTACTCTCGGCTTCAATTTCGTTCATGAGTTTCATCGCCTCAATAATGCAGACGACTTGTCCTTTTTTAACGCTATCCCCCACGTCAATAAAAGGCGGATCATCCGGAGACGGGGCCCGATAAAAGGTTCCAACCATGGGGGAATTAATCTCGGCTCCTTTTTTCGGGGCCTGGGGGGGAGGGGTGGGTTCAGGAGCCGATACCACATCGGGAGCGGGGACAGAGGTTTGAGACGTTACAGGGGCTGATGTACTGGTCAGGATTGGCTGAGCCACAACCATCGTGCCTTTCTTAAGAGTCAGTTCTAAATCACCGCTTTTCAGGCTCAACTCGGTAATGTCCGTTTGGTTGAGAATGGTGACTAATTCCCGGAGTTGGTTTAGGTCTAGCTCCACGGTGTTTCTTTTACTCCCGGCCTAAGTAGGCATCACTGCGGGTATCAATCTTGATTCGTTCGCCAATGGAGATGAATAATGGCACCATCACTTGGGCCCCGGTTTCAACAATGGCCGGCTTTGTCCCCCCGGTGGCGGTGTCTCCCTTTACGCCTGGATCCGTTTGGACAACTTCTAAGACGACAGAATTGGGTAATTCGACTTCTAGAACTTGGGCTCCCCACCGGACCACATTCACCTCCATGCCCTCCTTCAGGTATTTGACTCGATCCCCAATCTGAGCGGCACTGAGGCTGGCTTCTTCATAGCTTTCCATGTCCATAAAGACAAAGTCATCCCCATCTTTATAGGTGTGTTGCATGGTGCTTTTTTCAATGTTGGCCTGGGGAACTGTTTCACCAGCCCGGAACGTCCGCTCGACCACATTCCCAGATTGGACATTTTTGAGCTTGGTGCGGACAAAGGCAGACCCCTTACCCGGTTTAACGTGTAAAAACTCAACCACCCGCCAAACCGAACCATCTAATTCAATGCTGACACCGGGGCGAAAATCGTTACTGGAAATCATGAATAGGCCGCAAGTTCACCGAAATTGTATTGTACCCCGTGCGGGTGGCCTGGGGGAGAAATTCTCTAGGTGGTTGCTTTCCGCCCCGCTAGTTGATACCAGGCCCCGAGGACATCTTGTTCAAAGGTCTCAGCCCAAGTTAAATAGGTGGCGGCTGTAATTTGATGGGCTTTGTCCCCAATCTGCTGTCGGCGTTCTGGCTGAATCAAGAGGGGTAAAATAGCTGCGGCCCAGGCCTGGGCATCCCGACTATCCACAATCAGGCCATCTTCATCGGGTTGTTGAATAAACCGGGCCCCATTGTCAAACCCCGAAATGACCACGGGTAATCCGGCCGCCCGGGCTTCCACAACTACATTTGGCCCCGTCTCCGATTCCGAGGGAAAGACAAAAATATCACTGCTGGCATAGACCTGGGCCAGGGTTTCTTGGGCTAAGACTCCTGGTAAAGTTACCTTGTCTCCCAGTAATGCTTTCACCTCAGCCATTTGCCCCCCCGCCCCCGCCACAAAAACGTGCAAATCATAACCCTGATCTAGGAGTACCCGCGCCGCCTCAGCCATCACCATGACCTTTTTACTGGCATCTACCCGGCCGACAAAGAGCAACACTGGGACATCCGGGGGAATCTGAAACCGTTGCCGAAATTGGGTTGAATTGCGCCGACTGGGATGAAATAACTCCCGATCTAACCCCAAACGAAACCAACTCACCCGCGCTGGGGGTAAGAAACTAGTCAACCAATCATAATCTGCTTGGCGAGAGACTAAAATCCGGTCACAGGCCTGACAAAAGCGTTTTAACTTTTTACGGGCATCTTCTCCCAAGCGTTGATCCAACTGCCACTGCTCCAACAACAACCTGCCCAGATAGCCCCGTAACCCCTCCGTCCCCAAGAAACGACCAATAATGTCGCGGGAATAGACTTGGGTAAACAGGGGTAAATCCGTATTCAAACAGGTCAGTAGGGGGCGATTTGTTTTTTGGCAATAGCGGCGGGCGGCCTGGGCAAAGCTAAAGGTGTCTGTGGTTTGAAAAACATCATGTTGGGGCAAAAATTCCCTTAGGCGGGTGTGACTGGGCCAGAGATCCGTATCCCCGGCTCCCTGTTGGAGAAACTTGAGTTGGCCGGTGCTGAATTGGGGGGGCAAGAGGTGATAGCGGACATTTGGGGCAATTGTGACAACTTCTTCTGTTTGACCCAGGAAATAGACCGTCACATCCACTAGCTCAGGAAAATTCGTCGCGGCCTGGGCATAGCGTTCCCAACATTTGACATGACCACCGGCCTGGGGATGCCATTCTAAACAAACAAAAACCCCCGCAGAGAGGGGCCTGGAGCCAGGGACAAGAAGCGGAGAAACTGAGGAAAGACTCGCCATAGGTTGCCAATCTGCCAAAGGGAAAAATTATCTAGGGCATCAAGAGGCTGAATAAAACCCCAACCCAGGCCCAGCAGCGTGCAGGAAACCATAGGATAGAATTATATTAAACGTTCTCAAATAGTCTTCATAATTTTTCATGGCCAGCCTAACCACATCCCCACTCCAAGTTGCCAAGACCAAACTCAAAAATCCTCCCTTTGAACTCCATTTCTTAGGGGATAAGGTGTTGCGGCAAGGCTCCAAGCGGATTACTCAGGTTAATGAAGACACACGCCAATTGGCCCGGAAAATGCTCCAAACCATGTATAGCTCCTCCGGTATTGGCCTGGCTGCTCCGCAAGTGGGGATCAATAAGCAGTTAATTGTTGTGGATATCAACCCCGACGAGGCGGCCAACCCACCCTTAATTTTGATTAATCCGGTCATTAAAGAGGTCAGCCAAGAGGTAGAAGTTGCGGAGGAAGGCTGCTTGAGTATTCCGGGAGTTTATTTAGATGTTAAACGCCCCGTCATGATCGAAGTCGCTTACAAAGATGAACTGGGTCGGCCCCAATTGCTTTATGCCACAGAACTCTTGGCACGGGCCATTCTCCATGAAATTGATCACTTAACTGGGGTGATGTTTGTAGATCGGGTTGAAAATGCCATTAAGCTCCAGCAGGAACTCAAAGAACATGGATTTTCGCGCCAGGCCGTGCGTCCGATCAAAGCCTAGGGAGAGATTCGTAAGATTCGTGCACTAATTCTTGAGGTAACTCATCCCCATCTCGGCTTATGGCCGGCCTAGAATATTTTTAATCTGCAACGTCTGCCAAATATCCTCACAGTTCTCCGTCAGGCCGTGATCTTCCCTAAGTACCTGTAACTCAACCCAGGCACGACTTTGTCCATAGCGTTGACTTGCTGAAACTGGAATCACCTCATCCGCCTCTCCATGAAAAATGAGGGTTGGGACTGGGCGGGTTAGTTGTCCTTCATCATAGGCCTGGAGATCCTCAACAAAGCCATAGTTCAGGGGCCGGGATTGACCATAGGCGTAATGCTCCACCTCCAGATAGCCTTGGGTTTGCCATTGGAAGAATTGATCCCCTAAACGGGGCAACCAGGCCTGGGCAAATTCAAACGCCGGGGCTAATAAAATTAACTGCTTGACCTGCAACCGTTCTTGGGCTACCCAGGCCGCGGTGAGACCACCAAAACTGGAGCCGATTAACACCACTGGTTGGGGCAAAGGAGGAAAGAGCCTGTCAACTGCGGCAATATTGCGAGTCAAACTTAACTGGCTAAAATCTGGCTCGTTTAAGTCCGGAACCAGGAGCGGTATCCCCAGAGTCTCAAACTTTCTTTGGAAAAACACCGCCTTGGCAGACTTCGGGCCTGAGGCAAAGCCATGTAGATAGATGTAAGTTGGCACTCCCACCACCTGCATCTAGGCGTGATGACGCAAATAGGCCGCAATCGCCTCCCGGGTAATGGCTGCAATAGATTTATTTTCCTGATGGGCTAAATCCTTAAGGTGTTGATATTGGTCGTCTCGCACATCCACCCGATACCGCCGCCCCTTGGCCTGGGATAGAGGTTGATAGGTACTGATAAACTCCCGTAACGCTGCAAATCCGACTCGATGGCAGAAATCGCCAAAACTCTCCAGGCCAGGCTGGGTTAAGCGTGACTTCTGATAAAACACCAATAAGGGTTCTAAGGTGGCTTCCAGTTCAGCAATTGGTAACTTTTCAATAAAAGTTTCAGCTAATCGGGTTTGATTCGGGCAGCCCGCTAACCAGAGTTGGTAGGTTTCTGGGGTAATGCCCACAAATCCCAATTCCGCTAAATAGGGCCGGGCGCAACCATTGGGACAACCCGTCATCCGAATCACAAAATGCTCCTGTTTAAGCCCCACCCGATCCATGACTGTCCGAATTCGGGCCAAAACACTGGGAATAGCCCGCTCCGATTCTGTAATTGCCAAACCACAGGTGGGTAAGGCAGGGCAGGCCATGGCATAGCGTTGGAGGGGATCAATGGCTTCTAAGCGAGGAATCCCATGATCATCAAGCAGGGCCTGGATCGCTCCCCGATCTTGCGGCTCAATGTCACAGAGAATCACATTTTGGTGGGGAGTCACCCGCATCGGCAAGTTATAGTGGGCAATGATTTTCTGCAACGCCGTTTTTAAGCGAAACTCCTGACGATCCCAAATCCGGCCATTGGCAATGGACAGCCCATAGAAATACCGTCCATCTCCCTGTTCCTGCCAGCCTAAAAAGTCCTCATACTGAAACGGTGGTAGTTCACGGAAGGGTTGCAGGGGTTTCCCAAAATACTCCTCCACCTTGGCCTTGAACTTAGCCACTCCCCAATCGTGAATTAAGTACTTCAGTCTGGCGTGTCGGCGGGTTTGGCGATCCCCATAATCCCGTTGGGTGGCGACAATTGCTTTGACCAGATCATACACATCGGCTCCATCCACATAGCCAATGGGATCAGCAGCCCGAGCGAAGGTTTCTTCCTTGTTATGGGTGCGCCCCAGGCCCCCACCGGCATAAATATTAAAGCCCTTGAGCTTGCCCCGATCATCGGCGATCACCACCAGCGTCAAGTCTTGGGAAAACAGATCAATGGAGTTATCCCCTGGCACGGTCATCGCCACCTTAAACTTCCGGGGCATATATTGAGTGCCATAGATCGGCTCTTCATCGTCATGAATTAAAGTGCCGTTGCCATTTCTCTGCCGGGCTGCTTTCACTTCTGGGGCTTCTTCGGCGGAGATGACCTTTTCCCCATCCAACCAAATTTCGTAATAGGCTCCTGTTTGTGGGGTGAGTAAATCAGCAATTCGATGGGCATAGTCGTAAGCCAGTTGGTACTCGGGACGATTCGTAAAAGGGGCGGGCGGGGCCATCACATTCCGATTCACATCACCACAGGCCCCCAGGGTTGACCCCATATTTTTGACAATGGCAGCAATGGTGGCTTTTAAGTTGCGTTTCAGAATCCCGTGGAGTTGAAAGCCCTGGCGGGTGGTGGCCCGAATCGTGCTATTGCCATATTCATCCGCTAGTCGATCCAGGGTTAGATAGAGCTGGGGAGGGATATAGCCGGCTGGGCTCCGGGTTCGCAGCATAAAGGAATAGTCTTTTTCCTGGCCCTTCACCCGGTTGTCGCGATTGTCCTGTTGATAGGAGCCATGAAATTTGAGGATTTGGATCCCGTCTTCACTAAAGTGGGTCGTATCCTGAAGTAGTTCCCTGGCCACAGGCTCGCGGAGGTGATTGCTCCGTTCCTTGAGGGTTTCAACTTTAGAGGGTTTGTAGGGCTTAAGGTCAGTTGCAGGAGATGGAGCCATAGAAGAGTAGCAATTGCGATAGTGTGGGCAGTCGGAGGGGCATCCTCAGGATTGCGAGTTGTCGTTATTCTGCGGAACAAGGATTATAAAAATTCCTCAATCCCGGTCGGAATAGCGTTCAATAATTCCTAATCATACAAGATTTAGGGTTGCTGATGGATCCATTCCCCATCCTACCGACTTCCTTGATCCGGGGAGTCTGGCTTGATCTGGGGATTGAGAATCGTCCTGAAGGATTCACGCTGTCCCAAATATGCATCAATGGCCGCCCTAGGACGCAGTTAAGACCAGGAATCTCAATGGTGTTCCGAGGTATCCCCAAAGGAAGGACAATCCTGCCGCCAACATCGCTCCAAATGGGAATATTGATAAAATTGCCAAAAGCGATGGGGGTTGAGAAATGTGCCTGGTAGCCCAAGGGGTTGGTTGAGATAACGCCAGAGGGGAAAGCGCAGTCGCAGGGGGCGGAAGGCAGAATGGGTCATGATCGTCAGGGGAGCGTGAGGTCTAAATCTGGCCAACAGAGTCGTTATTTCATCATAAATCAGGGGATTAGGAGCGTCCGGGCCTGGTTATGTTTCTTAAGGGTTTTCTTAGGTTGACTCGCTTTTGGGGATACAATATTGCAATCTCGCAACAAAGTGAGATGATAAGTAAAACTTAAAAACTATTTTTTTGCTTAATGTTTAGTTGACGAATTAAGAGGCCGGTGATGTCCATCAATAGGAATCCTTCAACTGATGTTGATGCCTGGTCAGGTCAAGATTAAGAAAAAAACTCTATTTGCTTTTACGGAGAACTCCCCTTCAGATATGTCACTTTTTGATTGGTTTGCCAACCGCAAGAAAGATGCCCCCTTACCCGCCACCCAACAAGAACGGGAAATCGCCGATGGTCTTTGGAGTAAGTGCCCGGCCTGTGGGGTGATGACCTACACCAAGGACTTACGGGCCAATCAAATGGTTTGCCCTGAATGTCACCACCATAACCGTGTCACTAGCGATGAGCGCATTCGTCAACTCATTGATCCTGGCACTTGGACAACCCTGGATGAACAGCTAGTCAGTTGTGATCCGCTCCAGTTCAAAGACCGTAAACCCTATCAAGATCGCCTCAAGGAATACCAGGCCAAGACGGGGCTAAAAGATGCGGTGCAAACGGGGTTAGGGAAAATTGAAGGTGAACTTGTTGCCTTAGGGGTGATGGATTTCCGCTTCATGGGTGGCAGTATGGGATCCGTGGTCGGCGAGAAAATTACCCGCCTGATTGAACGGGCAACCGGAGATAATCGCCCCGTGATTATTATCTGTGCCTCCGGTGGAGCCAGGATGCAAGAGGGAATGTTGAGTTTAGTCCAAATGGCTAAAACCTCCGCAGCCTTGGAGCGGCATCGAGAATCCCGGTTACTCTACATCCCCGTCTTAACCCATCCGACAACCGGGGGAGTCACGGCTAGCTTTGCCATGCTCGGCGATATTATTCTGGCTGAACCCAAGGCCACTATTGGCTTTGCTGGGCGACGGGTGATTGAGCAAACCTTACGAGAAAAGCTCCCCGATGACTTTCAAACGGCGGAATACCTCCTCCAGGCCGGGTTTGTGGATGCCATTATTCCCCGTACTCAACTGAAATCTACTTTAGCCCGCTTAATTCGGCTTCATACCTCCCCTAAACCCCACCATTCCCTTGTTCCCCCCACATTGAGCATTCCTTCTATCGTTCAGTAGCAGGCCTGATAACAGGGTCATGCCCATTTGTTATGAATTTAAGTTAAGCTTGACGTTAACAAATAGAAATCTTCCTTCATTGAGGTAAGAGGCAAGACGTAAATTAAATGTATGAGAGGGTTTATTCCTCCTGTGTGATTCCAGAGGTGAAAGCGACACCATGTTCTCTCCCCAAGACCTAATTGGCCAAAAAGTCTGGCTTGAAATTGAACGAGACGACCCCTATGGGCCCATTGCCCCGATCCGAGTTCAGGCTGAAATTACGCAACCAACTTCTCCCCCCTGGTACTTTGGACGATTTTTAAATCCCCCGACCTTTTTATGGGAACCAGGTAAATGGCTCACCTATCAAGAAGCCGAGCGGGTCTTTCTGATGCAGCCTGTTCTGGAAGAGGAAGAAGAGGATTTTGCTGATGAAGATGACGATCTTTACCCTGATGAATTAAATCCACCCCGCTGGTGATATGTCACAGCCAACCCTTGCTTTTGGTTGTGATCTCAGTGGCCGTCATGAACTGGCAGAATTTCTCCAGGCCCATGCCGTTTTTCTGAGACGATTTCGCCTTTTGATTCCCCGAGATTTGGAGGTTTTGCTGCCGGATCACCTCCATGCTTGCCCTGGAATTGAGTTTCTGCCAGAGGTGGGACAAGGGGCAGAGATTATGATTACAGCTAAGATTCTCGCTCAAGAAATAACCGCTGTGTTTTGGTGGGGAGATTATTGGCCTGGACAGTCCGGGGAAATGGACTTAATCATTCGCTATTGCGCCCGTGAGGATATTCCCCTGTCCCTCAATGCCGCCACGGCCTGGGCTATCCTAACCAAGGCGGCCCGTTACCCCCATGCTTGCTTGATTTTTAATCCGGTGGCTGGCCAAGGGGATGCGCGCCAAACTCTCTTACAGATCCGGAGTCTGCTGAAACCCTATTTTCATCTCACTGTTTTAACCACAACGCCGACGAGTAGTGCTGAAAGTCTGGTCAAGCAAGCACTGGAGTCAGAAATGGATACAATTTTAGCCGCAGGGGGCGATGGGACTATTTCCGCCGTTGCCCACGCGCTGGTTGGGACGAATATTCCTTTGGGGGTAATTCCCACAGGGACAGCTAATGCCTTTGGCTCGGCTTTGGGTTTACCGGGAATCATTCCTGCGGCCTGTGAGGTGATCATTGCAGGCCATACTCGCCAAGTTGATATTGCGGCCTGTGAAGTGAGGGGGGGGGATGATTCTGTCTGTAAACAAACCATGATTTTACTAACAGGAATTGGCTTTGAGGCGGAAACGGTGGAGCGGGCCAATCGGGAAGTAAAGGATCGCTTTGGCAGTTTGGCCTATATCTGGGCGGGGGTGCAGCAATTTCAATCTCAGTTCCCGTTTACGGCCGAGCTAGTGGTAGATGGACAGACAACGGAGATTACGGCGGCCGCGATTACGGTGGCCAATGCAGCTCCAATAACCTCAGTGCTGGCCTATGGAACCGGAGATGTGATTATGGATGATGGGTTGATGGACATTACGATTGTCGCGCCAGCCGATCGCCTCCAGGCATTTAACTCTCTCTTGGAATTGTTTGGCAGTGCCATTCGCAAAGTTGCCCCAAACCGAGATGACATCATTGGCCTGCGGGGCAAAACCCTAGAGATTAAAACTGATCCGCCCCAAAAAGTTGTTGTTGATGGGGAAATTCTTGGGACAACACCCCTGACGATGAAAACAATTCCCCAAGGCCTGGTTGTCTTTGCTCCATTTTGAGCGACCCATAGACCCAAGGATTGGCTTGCACCTGTGGAGTGAGTTGGTGTTACCTATTTAGAACTGGATAGGTGCAAGTTTAAAAGTATTTTACTGCTGGAGTTGCTCAAGTTTTTATCAGTCAGAACATTCTGGGTTAGGCCACGTCCTAGAGCGATGATATTACATACTTATAAATGAGCCATAATATGATTTACTAAAATACAGAACAAGATGAGTAGAGTAGAGATGGCTTACAGTGCAGATTTACGCAAGAAAGCAATAGAAGCGGTGGCTCAGGGAGCAGTCAAGGCCCAACTCTGTAAGACTCTGAATATTAACCGCAATACCCTTGATCTATGGATTAACCAATATCTGGAAACGGGTTCTTTTGCACCGCGCTCTTATCATCATCAACGGCGCAAACCAAAAATCAAAGATCTGGATAAGTTTAAGGATTTTGTGCTTAAAAACAGTGATAAGACCCAAGCGCAACTGGCAAAATTATGGGGAGATAATCTGAATCAGCAGGATGTGAGTCGAGCTCTCAAGCGTCTCAATATTAGCCGCAGAACCCAAGTTGGCCGCAACAAGAAAAAAGTTTAGAATCCAAGCAGTTTGCCCTGTGCAATGGGCTAGTTAGACCAGCATCCCCCCAGTCTGAAAACATATCTGCACCGTAAAAATTCTCTACCTTGATCACTCATGGGACTAGCACTTCTGTCCACAAGGGATAAAAATCTTCTAGCATCACAGACTCATCCTTAACCCTAGCCCCGTGAATCTGAGGGATGCTTGAGAATCTTTTCTGTTGAGATTGACATCGGCAAACCTGGCCTGGCATCTTCTTCTCAGCAGGCCCAACGATGAAAGTACGGAGAGAGAGGGATTCGAACCCTCGGTGAGTTGCCCCACACAGCATTTCCAGTGCTGCGCCTTCGACCACTCGGCCATCTCTCCAAATCAGAAATCTGAGGCACAGGATTTTAATAGTAGCAAACTTTTTGTCCCAAATCTCACAGTTCAGTGATCTCTGTATTGGGCAATTCGGATCACAATCTCGCTAAAATTTGCCAAGATGCCATAGGACACTTATTGATAGACAGGCCTGGACGGGATCGTGGATTATACACACACATGGCTGGCCCCATCTCAGGGGATCATGGTTGGTTTTTTACTCATGTTTGCCATGGCCCATAGTGGCCTGGCGGCATTACGACTGAGCCTGGAAAAACGCGTCGGTGCAAGACTTTATCGGGTTGGCTTTGCCCTCGTAAGTCTTACCTTAGCCGTAGCCATGATTGGTTATTTCTTAGCCCATCGCTATGACGGGGTGCAATTGTGGCAAGTTCAAAATGTTCCCGGAATCCCTGGCCTGGTCTGGATCCTTTCCGCCATCTCATTTCTATTTCTCTATCCAGCCACCTTTAATCTTCTCGAAATCGCTGCCATTCAAAAACCTCAGGTTCACCTCTACGAAACTGGCATTATTCGCGTCACCCGCCATCCCCAACTCTGGGGGCAAGTCATTTGGTGTCTGGCCCATACTCTTTGGCTAGGAACCTCCTTTACTCTCATTACCTCCCTGGGCTTGATTGCCCACCATTGTTTTGGGGTTTGGCATGGGGATCGCCGTCTTGAACTCCGTTATGGCCCGGCTTTTTTAGCGGTCAAGGAGCGGACTTCTGTGATTCCTTTTTTGGCGATTTTGCAGAGGCGACAGACATTCATGATCCAGGAGTTTTTCAAGCTAGCCTATGTAGGCGTGGCTATTTTTATTGGTTTGCTCTGGTGGGCCCATCCTTGGCTTTACCGTGCAGGATCCGCCATACACTGGTAGCATGATCCCAGGTTAAGACTAGGGCCAGAGTCGTGAAATCTGTTAGTAAAATAAATTTTAATCAAGAAGTTATTCAATCCCATTTGCCAGTTGTCGTCAGTTTTTGGGCTCCTTGGTGTGGGCTGTGTCGGTTAATTGAACCTATCCTCCAGCAAATCCAGGCCAATGGAACGATTCCCCTGAAAGTTGTGCGGATTAATGCGGATGAGAATTTTCACCTAGCCCGTCAATATCGCCTCCAAAGTCTGCCCACCTTACTCCTGTTTGAAGGGGGGGAACTTCGAGAGCGGTTTGATCCCCAGTCTGTTAAGGGGGATCTGCGGGCTGCTGTTCAACAACTGGTTGAGTCTCTGAGTCGTCAACCTTGTCTCCAGAAAGACTAGCTAATCTGGCCAATGGTTCAGGGGATGACTTAAATCAGTTCCAAAACTATCGAAAAACCAAATTTTCCAGGGGTTTTAGTGATCGAGAGCGGCTCCTTCAGTCATAGCCTTTGAATGAAAATGTGACCAAGTTGTGGGCCAGGGCACTCCCCCCACCTCCAGGCCAGCTTGCTTTGTGGTGGCCTGAAAGATTAAGGTGTCTCGGTCATACAGCCGGAGGATTAAAAACCCTTGTAGGGTATCCCAGCAGGCCGGGATCATTCCTTGCGCCGTTGGGACTAAAATCTTGGCGGGGGGATGAGGGCAATGGGCAGTAATTTCGGCTCGATAGGTTTTGCTGATCCCAGTCATTGACCAGGACCCCCACGGTGTAACCTCCCAAGCCAGTTGAGCTTCCGTCCAAGGGGCAAACTCATAAAACTGGTTTTGAAAATGAATCCCAATCAGTCCAGCCGGTTCTTCCCAGGCCAAGATTTGCCGGACTCCTCCTGCCGCTGTTAGGGATAAATCAGGATGGTTCCCAAAGGCATTGGCCTGGATCCAAAACCACTGGGTTGGAAAACTCTGCCCCCAATTTTTTTCTGCATAGGCCGGGGCCTGGTCAAATTCGTAGGTTTTTCCCTGCCATTGAATCCAGCCAGAAGCCAGCCCGTGAGCTAGAAGCACCTGCCATCCGGGATCATAAAGAGGTAAGTAGGATAACCAGCCGGCCGTAGCTTGCTGATGCCCCCAAGTTTGAATCGGCTTAATTTCATAGTGCCAGCGGGCTATAACTTCACCATTGGGGTGTTTGAGTTGTCCTTGGTTAAGCCTGTCTGTGGCCTGGTAACCTTGGTTAACCTGTCGAAAAAACTGGCTGGGATTAAGCAATGTTCGGAAGTTAACTGTATCAGTATGCCCCAGGCCCCAAGCGTCAGACCAGGCCCAAAAAGTAGTGACATGCGGAAAAGAGCGACAAAAGTAGGACTCCCCTGGCCCATAGACCTGAGTAGCCCCACCCCCCGGCTGTTGAATGGAGTACATAAAGGCAAAACTGGCCGGGTCAGGTAAGGTAATTCGATAGTACCAACCTTCAAAAAATGGCTGATGAAAACCATCCCAGTGATAGCCCCCGTGGGGAATAGAGTTCATGATCTCGGTAGGGTAAAAATTACAGAAGCCTTATTCGGCGAGCTTAATATTGCCAAGCCCAAAATGCTTAAACACTGACTCTGGAGTTACTGTTGTCCATCAGACAATCCTTGAATATGTCTCGGATATGGCTCAATCTGGGACTGTAAGGTTACGCTGGCGGTTCTGAACCATTAAGCCTTAGGCATTATTCCAGCAAGATGGCCTTAAAACTGGCCCTAAGTCAATTGAAATTCGGGAAGAATACCGGGTCTCTCTGGGCAGCAAATTCGTGTTAGCAAGGTTAGTAGGCATTTTGACGGGCAAAGACGGCAGCAACAGTTTTAATAATAATCTTGATATCGAGCCAGAGAGACCAGTTATCCAGGTATTCTAGATCATAGTCAATGCGCTTTTGCATTTTATCGAGGGTATCTGTTTCACCACGGGAGCCATTGACTTGGGCCCAGCCCGTAATCCCAGGTTTAATCTTATGGCGCAACATATAACCTTGGATTTTCTTCCGGTATAGTTCGTTATGGGCAACGGCATGGGGACGCGGGCCAACCACACTCATATCTCCCCGCAAGACATTGATAAATTGGGGTAGCTCATCTAGGGACGTTTTTCTCAAGAATTTGCCAATGGATGTGACACGGGGATCATTCCGCTTGGCCTGGATCACCACTTGATCATTTTCCATCACCCTCATAGTCCGAAATTTTAAGACTTTAATCTTCCTTCCATTCAGTCCATAACGATCCTGTTGAAAAAATACGGGGCCTGGGGATGTCAACTTAATTGCCAAAATAATAATCGCAAAAATGGGTAAACAGAACAACAGAGCGATTGAGGAAAACCCAATATCAAAAAGGCGTTTCAATGCATATTGAACTTGGGTAAATGGGACTTCCCAGAGTGCAATTAGAGGCATTCCATTTAACTCATACAAGCGCGAGTTAAGGAGGTTAAGAATTAAGGAATTAGGAATACAGTAAACGCAAGCAGTTGTATCCTGTAACTGCTCAATTAAGTTAGCAATTGTTTCCGAATCTTCAAGAGGATGAGTGATATAGACAATATCAGGGAATTTAGTCTTGACGTAATCTCTGACATCGCTAAAATCACCAAGCACACTGGGGTGATCACTTAACTCTGGAAAGCGAGAATGGACAAAGAAGCCTTTGACATTAATCCCAATATGGGGGGTTTGACCTAAGCGATCGACTAACTCCGCACTGGCTGAATTCATCCCAATCACAATTGCGGTGCGCCGATTAAAGCCCATGGCCCGCACACGACTGAGAAATAAGCCTACCAAGATGTGTAACCCAGAAATTACAAATGGCGTTAAAACAGCCCAAATAATGATAACCGTTCGGGAAAATAGGTCTGAGGACTTCGTAATAAAGCCAATGAATGAGAGTATCGTAAGTACCAAAAACCAAGAAAAGAATATCTTAATAATTCGATTAAAAATCGGAGTTGTCCGATAGCGATAGTAAACTCCACCAAAGTCAAAAGCAACAATAATAAGCAAAAAGCTAATAATCATTAAGAACCAATCATGTAGAGCAATAGACTTCGGCTCATCCACTAAAAAGTCAATGAATTTAATGAGCAGAATAGCGATAAATGGGTCTAGGACTTGCTGAAGAAGGCTAATCAGCGAAGCATTGTTCTGTAAAAAACCATGACGGTTATAAATCATAATATCCTCCTATAGCTTCATCCATGTAGGATTGAGCAGGCACCAGTTGGGAAATAGTTTATAGATTAATACCTCTAAAATTTTTACTGATTGACATCACCCTGTTTCACACAAGGTCTATGATTTGATGGAGGGCTTGGTGGGGCAGAGACCAATTCAGTACTATTTCCAAGATTATGATTCGGTAATGAAAACTTAATTAATTTAGTTTCTAAGTCTTTAAGAACCGTTTGTTGATGCCAGGCCTGGAGGGCAAATTGACGGGCTTTTTGACCCAGTTCTTGACAATATTCAGGATGATGAAATAGCTGCTCGAGGGTCTGGGCTAACAGGGTTGGATTTTCCGGTGCAATCACTAGTCCTCCATTGCTGACATAGGTTTCTAACTGAGTTCCCGGATGAGCAGTGGCAATGACGGGCCGCCCTGAGGCAAACATTCCTTTCAGTTTAGAGGGTAAGACGGTATCTGCCACATCGGCCCGCTGGGGGAGCAAATGAACATTAGCAATATTCAGCAGGTCATTCAGTGCTTCCAGGGGTTGTAGATCTTGGAATAAAATATTGTCTAAGCCCTCTTCCCCCGCTAGCTGCATCAGCCGTTGCTTTGGAAAGCCTTCACCACAGATGATAAATTGAATTTTTGATTGCTCAATTAGAAGTTTAGCTGCTTCTAAGATGATTTCCAGGCCTTGCTTTTCTCCAAGACTCCCCGAATAAAGAGCTACAAAAGTATCTTCAGGAATCCCCCAGGCCTGGCGGAGTGGACTTGGAGCATCTAAAGGATAAATCAGAGTGGTATCGACCCAATTTGGAAAAATCCAGGTGTTGGGGCCAGCTACTTTTTTATGGACTAGGCGTTGATACATTTGTCCAGAAATAGTAGTGATTAAATCGGCTCCTTGCAAGAGCTTCCGTTCCATCCAGGCCGTGAGTTTTGTCAAGACTCCCCCCGATGCCAACAATCCCAACCCTTGAGCCGCGTCTAGTTCAAAATCTTGAATATGAAGCCAGAGCTTACCACGCGTCAAACGAGTCGCGACCCAGGCCCCAGGTAAACAAAAAATAGTCGGTGCCAGCAAGCAAACAATATGGGGGCGAAACCTAAATGCCTGCCAGGCCATGAGCGGAAAACTACTCACGGCAAAAGACATCAGGTGGATTAAGCGTTTCAGGGCTGATGGTTGGGCCGGAACCCAGAGCGGACTTCGGTAAATACGGATACCAGCAATAATTTCTTGAGTCCAACGATTTTTATAAGGGGGAAAGATGCGCCATTTTGGGTAGTAGGGGGGAGCCGTAACGACCTTTACGTGATGGCCGGCCTGGGCAAACCACTCTGCCATTTCACTGGTATATTTCCCAACACCGGTGATTTCAGGCGCGTAATTCAGCCCATAGATCAGGATTTTCACGTCTACTCCTCAGTTAAGATGGAATTCCGTTAAGTGTACTTTGTCTTAACGTTGCTATCCTAGCTGGGAAATGCTCTCTACCGTAAATGATTTCTGGAGGGCCTGCAATATTTCTAGGTATTAGTGAGAACGGGGCATGATCTCATCCGATCCGGGTACAGCCGCGATCTCAGGTTTTGACTGGCCAAGCCCGTGCAAAATTACATAGAAGCAGGGAATGATAAACAGGGTTAATAGCGTTGCTACAGCCAGACCCGCAAAAACCACAATCCCCAACGGCTGCAAAAATTCTGACCCTTCTCCCATCCCCAAAGCCAAGGGAAACATCCCAATCACCGTAGTTATGGTGGTCATTAAAATTGGGCGTAGCCGTTCTGGGGCAGCTTTGAGGATGGCCAAACGGCGCGAGCAGTTTTCCTCAGCATAAATTTGATTGGCGCGCTCCACGAGAATAATCGCGTTGTTAACGACAATCCCCACCAATAGCACCCCACCAACAATGACCGTGGCCCCAATCGCTGTCCCCGTGATCGCCAGGCCCCAGATGCTCCCAGATAGGGCTAAGGGAATGGTGAGCATAATTACAAGCGGATCCAGCAGAGAGTTATACTGCACCGCCATGACCACGAAAACGAGAAAGGCAGCCAAGCTCCCTAAGATCACCAATGCCGATTGAAGTTGTTGATTGGTCTGGTCTGCTGCACTGGGGAGAACACTGACTCCGGTAGGGAGCTCTAGTCCTTGAATAATTTCCCGCACCTCCTGAATGGCTGCACTCAAACTCGCCTTTTCTGCCAAGGTACCAGCAATCATGAAAACCTGCTGTTGATTGATGCGGCGAATTTCGGCCGGGGCTAGACCAGTTTTGATTTCGGCAATGTCTCCAAGGCGAATCGGGCGATTATTGGGGACAAAGAGGGGAATTTGGGCCAACTGATCCGGTTGATTTATGTCATCTTGATCCAATTGCACCCGAATATCCACGAGGCGATCTCCCCGCTGCATTTCTGTTGGCACAAAGCCTTCCACCGCAGTTTGAATCGTGGCCCCAATGGCCTGGGCCGATAAACCCAGTTCTGTGGCCCGTTGCCAGTCGGGGAGGATTTGTACTTCGGGTTGACGGGGGTCGCCATCGGGACGAAATTGGGCCAGCTTGGCGTTCTCATCTAGGGCTGTTAAAACCTGCCGACCGGCCTGGGCTAAGGCTTTTTCGTTATTACTGCGTAAGACCACATCCAAATCGGAACGCAAGGGCGAATTGGTTAAGATAATCCCCCGCACTTGACCTGGGCTAAGGCGAACCCGGACTCCGGCTAAGTTGAGTTGGGCAATTGCCGCATTGGCCTGGGTAATGTAAGCAGGAAGATTAACACCGGGTTGCAGCACAATCGTGGCGGAACTGCGTTGGGAATTGGCGGTGGTATTACTGGCAAATAGGGACCCGCCGGATGTGGTAAAAACGGCTTGAGTTCCCGGTTGGGCCAACAGGACCCGATCTACCTCTGCCATGACTCGCCGATTAAAGGTCACGGGCGTTCCTGGAGGAAAGATAGCAATTAAGTTGACTTGTCCGGTACTAATCCGGGGTAAAAGTTCTTGGGGAATTTGCCCCGCCAAGACCCAACTGCTCCCCCCGAGTACCACTACAGCGACCACAACCACAACAAATCGCCAGGCCAGGACAAACTGCAAAAGCCGTTGATATTGCTGAGTGACACCTAAGAATTTCTGGTTAAAAGTCCGAAACAGCCAAGTTTGCCCCAGGCCACTGCGGTACGGAATTGCTAATAGGCGGGAGGCCAAAGCGGGAACTACGGTCAGAGCAATGATCAGGGAGGCCCCAACCGCAAAGGTAATCGTTAAAATCAACTCGTTAAACAGTAGGGCAATCAGGCCTCCCAACAATAAAAAGGGGAGGATCGCGACTAAATTCGTCAAGGTGGAGGCCACGAGGGCTGATTCAATGTCTTGGCTGCGGCGTTTGGCTTCTTCAATAAACTGCTCTTGGCTGAGGTTTTGACTGGCTGGGGTATGGGAGAGAGTTTCTAGCATGACGATGGCATTATCCACCACAATCCCCACCCCAAGGGCTAGGCCTCCCAAGCTAAAGACGTTCAGGGAAAAGTTAAACACCCCCATCAACAACATCGCCACTAGGGTCGAGAGGGGAATTGCCAGGACAATAATTAGGGTTTCCCGAATTGAGCCGAGAAAAAGTAAGACGGCAAAGGCGGCCAAAGCTGTTCCGGTTATCCCAGCGGTGATCACATTATTTAAGGAATTGCGAATAAAAATAGACTCATCCAGGACGGGGACAATCGTAATATCCGCCGAAATTAAGCCATTGGCCTGGAGTTCGGCAAACCGTTTTTTGACCCCTTCCACGACAGAAATCGTATTGGCTTCCGGTTGCTTGAGGACACTAAGCTTAACGGCGGGCTGCCCATTCAAACTGACAAAGACTCGCTGCTCAGCACTGCCATCAATGACGGTGGCCACATCATGGAGATAGACTTGGCGATTGTTGGTCAGGGAGAGGGGAAAATCTTCAACGGCTGTAGCACTCGTAAATTTTCCAACAGTGCGGGTCAAGGCTTCCGCTTGCGGGCCCCGAATTCGTCCCCCCGCGACATCTTGATTGCGTGAGGATAAATCTGCCAACAGTTGATTCAAGCCCAGGCCCACCGCTTGTAATCGATCCAAATCCACCAAGACGCGAACTTCTTCCGTCGCCCCACCCGCAACATCAACCCCGGCCACCCCTGGGACAATACTCAATTCCCGGTTCAAATCTTCATCGGCAAAAACCCGCAACTCTCGGCCCGATAGACTATCTGAGGTTAAAGCGACTTCATAAACAGGTAACTGGGAGGGATCAAACTTAAAAATCCGGGGTTCTTCAATACTATCCGGCAACTGATTGCGAGACCGATTGAAGGTGGCAGTGGCATCATTTAGGGCCTGGTCAATGCTCCCCCCCGGTTGGAAAAATAAATCTACACTGACTTGTCCTTCCCGAGTTTGGGAGTAAATTTGGACGATGCCATCGGTGCGGGCTAAGGCTTCCTCTAAGGGTTTGGTAATTTCTTCCACAGCCACGTTTGGGGTAATTCCAGGGGCATCCAACCGTAAGCCAATTCGGGGATAGGTAATGGAGGGTAACAGATCAACTTGAAGGCGCAAGAGAAAGAACACCCCCAAAACAATCACGGTTAAGGTCAGCATCAATGTGCCAATATGGCGGCGGATGGCCAGGCCACTGAAACTAAACCGAGGCGGTAGGGGCGGGAGTTGACTCATAAAATGTCCTAGACCGAGGAACAAGGGGACGATAGAGCTAAAGCAAGGCCTGACTGATTAAATCTTAAGTTGCATGGGCAAAAATGCCAGGCCTGGGGACTATCCCAATGACAGCGGCCACGGGTCTAGTGATGAAACTCAAGGGTGAAGATGCCTGAGTGAATTTCATACTTGAAAGCAGTAAAGATCACAACCGGCCTATTCCTTAGACTCGCCAATACTCTTTAGGGTTTAGAAATTGAGATGTTTATCAACAGCAAATTTGTTTGGCCTGAGCCGCACAATAACGTAGCTGGCTAATATCCTATTCTCCGCCCCCACACAAGAAAGAAAGGAAGTCTCTTCGGGCTGCTTTTTTTATTGGCCTTGGGGAGCTAACCAGTCCACCAGATTCCTAACATAGGCATAAATATCGGCTAGGGCATCAGGGTTAATAATCATCCCATTTCCAGGCAGTTCCGCCACAAAACTTGGACAGCCGTAATGAGGATCCCAGTTGTAATCGACAAAATGGTGAAAGGTAGATTGAGCCACTACCCGGCCATGATGTGCAGTCCCTTCAACGGCTACGACTAAATTAAAGGGGCGACCTGTAACTAAGCTGACTCCTGTGGCAATCACTTGGGCGTGAGATGTTTCGGAGGGGCAGCCAACAGCGCCTTCATGGGGATGGGCCGGAAAATAACGGATGATCCCGGTTTCTGAGTCTGGGTTTTTGAGTAATGGGTGGATCGGCAGGGTGGGGGTAATGTCTTGGTAGTCCCCATTGGCTCCTGAGTGGTAGTTGGGCCAGGCAATGGTCGGGGTGTGGCAGTCATCATTACAACAGCGTTCAGGGTCGGGGTCGGGTTGGGTGGTGTGGAAGTAGTGAAAGGGGGCGATATAGTCCAGGCCAGTTAACGACTTCCCCATGTCCTGATGGTCGCGCGTGGCCATGATTCCCCCCCCTTGTTGATGGAACCGATTGATTCCGGCGGCATCGGCAGGACTCAGACCATCCCCCACATCCAAGGCAAATAACCACAACTGATCAAAATCTTGCCGATCAAGCTGGCTCAAGACCGGATCATTCCCTTGTGCATCGGGTTGGCGGTCGCGAGCAGTCACAAGAGCGGGTTCCCTTAGGCCAGTACGGAGAAAATCTTGCAGCAAGGAAAAGGTCTCGATAGTCCAGTCATCGGCCGCGCCAGCTAAAAGAGTTGTTTGAAGGAGAATGCGTTGGGGGTGGCTCATGGTAAATCACTTTGGGTAGGATAATTAAAACGTTACTCCGCTGCTTCCTCAACAGCGAGGGCCTCCTTCAATAAGGGATATAGGCATTGCTGTCGCCATTGGGTATCTCGCTCCCGGAGGCAAGGAACCTCAAGCAGATGAATTCCAGTTTGGGGTAAAGGATTTAAGTGGGAGGCTAATTCTGACCAGGCCCCGATTAAGTGATGCTTAACAGCGTAGGCTTGGGCTAACCTTTGAAAATTAACCTGTTGGGGCGTGGCAAAGTAGGCATCAAAAACGTGCTCGGCCTGGCGGATGGGTAGATGACCAAAAATTCCCCCGCCATGATTGTTAATTAAGAGAATGGTGAGACTACCTTGAAACCACCGATTCTGCAACAAGCCATTAGTGTCGTGGAGCAGAGCTAGATCACCCGTAATTAGAACTGTGGGTTGATTGTTCCAGGCCACTCCCAACGCGGTTGATAAGGTGCCATCAATACCATTCACGCCCCGATTAAAAAAGAACTGAAATTTTTTGATATTGGTTGGAAAGACACTCTCCACATCGCGCACGGGCATACTACTGGCGACAAAAATCGGTGTTTCTGCCGGCAATGTTTGGGACAAGAACCAGGCCAGTTTTGGTTCACATAGCCAATCCACAGCCGCAAAAGTTTCTAATAGTTTCTCCTGTCCCCTAGTTTCTGCTTTGATCCAGGCCTGGTGATAGGCATAACTGACTTGGGGAGATTCAGACTGAGGAATCAAACTAACGAGGGTTTCTAGGGAACAGCGCAGAGTTTGACAAGCCCCGTGGAGGGGATCAAAATTATCGGGCTGGGGGCTAATAATCCAACGGGCAGGATTTGTCTTCCCTAGCCAGGTTCTGAGGGGTTTGCTAGTGGGCAGTTCGCCAAGTTGAATCACGTGATCTGGTCTCAGGGCCTGGGCTGTGGCTTGATCCCGTAACAGCAAATCATAGAGACTAATCACTCCAGCAGACTCTTTGGCAAAATGGCGCACAGGCGAAAGAGCATCCGCTAAGATCGGCCAACCTAAGCATTGACTCAAAGAAAACACGGCCTGGGCATAGGCGTTAGGAACAGCAGGTTGACAAGGCCCGGCAATAATCACCCCCCGTTCGGTTTGGCTCCAGGTTGGCCAGGGAATAGCTTGGGGGATGAGATAACTGAATTGGGGTGGCTGGAGGGCCTGGAAAAAACTTGACCAATCCACCGTCTCAGAAAATACTGCTGTCTCAGAGTCAGGAATTGGGGCTAACGGCTCTCGTAAGGGAATATTGATGTGAACTGGCCCAGGGGTTGGCATCAGGGCCATTGACCAGGCCTGGTTGATTGTTTGTCGTAAATAAGTCAACTGATCAATGTCTAAACTGGGTAAGCCTAATTCCGTTTGCCAGCGCGGAAAATGCCCATAGAGTTTAGTTTGATCCATGGCCTGGCCGGCATGACAATCGCGCAATTCGGGCGGACGGTCAGCGGTGAACACTAGCAAAGGCACATGGCTAAGACTGGCTTCAATAATGGCCGGATAAAAATTTGCCGCCGCAGTCCCAGAGGTGCAAACAACCAGCACAGGTTGATGGGATTGACGCGCTACCCCCAAGGCAAAAAAGCTGGCCGAGCGTTCATCAAGGATCGGAATTGCGGCAATTTTTGGATGTTCTGCCAACGCCACCGTTAACGGGCCAGATCGAGATCCAGGGGCAATCACCGCCGTTTTCAAGCCCAAGCGCACCAAGGTTTCTGTCAACACCCAGGCCCAGAGGCTATTGATATTAGAAGCGCGTGATTGCAAGCCAGCTTGACCTATGCTTTCGGAGGTTGCGAGGAACCCGGCCAACGCTTCTTAACCTGTCCTAAGATGCCGCTGAGAATTGCACCGCCCATGAACAGGCCCAGAGCAGGAGTGAAAAATGGCTCCCATAGCCTCAGCCACAGGTCAAACCCCAAGGGAATATCCAGACTGCGACCAAGGAGTCCCACCACAAACCAAGCAAAGCCGAAAAAGATCAGAAAACTGTTGGCAACCAAGACCCAGTTCACCCAGCGACCAATAACTTCTAGCATCGGATAACTCTATGGCTCCAATTAACCGACAATCCAGGCCTGGACTCTTAACAAAGCTTCCCAATCTGGTTTTCGGGTCAATCCCTCTTGAATGTTGTCAGTCACTTCTTGGCGCAGTTCAGGCACCACCATAATAATGTGCTGGATCAGTTCAATATGGTCACGAACTCCTTTTTGCCCCTTCTCCAGCATGGCTAAAACCAAGTTAATCCGGGCCTGGGGATCTTGGGGATTGAGTTTCACCGCTTTTTGGGCAGCTTTATAGGCAGATTGGGTCTTACCAACCAGAAGATATAACCAGGCCAAGCAAGTCCAGGCCGGCGCGCTTTTCGGAGCTTTTTGGCAAATAGTTTCAAAGGTGGGAATCAACTCCGCCGCATCCGCCCCCGCTTTATATTGGGCAATTCCCGCATCGAAAATTTCTTCCACCGTTGCCGTAGATGCTGTCACAGCCTTAACCCCTATCGATCTGAGAACTTATAGCGTTGGAATTGAATAACTCAAATTTCGGTACAACCATTTTGTAGTTTAACTTACCATTGGAATCATCACTTCAGACATCCCCAGTCCAGCTTGCTAACCTAAAATCAGGCCCGTTGCTATTGCCCCCAGCGGATATTCATTTTCGACAATTCCAGGCCAGCTTTACCATGACCTCCCTGATCACCCCGCCGATCATCTACTTGGAAATCTATTATCCTGATGGTCGTAAATTTCTGACAACCTTGGATAATGCCCAGGCCCAAGAAGCTCAACGACAAGCAGAAGCGGCCCAACAGCAAGCCGAAAGACTTGCCGCCCAACTGAGTGCCCTAGGTATTGAACCAATTTTAGAGTGAAGCATTTATGTCAGAGTTCCAAATCCAGGCCCCCTTTCAACCCACTGGCGATCAACCCCAGGCGATTGCTCAATTGGTTCAAAGTATCCAGGCCGGGCATCGCTTTCAAACTCTCTTAGGCGCGACTGGAACCGGAAAAACCTTTACCATTGCCCAAACCATTGCCCAAGTCGGCCGCCCTACCCTCGTCCTAGCCCATAACAAAACCCTGGCCGCGCAACTGTGTAATGAACTGCGGGAATTTTTTCCAGAGAATGCGGTGGAGTATTTTATCTCCTATTACGATTATTACCAACCGGAAGCCTATATTCCAGTCACAGATACCTACATCGAAAAAAGTGCCTCAATCAACGAAGAAATTGATATGTTGCGTCACAGTGCGACCCGATCCTTATTTGAACGGCGAGATGTGATTGTGGTGGCTTCGATTAGTTGCATCTATGGCTTAGGCATGCCGGCAGAATACTTAAAGGCTTCAATTCCCTTGCGTGTGGGCGAAGAAGTGGATCAACGAAAATTATTGCGAGATTTAACCAATATTCAATACAGCCGCAATGATGTAGATTTAGGCCGGGGTCGGTTTCGAGTCAAAGGGGATGTTTTAGAAATTGGCCCAGCCTATGAGGATCGCCTAATTCGAGTGGAGTTCTTTGGAGATGAAGTGGAAGCGATTCGCTATATAGATCCGATTACGGGCGCAACGATTCAAAGTTTACAAGGGTTAAATATCTACCCCGCCCGTCACTTTGTCACCCCCGCCGAACGACTGGCCCAGGCCTGTGAAGAGATTGCCGCTGAACTCAAGGAACAAGTCCTCAAGCTAGAGTCGGAAGGGAAACTCTTAGAAGCCCAACGGATTGATCAACGCACCCGCTATGACTTAGAAATGCTCCAAGAAGTGGGCTATTGCAACGGGGTAGAAAACTATTCCCGTCATTTAGCTGGTCGCCAAGCCGGAGACCCCCCGGAATGTTTAATTGATTATTTTCCCAATGATTGGCTGCTCGTGATTGATGAATCCCATGTCACCGTGCCGCAAATTCGGGGGATGTATAACGGTGACCAGGCCCGGAAAAAAGTTCTCATTGATCATGGATTTCGCTTGCCCAGTGCGGCGGATAATCGTCCCCTGAAAGCCCCAGAATTTTGGGATAAGGTGCAGCAATGTATTTTTGTTTCCGCCACCCCTGGAGATTGGGAAATTGAAGTTTCTGGGGAACAGGTTGTCGAGCAAATCATTCGGCCAACAGGTGTAATTGACCCGGAAATTTTTGTCCGGCCAACGACAGGACAGATTGATGATCTGATGGCCGAGGTGCAGCAACGGATTCAACTCAAGGAACGAGTTTTGATTACCACGTTGACTAAGCGCATGGCGGAGGATTTATCGGAATATTTTCAAGACCGCCATGTTCGAGTTCGCTATTTACATTCCGAAATTAATGCCATTGAACGGATTGAAATTCTTGATGATTTGCGTAAAGGTACCTTTGATGTCTTGATTGGCGTAAACCTGCTGCGGGAGGGGTTAGATTTACCGGAAGTGTCCCTCGTGGCAATTTTAGATGCTGATAAAGAAGGGTTTTTGCGGGCCGCACGCTCCTTAATTCAAACCATTGGCCGGGCCGCCCGTCATATTCGGGGACAAGCCATTTTGTATGCTGACCGAATTACTGACAGTATGGAAAAAGCCATCACTGAAACCAATCGCCGCCGCCAAATTCAACAGGCCCATAATGAAACATATGGCATTATTCCCCAACCGATTGTCAAAAAATCTAGTAATGCAATTTTGGCCTTTTTAGATGTGTCTCGCCGCCTCAATGCCCAAGAATTAGAAACGGCTGTTTTGCAGGTTGATGATTTATCCTTGGATCAAGTTCCAGAGTTAATTCAACAACTAGAGAGCCAAATGAAAGATGCAGCCAAAAAGTTAGAATTCGAGGCAGCAGCCAAATTCCGGGATCAAATTCAACAGCTACGGGATAAGCTTCTGGGGCACTAAATGAATCAACCGCTTGCACTGGAATAGCTTGGCTCAATTCAAATCTGATTCATAAACTTCTTGTTAATCTTGCTAAGGTGAGTCCGCTAATTTTCACTACTCCTGCCCGCAACCCAACTATAGCATTACTCATTTAGGGATCTTATTGGGACAGGTCAAGAAATGCTCTATGGGCAGTCCTGTTAAGATTTTTACTCTTTCAAAACAGTCTGCGTAACGCTATAGATGAGAAATACGATAGAGTTCCATGCCAATATAATCTCATCTTGCAATTAGGAAATTCCTAAAGTCCCCTCAGAAATCAATGTTGTTGATAGATAATCGGCCGCAGTTTCCACTAGGGTCATGGTACGCGCATAGGGCATTCGAGTTGGGCCTAAGACCCCAATCGTTCCCATCGGGCAATTACCCCGCCGATAGACACTGGAGACCAAAGCACAGGATTGCAAGGGGAGAAGAGGATGTTCGGTTCCAATGGTGACACGGACACGCGTTGCTAGGGGGCCAAACCGCTGGCCTGGGTTTATGTCGGTGTGCTCTTCATCCCAGGCCCCGATGAGTGACCAGAGTTGTTCGGTTTCAGCTTCTAATAATTGCAATAATAATTGCACCTGTTCTCGTTGGGAAAATTCCGGTTGTTGAATCACTTCTGCCAGGCCTGTGACAATAAACGTACCTGACTTCCGCAGTCGGCTTTGGGGGATCAGGCTTGTGAGTAATTGTTGGACTTCTTGGGCAATGGATTGAAACTCAGCATCCAGCTTTTGCCAATCTAAGACTGAGAGTTGGGCGAGGGTTTTGCCTTGGAGATGATGATTTAGGAAGTTCGTTAAAACCTGTAACACCTGTTCATTGGTTTCAGTGCTCTGGCCTGGGGGAAGTTGCAAAACCACTGACTGGGTTTCATAACTATCTAAAATGACAATGACCATCACCTGATCAGGGGCAATCGCTACCAACTTGACCACATGAATCGTATTTCCGAGGGTTGGCGGCATGGTAATTAAGGTGACACAGCCACTCAAGGTTGAAAGTAATTGGGCCGCACTGCGTAAAATTGCCTCCAGGCCGGGCTTTTCCCATTGGTCTGGCTTCTCAGGGTCTAAACGTTGAGCTAATAGTTTTTCAACCCGGCGGGCAAAATCTGGGATCGGTGAAATTAACTGATCCACATAAATCCGATAACCAAAATCAGAAGGAACTCGCCCCGCTGAAGTATGGGGTTGATAAAGTAATCCAGACTTTTCCAAAACCCCCATGATATTGCGAATTGTTGCTGAACTCACCTGCAGATTATATTCATCAACTAAAACCTTAGAACCTACGGGTTCGGCTGTGGCAATGTAGTGGTTAATAGTGGCGGAGAGAACCTGCTGTTGACGTTGACTCAGTTCGAGGGGCATAGGTAAATTCACAACGAGATGGCTAAAAATAAATTCAAATAAATTTTAGAGAATGTCTCTGGGCGATGGATACCAACCTCAGGGACTGAATTCCGACCAACCAGGAGAGAGTTATAGCGATAGTTTAAGAGAGTTTAAGGATTTTTGCTGAACGATAGCAGACCGGGCTTAATAATGGGGCCAGGTTGGCTGAATTTCATCAACATAGGCATCAATCCCACCCGTAATATTTTTGACGTGGGAATAGCCCTGCTGTTTCAACCAGTGACAAAACTGGGCCGAGCGGATTCCATGGTGGCACAATGCCCAAGTTTCTTTAGCTGGATCAAGAATTTCGGAAATTTGGGTCTGCCACTGCTCAAATTGGCTGAGGGGTAAATTGATAAAGCCGGGAATAGCGACAATCTCCAGTTCCGCGGGTTCCCGCACATCCACCAATTGCACCACTGGATTACCACTGGCAAGTTGCTGCTCTAAATCTTGAACTGTCACGGCTTCTAAACCTCTGCCATAGACCATCTTGATTAACCATTGTCAGAGTTGACTTTATTATGGGCAGGAATCAGGGGCAATTATTATCATTGAGGCAAATAATAATTTTCAGGATTTTCCCTCTAGCTCAGGGGGTTAACTTTTCTAGGGCATAGGCGTGCCAAAGATCTGCATAGGGAATATTTTGAGATGACCAAGGTTTATGATGTCCACCACTCCAATGCAAAATCCCAATTTCTGAGCGGGGTTTCCGTAAGGCCCAACTAATCCAGCGATAATTACCAAACCCACAGCAATTCCATTTCCGATCGAGGTGAATATAGTCTTTGAACATCAGGTTCAGCAGGGTTTCATCATTGAGTTGGAACAGCCGATAATTGTGCTGGGCTTCCCATGCCAAATAACGGTAGAGTTGTTGATAGTTTTGATCTCCCCAAAAGCTTAAATCTATAAATAAAACTCCGGCATTAAAGGTTTGCTTAAATTTCCGCAGTTCTGAGATCGCCACCCAAGGCCGGGAAAAATGAAAAATGGCCGGAAATAAATTGGGAGCCGCCGCAAAATAATACTCAGCAGTAAACGAAATCGAATCAAACAAGACCGCAATATCTTGGAGAACGATCAAATCCGTATCGAGAAAAATCACCTTGCCCAGATCGGGGAAAATATCCTTCAGAAATAGTCGGGAATAGAGCAGGAAGATGGCGTTCTCACTCTTGCGGGATTTGGGTTGATATTTGCGTTGAACATAGTCTTGAATGATTTGGTTGGGGTGATACTCACGGACACGGAACTGAAACGGTGGGTGGGGGAAATAGGCGTTAATTTCAGATTCAAAGAATTTGGACTCACTGGGTGGCGTAATAATGTGGAGAAATAGGCGACTGGGTGAGGCTGTATTTTGCAGAATTGAATTAATCGCTGTGACTAAGCCAAACAAGTAGCCTTTATCTAGGGCAAAAATCAGATGAATGGGCATAAGGAAGTCGCAACACTCCAGAAATGAACTTGGCTTGAGCAGACGGAGAGTGAGAGGAACAGCTTATGGCTCCAAGCCTTGAGTTGGCCCAAATTAGGCATTGAGTTTTTTCTGTAGCAATTGGTTCGTGAGTTTGGGATCGGCCCGCCCACCAGTTTTTTTCATCATCTGTCCGACAAAAAAGCCCTGGAGTTTCGTTTTTCCGGCTCGATATTGGGCCAGTTCTTCGGGGTGAGCGGCGAGGACTTGATCAATCAGTTTTTCCAGTTCCCCCGTATCGGACATCTGCACCAGCCCTTTTTTCTCCACCAAGGCCTGGGGAGAGCCACCGTTCACAAGTAATTCTGGGAGAATATCTTTGGCAATTTTGCTACTGATCGTCCCGTTTTCAATCAAGCCAATCAATTCAGCCAGGCCAGCCGGGGTTAAGGGAATATCCACTAAGGTGCGTTTTTCGGTTTTGATGTAGGCGGTAATATCCCCCATGATCCAATTGGCGGCTTGCTTGGGGTTAGCTCCGGCGGCAACCACAGCTTCAAAATATTCGGCGGTGGTGCGCTCATCAGTTAAAACCCGGGTGTCATAGGCCGACAGTCCCAATTCGGATTCGTAACGATGCCGTTTTTGGGCCGGGAGTTCGGGGAGTTCGGCTAACCAGGCCTGGCGTTGAGACTGACTGACTTCAATTGGGCCTAAATCTGGCTCCGGGAAATAACGATAATCACTGGAGCCTTCCTTCACCCGCATGGTAAAGGTTTGTTGGCTGGCTTCGTCCCAGAGGCGGGTCTCTTGAATCAGTTTTTCCCCATCTCGCAGGGCCTGGACTTGGCGGGCAATTTCAAAGTCAATCGCTTTTTGGATCGCACTAAAGGAGTTCATGTTTTTAATCTCAACCTTGGTGCCAAATTTTTCTGTTCCCACCGGCCGGACGGAAATGTTCACATCACAGCGGAGGGAGCCTTCCTGCATATTCCCGTCACAGACCCCCAAATAGCGTAAAATTCGCCGCAGTTCTTGGGCATATTCCGCCGCCTCTTGGCCGGAGCGTAAATCCGGTTCTGAGACAATTTCCGCTAAGGGTACGCCGGCCCGATTGAAATCTACTAAGGAATAGCTCGATCCGGAGAGGCGATCACTGCCGGCATGGACTAACTTTCCAGCATCTTCTTCCATGTGCAGCCGCGTAATCCCAATCCGCTTGCGAATCGGCTGTTCCTGTTCGTCTAACAATTCAATTTCTAACCAGCCATGCTCGGCAATCGGCAAGTCATATTGGGAGATTTGGTAGTTTTTCGGCAAGTCAGGATAAAAATACTGTTTCCGGTCAAACTTACTGTAGGGGGCAATCTGACAATTGAGGGCCAACCCCGCTTTAACCGCATATTCCAAAACTTTCTGATTCAGAACGGGGAGAGTTCCGGGCAATCCTAAGCAAATTGGATCCACATTGGTATTGGGGGGCTGGCCGAATTGGGTGGAACTGTTGGAAAAAATTTTGGTATTCGTACTTAGTTGACAATGAACCTCCAGGCCAATAACGGCTTCATACTCAGTGGCAATGGTGGTGTTCGTCAAAGTAGCAGTCATATCGGTTAAACTCAGCCGCAGTCAAGGATTGGGAGTTAGTTGAGGGTTAGTATCGCTACCTTAACATAATGCTGGGGGCCGGGTGGATTAAGTTTTTGGCGCAATTTTATCCGTGATCAAGCCTCATCTGGCTTCGGAAATGGCTGGCCATACTTGACAGAAGCTTCTAGGCAAAGGGTCTGAACTAATTTTAATTCCTCTAAGGTTTCTCCTTGGGCTAAACATCCGCTCACGGCCGGGACTTCAGCTATAAATCCTCATTCTAGGAAGGGATAAATGACAATTGAGTAATGGTTTATCTTCTTCAATTAACTGGATAACTCGCTTGATGTAGGGTCATTTAACTCGCTGATTGTGAACAGGGATCACTAGGATAATTTCACTCTTCTTAGAACTATGATGACTACCGAAAATTCTCGCTAAAATAAAGCCTGCTAATTCCAAACGTTGACGAACCTCTTCAGCCTTGACTTAAGCTTAAATGTCACCTTCAACAAGGGCCTGGTATTCGGCGGCACTCATAGCATCGGCAATATCATCATCATCGTTAATTCGCACCTTCATGAGCCAGCCTTCACCGTAGGGGTCTGTCGCAATATCTTCGGGGGATTCTACAATGGCCTGGTTTGTTTCAATCACCGTACCGGAAACCGGAGCATAAAGTTCTTCCACGGCTTTCACGGATTCAATCGTGCCGAGTCGCTCTCCTTGCTCAATGCTATCTCCTTCTTGGGGGAGTTCAACAAAGACAATATCCCCTAATTGATCCACAGCAAAGGCACTGATTCCAATGGTGGCAATTTCCCCTTCAAGACGAACATATTCATGACTATCGAGGTACTTCAGATCTTCGGGATATTCCAAGCTCATAGGAGGCTCACAGCATTTAATTAATGGACTGGATAAATGGATGCCTTGGTTAGCTTACCTAATTTTTTCAGGCTTTTGGGCGGCGATAGAAGGGACGGGGGACAATTTTGGCTCCATGAACTTTGCCGCGGATTTCAATCCCAATTTCTTGCCCGACATTGGCCAGGCCAGCGGGGACATAGCCCAGGCCCAAGGGTTGAGCAATAGTTGGCGGTAAACTCCCACTGGTGACGCTGCCCACGGTTTGACCATCAACAACAATCAAATAATGGGGCCGCGGAATTTGTCGCTCCTCCATGAGAAAACCGACTAATTTCCGCGAGACTCCAGTTTCTTTTTGTTGTTCTAGGGCTGAGCGACCAATAAAATCCCCTTTTTCCCAATTAATCAACCAGCCCAGGCCCGCTTCTAAGGGGGTTGTCGTTTGGTCAATATCCTGTCCGTACAGGGCCATAGCGGCCTCCAAACGTAATGTATCCCTCGCTCCCAGGCCACAGGGGGTAACTCCAGACTTTGCGAAAGCTTGCCAGAGGTCTTGGCCAACATTCCTTGGCACCATGATCTCAAACCCATCTTCGCCCGTATAACCCGTGCGCGCAATCCAACCGGGAACTTGGGGAAAGGGGGAATCTGGGGGTAAATGGATCGTCGCGGGCTGGTGGTGATAGTTTTTCAAATTGTCTAGGGGAATATCAACAAGGGGTTGTAAGGCTTGGGCTGCTTTTGGGCCTTGGAGGGCAATGAGGACGAGGGTGTCCGTCTGATTTTCCAATGCCAGTTCCCTTGTATTTAATTGTGCTTGGAGCCAGGCCCAGTCTTTAGCGGTTGTGGCGGCATTGACAATTAAGGAAACTAAATAGCGACTGTGACAATAGACAATTAAATCATCAACAATTCCCCCCTGATGGTTCAAGAACACAGTGTATTTGGCCTGGCCAGGTCGCAGTTGGCTTAGATCAGTGGGGACAAGGGGTTGGAGGGCTGTTAGCGGATTTTCCCCTTTGAGATCAAATTTACCCATGTGGGAAATATCAAACATCCCCACCGCCTGACGCACGGCCTGGTGTTCGGCCACAATTCCTTGATACTGCACGGGCATTTCCCAGCCTGAAAATTCCACAATCCGGGCCTGGGACTGTTTGTGGAGGTCAAATAAGGGGGTGCGTAACAAGGCTGGGGAGGTTGAGTAGGTCATGGATTGACAAATACCGCCTAACTTTACAGATATTGTCTAACAAAGAAATAAGAGACTGGTTAGATTCAATACTTTGAAAGATAAATAGCTCTTACCATTATAAAAACACTTTCGATAAATCTTAATGTTTTTACATTAGTGTTTCGGGAATCAAATATTGTTATGTGTCTTCATTATTGCCATGATTATATGTAAAATTTTATTTCGTAATTTGACAGCCCTAAGTTAGTTATCTTAACTTATTCTTCAATATCAACTTTCTTGATCAGTGATTAATCCCGAATTTATTTTTAGATGATTTTTTATTTGATTTTTAATAAAATAGGTAATTATGAAAAGCAGTAGAGACTCAAAGGTTAATACATTTTTAAGTGTCTTTTCCGTAGCTGGATGTGTTGCTTCGGTTATGACTAATCAAATCATTTACTTAGCAGCACCATTAACATTAACACTTTCCTATGGGCTATTCCATCAAAGGCGACTAACGGCAAACTCAAGAGAGGATCAGGATAACTTACAAGTCTTAATTAGTGAATTTAGAGATTTTCAAAGACAAGAAACTCAAAGAGAAGTTGAACTAAAAGAACTAATAAATACTGAAATTCAAATCTCAAGCCAGCCTTTACCGGAATTTGAGAGACTTTACCAACAACTCAATAATCGCAATACGCAGCTTCTAAAACTTGTAGTTCATAATTTAAAAGAGGATTATAAGCATAAACTCTCTGAAACAGAAAATAAATTATCAAGAAACTCGGAAAGTATTTCAAAATCTCTAAAAGCAGAACTAGAAATCTTAAAATCTCAAATTAATAACTTTAGCTATGAATTAAATTTAAATCTTGAATTGTCTCGAAAGATATTAGAATTAGAAAATCACCATAACCTGAAATTAATTAGTGTAGAAGAAGAGCTAAATGGAAACTCAGGATATATTTTGCAATTATTGATAGATAATTTAGACAATCTTGAATCACAGTTTAACAACTTGAAAAATTTCAATACAGATTCTGAAGTGATTCTAAATTCTATAAAGAGCCAGATTGATTCTATTCATAGGCGTTTAGACAATTTAAATAGAAAAATCAATCAAAAAGCAAGCGATATTAAAGCATTAATTTGTACAGAATTTAGAAATGTTGATTTTGTTGGAAGATATAAAATAATCAAAGATAGAAATGAGAGTCGTCAAGCATTTTTACAAGCCCTTGATAAAACCCAAAAGCATTTAAGGATTGTTTGTCCTTGGCTCAAAAAGTCCGCAATTGAAGGAGAGGTTTTTGATAAAATGAAAGTTCTTTTAGATAGAGGTGTAAAGATCGAACTTTGCTGGGGCAACTTGGGGGATGCAAGAAACAGTATTGATAATCTTAACTTAGCTACTTTCTTGAAACGCCGCAATGCATGGAAATATGACGGTTTGCCATTATTAGATGAGTTACAAAAAGCATATCCAGAAAAATTTGTTTCAAAAATGATCGGAACCCATGAAAAGTACTGGATCAGTGATGAATGTTATTGTTGTATCGGCAGTCATAACTTTCTCTCGTCCGGTGTAACCAGTCCAGAATTAGAAATTGGCATTAAAACAAGTAATCCTAGAATTATTACAAGCCTATTTGAGCGATTTCATAAGTATCAAGGAAAAATATACGAGCCTAATCATGCATTAGAACTTAAGGATTTCATCCAACTGAGTTTTGAGTTTGTAGAACAAGTTAAGCAAGATATTGATAACCGTGACAAAGAACTGATTTCTGATGAAGATATGATAAAAATCATGGAATCTCAAATGCAAGAAGATTGATCTCTACAATAACTCTGCCTTTGAAAGAATCTGTTTTAACTTCGGCAGCATTCCAGCTAAGGCTACCCCCCGATGACTAATTTGGCGTTTTGTTTCGGCACTCATTTCGGCAAAGGTTTGGGCCTGGCTGGGAACATAAAAAATTGGGTCATAGCCAAAGCCGTTTTCACCTCTGGGGGCTGACAAAATTTCTCCTGCACAGCGGCCAATTTCGGTTAAGGCAATCTGTCCATCCGGTCGGGCGAGGGCTAAGGCACAAGTAAACCAGGCCTGGCGATTTAACTCTTCTCCTAGTTCGTCTAGCAACCGCTGAATCCGTTCTGGATCTGTTTGGCCATAGCGGGCTGAGTAAATTCCGGGCGCACCAGCCAAAGCCACCACCTCCAGGCCAGAATCATCTGCAATGGCCCAATCTCCCGTGGCCTGGGCAACCACAGTGGCTTTCAAACAGGCATTTCCTAAAAAGGTCGGTTCAGTTTCAGGAATATCTAAGTCCGCAGGCATCAAGCAAATATCCCAGGCCAAGTCTGCTAAGTAGGTCTGAAATTCTCGCAGTTTCCCTGGGTTTTGACTGGCAATAACCAAACGGGGCTGTGTGGGAGGGGAGCTAGGGATGGACAATGGATCAGGCTCTTGATGGATCACAATACAAAGCCTAAAAGATTGTTCGCCCAGCGTCAAAAAAATTAAGATCAACCCCTGTCCGTCATTTCTGGAACCTGACTTTACCTATGCCGACTTCGCCCCTGGTTTTAGTAACTGGCCCTGCTAGTTCCGGCAAAAGTGAATGGGCCGAATCCCTGGCGGATCAAAGTCGCCGCCGCGTCATTTATATTGCCACCGCCCAACGCATCACCACCGACCCGGAATGGGAAGCCAAAATTCAGGCCCATCAACAACGCCGTCCCCCCAATTGGCAACTGTGGGAAATTCCTCAGGATCTTGCCCCAGGCCTGGCTGATGCTCCGGCAGATAGTTGTGTCCTGATTGATTCTCTGGGAACTTGGGTTGCCAATCATTTAACAATCTCCGACCCGGCCTGGGAGAAATTGGTTCAAGAGTTACTGGCCACCTTAAAAGAGTTGCCCGCGATTAAAATCTTGGTGGCGGAAGAAACAGGTTGGGGGGTGATTCCGGCCTATCCCCTAGGCCGCTTATTTCGCCAACGCCTGGGTACATTGACGCGCCACATTGGGATTATTGCCGATGAGGTTTACCTCGTAACCGGTGGCTATGTTCTCCCTCTCCACCATTTGGGAATGCCCCTCGACTCGACCCAACTGTTGATCTAAGGGAATCGAACCCAGGGAATTTTAGTCTGATTCCGGCCCGGCCTGGCGTTTAATGAACCGACAAATCCCGCGTTGGGATTGGGCAATAAACTCAGCTAATTCTTGGACTAGGGGGTCGGCAAACTTGGCCTGGAGGACTGTCAGGGCCTGGGTAATATTTAGCTTTGGGTTGTAAAGCGCCTGGAGGGCTTCTTTGAGGATTTGCCGTTCGGCCAGGGTAAAGCCCGCCCGCTTGAGACCAACGGTATTCAGACCCATGACAGTATTCGTGCTGAGGCTGCGGGTCATACAGAAGGGGGGGACATCTTTTTGGGTGGCCGTTCCCCCGGAGAGCATCGCTAAACGGCCAATGCGGGTAAATTGATGGACTAAGCAGTTCCCACTGATGAAAGCCCGATCCCCTACCTGGACATAGCCCGCTAAGAGGGCATTATTGGCGAGGGTGACTTGATTGCCGATACAGACATTGTGGGCTAGGTGACTGTTGGCCATCAGTAAGCAATGATTTCCCACTAAGGTTTGGCTGTCTGCCCCTGTGCCCCGATGGATAGTCACCCCTTCCCGAATCTGACACTGATCGCCAATCTGGACGTAGCTGCGGGCCCCTTGGTAGGCAAAATCTTGAGGCAAATCACCAATCACGGCCCCACTGTGGATTTGACAGTTTTGGCCAATGGTTGTATGTCCCAGGAGCGTGACATGGGGGCCCAGTACGGTTCCAGGCCCAATTTCAACGGTGGCGGCAACGTAGCAGAAGGGACCAATTTCTACCCCAGGCCCGAGTTTTGCCCCCGATTCGATGATGGCGGTTGGATGAATACCCACAAGTGGCAGGATGACCGATTGCTTTGTGACTGTAAGGCCCTGGGAATACGGCCGTCAATAGAGCATCTCTGGGGTAGGGGTGGGCCTGGCTGAAAATACTCAGTCAACTGGAACTTAGGGCTTCGGTTTAGCCCGTTTAACATCCAGCGCAAACGTCTGCCCCAGGCCCTGGAGAATCCCCCGCCCAATTAGCCCAATCCCCCGCCCAATCACTTGGGTCAAGACATAGACAACTCCCTGACCAATGAAGGCAATGGCTGCGCGCAACGGGGGAGACACGGCATCGCGGGCTTCTAAGGCCAGGGTAACGCCATAGCGCAAGCCCTCTAATTGCTCAAGTTCAGGCGTGCGGGGCAGATAGAGGGAGGTTTTATGGATACCTGTGGCGGAAAGGACTAGCAAACTGACTCGGCTTTCAAAAATCTCTTGGGGTTCAATCACGAGGGTCTGCCAGCGATATTTCCAGGAGAGGGCATTGCGGAACCGTTCCATATCGCGGAAGGACAGGACGCGCCGATCATAAAAAAGCCCCTTGATGGCATCCTCATGGGCAAAGGCATTGAGAAGGGGGTGGATCACCGCATTGGCCATTTGCAGAATTAGATTATCTAAGATTTGACTCAGGTGTGTGAGGGCGGCGGGTGTTCCCCAGGCCTGGAGATTGTTATCAATCATCAAGGGTTGCTGCCACAGTAAATGGGCCATCAATTGATCCACTAGGGGAATTTTCTGGAGAAATTCAACTTCGATGCTGGCCTGGGCCTGGAGCAGGGTTGCCGTAATCTCCTGTTGGCTAGGCAAGGTGGCATAGGGGCCAAAAAACTGCCGGATACTTTGCTGCCAAAGGTCTAACAAAATTTGGGGGCGTTTGTCCTGGAGTTGGGCCATTGTTAGACCAGAGGCTTGCAACGCCGTGAGGATGTCTTCCCATTGCTTCAGGATCACCAGGAGTAATTCCAATCTTTTTTCGGTTTTGAGGATATCTAACTCCAACGGTTCCCCCGTTTGATTGACCAGGCCGGCTTGGCAGCGGGAGACAAATTGATCCAGAAGTTGGGCGGGTAAGGGTGGCGGGGGCGGCGGTGGGGCGGGGGGCGGCGGGATGGGGATGACTCGGCGGGGTTTGGGTAACCAGTTGGCCACAAGGGCCCGCGCGACACGCATTTCCCGCTGGCGACCCTGACAGACCAAACGTTCCAGGCCAGACAGTTGCGGTTGTCCCAGGTGGGTTTGGAGCATAGCCAGCAGAGTATCCATTTCCGTTAACCCCGATTGAATCAGGTGGTACTGCCAACGGGTCAGGAGATTGGGATATTGGGAGCTTAAGCTGGGTTGTGGGGCCTGGAGGGTATAGATTTTTTCACCCAAACGCAACGTATTCACCGCGGCGACAATTTCACTGATGTCACTGCCTTTGGCAATAAAGCCTTCAACTCCCATGGTCTGGGCTGTATCCACAAGACTGACGGCGGCCGGCCCCCCCAGCACGAGGAGAGCAAGTTGGGGATATTGCTGTTTCAATCGTTGCCAGAGCCAAGGAGTAGCCGGATCGTTGAGGGTGAGTTGAGCCTCAAGGATGACTAACTTGACATGACTCCTGACCCCGACTGGGTTTTCTTGCTGCGGTAAAAGTCCCGCCAGTTGGGCCAGGGCCAGTTGGCTATCCCCTGCTTCTGCGACAATCTCCAGGCCGGGAGTCTGGGTTAACCCTGCCCGTAACCCCAAGCGAAAAATTGGATCCGGATCCACCAAAACAATTGGGTAAGCCGAATCGCCTGGAGAAGCCACAGTAGGAGCAACAGAGATCAAAAACTAAACACCTCACCAGGCCCACAGTTGAAAATACAGGCCGCCCATTGGAGATTATGCTATAGCACAGGACACCGGATTAAAGCCAAAACCTCTGAAAAGTGGCTAATTCCCCTTGGCCAATGTGGAGAGGGTGCGGATTAGCTGAGTCTGGTTTTCCTGATCAACAACTTGCTTGGATGTGACTCATTTCTGTTGATCATTTGCTTTTTTCCTGGGGGTTCCAAATTCTTCAATCAGTTCCCTAGCCTTAGTTAATGTTTTGTAATTTTTAGCGCAGCCAGGGAGGATTCTGCCAAAATTTCCTAAGATGGGCCTGGGGAAGCAAGACTCAAGTTGATTCAATCTTCTCTGGCTGCGGGGGACGTACCTTGACCGCCATAGCATGACACTCACTGACCTAATTGGATCAGCACCTAAGCAATAATTGCCGAGCTATTCCCCCTTGATTGACTCCTGTCCAGCCCCAAATGGGTAACACAATATGACCAGCCCATTATCGCCGCCCCTTGCATCTTACTCAAGTCTTCTCCAGGTGGTGAAAACGGCTGTTCAAACGATCACCCCTCAAGCCACCATGCATCAGGCCTTGCAACACATTCAGCGTGACCAAGGCAACTGCTTACCCGTAATTGACCCCATGAATGGGATGTATCGGGGCCTGGTGACCGAGCGGGAACTGGTCAAAGCGATTGCTCACCCCCTACCCTTGGCAGAATTAACCGTAGCTGATGTCATGCGGGATGCCCAGACCCACCTCGACTTGGCAACCCTTGATCAGCCGATGCAGGTCTTGCACGCTTTTCGTCAGTTTCGGTGCAATGCTCTCCCCGTTGTCGATCGTCAAGGACGGTTGCAGGGCATTCTCAATCGTCAAGACTTTCGGAATACCTTAGAACCCACAGATCTCCTGAAGTTGAAGCGGGCTGAGGAAGTGATGGTGTCGGATGTGCGGGTGATTAGCCCAACCCAATCTTTAGCAGAGGCGGCGGCCATCTTGGGAGCTGAAGAGATTAGCTGCTTGGTGGTGGTCAGGGAAGCAGAACCAGATTATCCCCTGGGTATCCTCACGGATCAAGATATTCTTAACCACTATCAACAAACCCCCAACTCTGCGACTCTCCCGATCCAGGCCTGTATGAATGCGCCAGTGATTACCGCCCAAACTCAGGACTCCATTTGGCAGATTCATACTCTCATGGCTCAGCATCAAGTCCGGCGGATTGTGATTGTCAATAAACAGGGAAAGCTGGCCGGCCTGGTCACCCAAAGTAGTATTCTCTGGGCCATTGATAGCCAAGAAGCGGGCTGGATCATTGACTTGCTCCAAATCGAACTCCAGCAGGCCACCAGCGAACTGCGCGCTTCCCTCAGCCAACACCAGGCCTTAACCGCCGCCATTGTCCAACGGGAACTCCAATACAACAAGCTCCTGGGCCAACTGCCTGCAGTCATTTATCAACGCAGTTTGGAGCCGGACTGGAGGTTGATCTATACCAGTGGCTATTGGGAAACTCTCAGCGGTTATCGGCCAGGCATGATTGGAGAAATGGCCTCCCTGATTCTGCCAGAGGACTATGAACGGGCCAAACTCCAAATTCAAAGCGCAATCCTCCAAAAGCAACCCTATGTCGTTGAATATCGCTGCCGCCATCGCAATGGAACCCTAATTTGGATTCAAGACCGGGGCCAGCGGGAACCCGATCAACAAATCCTCAGTGGGATTCTCTTGGATGTCACCGCCCAACGCCGCCAAGAAGAATTACTCCAACGCTATTTGCAACGGGAGTTACTCATCAGCACCATCAGTCAAAATATTCGCCGCTCTCTGGATTTAACCCAGGTGATGCAAAGTGCAGCCGATGATGTCCGCCAAATTCTCCAAACCGACCGGGTATTAGTTTTTCGTCTCTTGCCCAATGGCCTGGGAGTTGTCGAAGTTGAATCCCTGGCCCATACTGAACAATCAATTCTCGGCCGGTTTATTCAGGATCCCTGCTTTTTAGACAACCTCAGTCGCAAACTTACATCGGGCTATACCGCCACCATCAGTGATAGCCACCAGGCCAAGCTGCATCCCTGCCATCGGGAACTTTTACTAAACCTAAATGTCCGGGCGAATTTAGTCGTCTCCATTCACCAAAATGAACGAATTTGGGGGTTACTCATTGCCCATCAATGTCACAGTCCCCGGCTTTGGCTCACAGATGAGATTCTGTTATTACAACGGATTGGTGAAGCCTTAGCCATTGCGGTCAATCAGGCCGAGCTTTATCAACAACTGGCCCAAGCCAATCAAGAACTCCAGCAACTCGTCTATGTGGATGGCTTAACCCAAATTGGGAACCGGCGACAGTTTACGGATCTTTCCTTAGCAGAATGGCGGCGGGCGGCCCGAGAGCAAACCCCCATCAGCCTAGTTTTGGTGGATATTGATTACTTCAAGCTTTACAACGATCACTACGGCCACCAACAGGGAGATGCCATCCTCTATCGGATTGCCCAACAATTGGCGGCGGGGTTACAACGGCCGGGAGACTTGGCCACGCGTTATGGCGGCGAGGAATTTGCCCTGATCTTGCCAGATACTCCAGAGGCCGGGGCGATCCAAGTGGTTGAACAAATCCAAGAAGCAATTGTAACCCTAGCCATTCCCCACGCCGCTAGTCCAATTACCCCCCATCTCACCCTCAGTTTTGGCATCGCAACCCTGATTCCCCAACCCACCCAGGCCCTCGACCTCTTACTGACGGCGGCGGATCAGGCCCTCTATCAAGCTAAGGCCCAAGGACGTAACACCTATCGTATCCACAGCCCGACTACAGTGGATATCCAAGGCCAGCCAGCCCCCCATCCAGCCCAAAAACTGGAATAGTCTGCCCCAGTCTTGTCTGAAAAACCATGCTACGTTCTAACCACATAACTTTCTAAGTGTAATGGTGTGAGCGGGACAAGGGACGGGCAATGACGATCGTGACTGACTCTATCGGGATCAATAATCCCCAAGAATTAGCCCAAGTCTTGAGCCAAATCTTTGCCCCCCAAGCAATAACCGCTCGCATTGCTTATCAACCCCATCGGTGGCGAATTTTATTAGAAGCACCGGAGCCTCCGGATCGCCGCCAATCCTTGCAGACGTTACAAACGTTTTTTCAAAAGGTTGCCCTCCCACCAGGCCTGGAAGTATATGGACGAGAAATGGGAGAAAAAGCACCGGCCTGGGGGGTTCGTATTCAGCCAAAATTAGCCGCCCCCAATGTCTTAAGTCCAGTTAAAAACCCAGGCAGTCCAGAAGGAATACCCGCAGAGTCAGCCAACCCGACAGATTTTGACCATCCCCTCACCACAACTACCCGAAAGTTTGAGCACTATTCTGGGGTTGGGCCATTTGTTTCCAGCTTAGGTCTCTTATTTGCCCTTGCCACTGGTTTGTGGTGGTTATCCCCGATAACCTGGATTCAGCGGGCACCTACGGCAAGTTCGACTCAAATTCGTGATCTAATCACTGCCATTGCATCTGATGTTAATCGCCGTTATCCACTCCCATCCTCTCAGGTTGATCTAGTCCCGCCGCCCCTATTTCGGGGGAAAATGATCAATCAAGTTAGCTTACCACCGGAGTATAAAGTTGTTGCGCTCACCTTTGACGATGGCCCAGATCGCCGCCAAACCCTACAAGTCCTAAGCATCCTCAAGGCACACAAGGCTAAGGCCACATTTTTTGTGATTGGCCGCAGCGTTCAGAAGTACCCCAACATTGCCGCCAAAATTGTTGAGGAGGGGCATATCATTGCTAACCACAGTTGGTCTCATCGGTATCAGCAATTTTCACCCCAAGAGGCCGCTAGAGAATTTCAACGGACTGATCAAATCATCCATGAAGTGACAGGAGTTAAGAATTACTGGTTTCGCCCGCCAGGGGGCCGCCTCAACAATGGCCTGGTGGAATATGCCAAAACCCAGAAACTACCCATCATCATGTGGTCAGTGGATCCGCGGGATTGGCAACCGGGGCGTTCTGCTACTCAAATTAAAGCGTCTGTCCTCCAGCAAACCCGGCCTGGCAGCATTGTTCTCCTCCACGATGGTGGTGGCCCCAGACAAGGGATGATTCAAGTCCTACCAGGGGTGCTAACGGCCCTGAAAAAACAAGGCTATCAATTTGTGACGGTTCCCCAACTGCTGCGCTTAAAACAGGAGAGTCTCCACCCTACTCCCCCACCCCAGGCCTGGCTTGGTTTAGGCTCTATAGCCCAATTAACCGCTGCCCAGGCCCAACTCAGTCAAAAACAGGCCACCTTGCCTCAAGCCCTTGTGAATGCCTCTCCACTGGCCATTAATGAACGGGAGCAGTTAGCCGCCCAGTACCAAATTATCCAAGGGGCCACAAGCTGGGTTAGCCAACGCCTGAGTCTGGAACAACAAGCCAAAGGGGGCTGGAATCAAGCTCTCAAGTTTGGGCAGCAGGCTGTGGTGGCTGGACAAGCTGGGCAATTTGACCAGGCCCATGAGCACTGGCAGCAAGCAATCAGCACTCTGCAAGCCATTCCCCGTCAATCCTTTCTGTTCCCCGAGACCCAAGCTAAAACCCAAGACTATCAACGTCGGTTACAAGGTATTCAGCACCAACGGGAACAGCAGCAATCCCAGTTTTGAAGTTCCCTCGCCAAGCGGGCTAGTCTGAGCGACAATGCCGCCGTCAGTTTATGCCGTCCCGATAGGCAATGCTACACACTCCGGGGTGATGTTGTGCCAGATAGTGCCGCCAGTCTGATTAAACTTCCCTTAGCAGTTGTTGCTTTACATTGGGTCCTAGAATAATACCGAAGATGCCTCGATCATCCGGGTTGGGCAAAGTTATCCCCTCAAAACCGTGATTGGTGAAATGATTAGCCGCAGTAGTAATTGCCCCCAATCCACTCATGGATACCTTAGGCTGGGATTATATCAACCGAGTCATGCAGGGGTATGGATTCAAGACCATTAAAATTTATTCAAAATTGGTTGGACAAAGTCGGCAGCCTGCGAACCTAGGGCGACAATCCAACGGTAGCAGTATGCGGGAACTAAGCCAGTTGATGGGCAAAATCTACCAAAATCAACTATCCCAGGCCCCGTTCCTCCAGACAGTCCTGGCCCAACAAACTGACCGAGATATTAGCTTTAAGGCGTTAGAAAAGACCCAGTCCCAGTGGCTCGGGGAAAAAACAGGACAAAATTCCTTGGTCTTGGGGACGGTCTTGGCCTTCAAAGTTAAGGGGCAAATTTATACCCTAGCCATTATGGATCGCAATCAAGTAGGCCTATCCGCGCTACAAAATGCGATTCGCAACATCGTCAGCTATGCCACGACCCACAATCTCCTTTCCCAGAACAGCTAATTCTTGTGGTAACTGTCAAGGGGCAGATTTGCAACAATCCCTTATAATCATCATGATACGAGGTGACTTAGGAGTATCTGCGGGAGAAAAACATGGATGAACTCAGGGCAGCCCTCGAGTTAGCCACGGAGCAGGAACTCCAAGAGTTGACTGAAATTCTATTCCAACGCAAACTAAATCCCTGGGATTACTTTCATACCCCCGACCCGATTACCGTCCAAGCCCAAGATCGCCAGGCCTGGTTAGATACGATTGAACAACGATTCCGCTTTCTCGCCGCCGATGGCATGACGGTTCTCAAAGGCCAAAGCCAAACGATCAGTTATCGGCAAACCTTAATGCGCGTCTGTCGGTATCTCAAGATTCCCTTTCGCCCCAGTTGGACAACCCCAGAATTGGAATCAGAAATTTTTCTTGCCCTCTTGCAGCGGATGTGGGCCAAACTCCCAGACCAAGACCGTCAAGTGATGAGTAGGGAAGTCCAAAAGTCCTTGCCCCAACTGGCCCAGCACCCAGACTTTACTCTCCAGAATATTCGCCTGTTACTGGAAGGCAGTGCAGCCATTGCCATGAGTTCGCTGATGCGGCGGTTAATTGTCCAACAGGTCACACGCCAATTTGCCCTCCAACTCACCGGCCAGCAATTTGCCCGGGGACTCTTTTCTGCCCAGGGGGCCGCTTTAGGGATAACTCGCTTTGCCGTTGCCCGCAGTGCCCTGGTTTGCTTTAGTACCGCCCTTTGGATTTGGTTCATTGCGGATCTCGGATGGCGGGCCATTGCAACCAATTATGGGCGGATTATTCCGACAATTTTTACCATTGCCCAAATTCGCTTGACCCGTGGGGAAGAGTGGCTACCGGCCTATTAGGGAACTTTTACCCAGGTTTTTAAGTTCTCGTGACTCGATCCAGTCTGCGTCCTGTCAGCCCCAATGAGTGACCCTTGATGGCAGATTTACCCTCCCTCTTCCAGGCCATTGATCGGGCAGTTGATACTAGTAGCTCTCGTTACGGACGACTCTTAAACTGGCAAAACTTTGCAGATCCCGTTTGGCATTATGGCATTGGCTTATCCGATGAATACATTTTCGATACGGGTTTAGGAATTTGTGTCTTTAGCCGACGCGATGCCAGGCCCGTGCTGGGGATTGAGGAGATTGCCTTTCCTGCCGACATCACCATTGCCCGCCTCAAACAGGCCTTAATTGTGTTTCAGGATTGGCGATATAACCTCTTGGCCTGGAATTGCGAACATTTAGCCCGCTTAATTGCCACCAATCAACCCCGCTGTTATCAAAGTCAACCTCTCTGGTGGCTCTCCGGTCTCACTCCAGCGGGGGATCATCCTAATGCCCAGCAACTTTTAACAGAGCATCTTAATCGAGTTGGACAATCACAATTAACCCGACCATAACCTTAAGCAAACCGATCCCGAATTAAAGAAGAGTGGAAAAGATAGCCAGTTGCTGCCAAATCTAGGGTCGTAGAGCTTGGCTCGTTCGTAGAAATGCTGTGGATTTTCTGTTTTACTCCTCTTTTGTCAAAAAGCCTAAAGTTCATGCTCTGATGGCGGTTCTGGTTCTTGGAGATGTCTATGGAAGAGGAAGAATCCTTATCTATAAATTAAGGCCAAAAACTTTGACTGATAGCGTTACGCAGACTGTTCTGAGAGAGTAGAAATCTTAAAAAGACTGCCCGTAAAGCATTTTCTGACTTGTCCCAATAGGAGGACTAAATGAGTAGTGCTATATAGTAAACAGTAATTATTTATGAGAACGTACTATACATACTTAGATGAGAAGAATGGAGAACAAAATGACTTAAAAACAGTTCAAACGGCCATTTTATAATTTTAAATATCTTCAATAAGTGACACACTTTCCTTAAGAAGTTTTTAACTTGCAGCCACACTGCTTCAATCGGATTTTGTTCCGGTGCGTATGGAGCTAATTTGATGCAGTAAATCAGCCATTCTTGTTCTGGCTTATCTCCATTGACTTGATGTAAATTTTTACGAGAATCATCCCTGTTATGATATGATTCACCATCCCAAATCACCATAATTTTCTGATTGGGATTAATCGCCTTTATTGCTTTGATAAATTGAATGGTATTCTGACTATTTCCACTCGAATAAGGCTTCACAATTAGGCGACCTGTGACATAGTTAATTGCACCATAATAGGTTTGCCTGTCCTTTATATTCTTGATGGGAACCTTTATTATTTCGTTCGTTTTACCCCAAGCGTATCCACAAATATCCCCTGAAACAAGATGACACTGATCCACGCAGTAGACAACGGTTTTTCCTGGTTCAATTGAAACTCGATTAGCTTCTAAATACTGACAAATCTCTTTTTTTAAGGCGACTTTCTCTGGGTCTTTCAAGGGATGAGTGACCTGGGCTTTTTGCCAAGATAGACCCGCTTCATGTAATAAATTATAATAGCTAGACTTTGCAGAGTAGACAATGTTAAATGTATCTAAAATATACGCTTCTAACTCTTCAAGATTCCAATAATTCTGTTGTTTTAGCCACTGAATGACCTGTTGTTTTTCTAAATCCGATAAATATAAAGTCTTGCCTTTATAGCCCAGTTTTAATGCATTAACACCTGATAATAAAAAAGCTTGCTTCCATTTCGTATAGACTGAAAGTTGTGCGTAGCAAAATCCTGATGAAACTTGAAGAATATTCATAATCTGCTGATGCGTAAATCCCTCTAGCGTCATCTTTACTGCTAGAGCATGCTTAGTCTCTCTTGAATCTAGGCAAGTATCAATAAATTGGTTGAGTTCATCAATAAGACCATCCAAATCATACTCTAATTATCTCATGTCTAAAAACGGATTGCTATAACCAAGTTGCATCCCTCGTCAAGCAGATTATTGCTCAGGTAAAAGTGTCCGGAGCCCAATGATAGAACCAAGTTATTCCCAAAATATTAAAACTCCACTGTCCTTACCTCAATAGGGCTTTTGCAAATGGCTGAGTTCTAACTTCTGACTAACAGAGATGCACCCTTGAACGGCAACGGGTTGAAGTCCCCTCGCAAGAGTGCAAGACTCGCCATTTTTTAGAATGGAAAGCAATTCTTCGGATAGGAAGCCTCACTGCCTTCGGCAGGGTAGCTCACTATGGCAGAACCCATATCCCCTATTGATCATAGATTCTTGGAGATATCTATTAGTAACCATAAACAGAAGCATGATTTTGGGTTGCGTATCAGTAATTATTTGTGCTCCGGTTCGTAGATGCTCGCTACCACGCCTGAGCTAAACGTCTGCGATTTGAGAAGCACTAGACGTAAAGTAGCTCCCTCTTTAAACAGACGTTTGCCTGCGCCCACAACCACCGGATAGATTAGTAGCCGATAGTAGTCAACTAGATCATACTGCATGAGCGTGTTTACCAACATAGCACTGCCATAGACCAGAATGTCCCGACCTTCTTGGTGCTTGAGTTTGATGATTTCCTCCACAATATTTTCTTTGATTAGCGTTGAGTTATTCCATTCCAAGCGATCCAAAGTTTTTGAAATGACGTATTTTGCGACATTGTTCATGTAGTCTGCCCCTTCATCTTTGCTATTAGGCCAGGCCGCTGCGAATCCTTGATAAGTCACACGTCCCATTAGCAAAACGTCACTGGTATCTTGCTCATCGCCTTTAAAATTTGCAATCTCATCATTCCAATACGGAGCAGACCAAACAGGGTCTTCTACAACACCATCGAGTGATAGGAATTCAGTAACAATAATTTTTCGCATAATATTATCCTTCTACTGCTTACTGTGTATAGAAAAACCATAGGTGCAGCAAAAGGACAATGTCTTGGAAAAAAACGCAAGCTATTCAGCCAGGATTTGTTTGAGCAACTTGAGCCGGTGTTTTACCAACGAAGCGCTTCAGCGAATGGTTCAGATGTGCTTGGTCAAAATAACCTAGCTTAAAGACCACGTCAACAATGGGTGTACCTTGCTCAAGCAGTGAGACAGCACTATGGGCACGTTCAATCTGTTGAATCGTCTTACGAGATAAACCGGTTGCCTGCAAGAAGCGGTACTGTAAAGAGCGGATCGACAGGTCAGGGATTTGGCCCTGAATGACTGTCTCAATTACTGGATCACGGACAAGTATGCCTTGATGGATAAGCCTGTTCATAAATACGTCGGCGTTGTCAAACGTTGGGATTTCCCATGCAGATCCATGCAGCCAGAATGAACCACTTGATGATTCAGGAAAGATCACATCTTGTCTATCCAGAAGAGTTTTTACTGGGAGATGGGGCATGAACGTGCCAAGCTTAAAGGTGATGCCAAAAAACTCAGTGTCGGCCGGAAAATCAGCTTCTGAGGCTTTGGTTTCTGGCCCCCGCGCAATAATCCTAGTCTTGCTATCGATGGTTGTTATCACCATTTCCCAGTTGCTAGCTGCAACCGATATAAAAGTACCAGTACTATTGGTGTGGGTCTGCCAAAACATTTCGACAAAAGGCGAGTTTGTTGACCTTGTGTTAAAAGCAAATTTCATCTAACCATTTTCGATAGCATCACTCTCATGTTCTAAGATTACCGATAAACCCAGGCCCCGCTAGAACCACCCCAGCAACTGTTCTACCCTTGAGCCGATATGATCAGGGTAGAGGAATCAGGGAGCATGGGTCTAACGATGTCGCAACTGTCCAGGGACTTTCAAGATCACTTTGATGTCGTTATTGTTGGGGCGGGTCATGCCGGCTGTGAGGCGGCTCTGGCTTCGGCGCGCTTAGGCTGTAAAACCCTGTTATTAACCCTCAACCTGGATAAAATTGCTTGGCAACCCTGCAATCCGGCGGTGGGCGGGCCGGCTAAATCTCAACTCGTCCATGAAGCGGATGCCTTGGGCGGTGAAATTGGGCGGATGACGGATCGCACCTATCTGCAAAAGCGTTTACTGAATAATTCTCGCGGGCCAGCGGTCTGGGCCTTAAGGGCACAAACTGATAAACGGGAATATGCCGCCTTGATGAAGCAGATTGTCGAAAACCAACCTAACCTCTTAGTCCGCGAGGGGATGGTGACGGATCTAGTCCTTGGCCCCAATGATGAAATTCAGGGCGTTCAAACCTATTTTGGGGTTGCCTTTAGTTGCCAGGCCCTAGTCTTGACAACCGGCACCTTTCTCGGCGGGCGGATTTGGGTTGGGAATAAATCTATGGCCGCAGGCCGGGCCGGGGAATTTGCCGCTGAAGGACTGACGGAAACCCTAAAAAATTTGGGCTTTGAAGTGGGGCGATTAAAAACGGGAACGCCAGCCCGAGTGGATAAACGCTCAGTCAACTATGACTTCATGGAACCCCAACCCCCGGATGAGGATCTACGCTGGTTTAGTTTTGATCCCCAGGCCTGGACAGAGCGGGAACAACTCAATTGCTATCTCACCCACACCACCGAAAAAACCCATCAACTCATCCGGGACAATCTGCACTTAACGCCGGTCTATGGGGGGTGGGTTGAGGCCAAAGGGCCCCGCTACTGTCCGAGTATTGAAGACAAAATTGTTCGCTTTGCCGACAAGACCAGCCATCAAATTTTCATTGAACCAGAAGGGCGAGATACCCCCGAGCTTTATATTCAAGGCTTTTCCACCGGACTACCCGAAAATTTGCAACTAGAGCTTTTGCGGACATTACCTGGCCTGGAACACTGCATCATGCTACGGCCGGCCTATGCGGTGGAATATGACTATTTGCCTGCAACCCAGTGCTACCCAACCTTGATGACGAAAAAAATTAATGGCCTGTTTTGTGCCGGACAAATTAATGGGACAACGGGCTATGAGGAAGCAGCGGCCCAGGGATTAGTGGCTGGGATCAATGCGGCCCGCCTCGTCCAAGGTCAAGACCCGGTGATTTTGCCACGGGAGCAGAGCTACATTGGGACTTTAATTGATGATCTGTGTACGAAAGACTTGCGGGAACCCTACCGGATGTTAACCAGCCGCTCGGAATATCGGTTAATTTTGCGCTCAGATAATGCCGATCAACGCTTAACTCCCCTCGGTAGAGAGATTGGTTTAATTGATGATCGCCGCTGGGGCATTTATCAAACCAAACAAGCCCAAATGGAGGCCGAAACCCAACGCCTCGAACAAACCCGGATCAAAGCCCAAAGCCCTGAGGGACAAGCGATTACCCAGGCCACCGGATCAGCCATTAAAGGTTCGATGACCTTAGCGGAACTTTTGCGGCGTTCTGGATTTCACTATCAAGATTTAGAACAGTATGGCCTGGGAGAGCCAAGCTTAGATGTGGCAGTGAAAGAAGGGGTAGAAATTGCAATTAAATATGCCGGATACATTGAACGCCAACAACGGCAAATTGATCATGTGGCCCGGCAAGCCAACCGGAAGCTGCCCCCAGATTTGGACTATAACCAGATTGCCACCCTAGCTAAAGAGTCACGAGAAAAATTAATGCAGGTGCGGCCCCTGACCATTGGCCAGGCCAGTCGGATTGGTGGTGTTAACCCAGCGGATATTAATGCTCTCTTGTTGTACTTAGAACTGAGGGTCGCTCGCAAAGAACTGGTTTTGTCATGAGAGTCTCTAGGGTTAGCCTTCCAGGAGCAAACTTGTTACCCTAAAGGCCTCAACTGAGCCGCAAAGCTAAGGAGCCGCAGCGTTCTAACTGTGATTGTGAATTTTTCCACTCATCGGTAAATCTTATGGCATCCCCCTCCAAACAAGAACATTCTCCAGCCTCCCAGGCCTGGGACTTGGGCCGCTTTACCCAAACCTTAGCTTTTTTTGAAACCCTCCCCTTTATTGGCAATCTCAGTCAGTGGCAGGCCTGGTTGGCTCCCTTTTTACCCCCAGAACTACAGCCCATATCGAATAAGCCCCAATCCACCGTCTTAGTCCTTGGCGCAACGGGCAATCTTGGGCGGCGGGTCGTGAAATTATTACTAGAGCAGCAGTATCACGTCAAAGCCTTTGTCCGCAACCCAGCCCGAGCCAGGGATATTTTGGCCATTTCAACTCTACCCCCAGGCCAAAAAGATCGCTTAACCCTAGTGGTGGGAGATGTGACCCAGGCCGAGAGTTTACCTACTGATTTATTGACCGGTGTGGATGCCGTCATTTCCTGCTTAGGGGCAATTGTTCGTCCGGTCAGTCCTGAAAACCGGGAAGCCAATTACGCCGAAGGCACAACCTATTATGAGCCAGCCGTTATTGAAGCCACCCCCGAACAAGTGGAATACCAAGGCATTCAAAATCTCCTTAAGTTAGCCCAGCCACATTTTCAGGCCAATTCTGGGCAACGGATTATTTTTGATTTTTGTCCGCCCAATCAAGCCACTGCCCAACTCTGGGGAGCCTTAGATGATGTGGTTATGGGCGGTGTGAGTCAAAGTGGCTTACGGATATTAACCACCTCGGCGCTATTTACGGGTGTGGTTTCCACTGCCAATTCTGGCGGGTTTGCTTCCATCAGAACGAAGAACATCCAACCTCCCTTCGATTTAAGTTGCTTTCAGGGCATCCAGTTACGGGTCAAGGGAGATGGGCAACGCTATAAATTTTTGCTCAGGAGTTCCCCGGCCTGGGATGGAGTCGGTTACGCCTTTTCCTTTGATACAGTGGCCGATCAGTGGCAAACGATTCAAATTCCTTTTCAGCAATTAACTCCAGTTTTGCGGGCTAAACGCAACCCCACTGCACCTGCCTTTGACCCCAAAACGGTTTATTCCCTCCAACTCATGCTCAGTAAATTTGAATATGATGGCGCGCTCAATCCTCACTTTCAGCCCGGCCCCTTTGCCCTTGAACTTGAAACCATCAGCGCTTATCTGGATCATCACCCTCTCCCCCGCTGGATTATGGTTAGTTCGGCTGGAGCCACCCGGCCGGGAACCCCTGAAGCAGCCACCGATCCCCGCCCGATTGTGCGCCTAAGTGATCAACTGGGTGGGATTTTGACCTGGAAATTCCGGGGTGAAGAATTGATTCGCCAGAGTGGAATTCCCTATACCATTATTCGCCCCACGGCCCTGACTGAATCTAGCGGACAAGAACCCCTGATCATGGCCCAAGGGGATACCCTAGCGGGAAAAGTCAGTCGTGAGGATGTGGCTCAACTCTGTGTCCAGGCCTTGCAATGGCCAAGTGCGACCCAAAAAACCTTAGAAATTGCCGCCGGAGATGGTGGGATTGTGCCTCAGGACTGGGGGCGGGGCCTGGAGTTACTCAAAGCCGATTAGTCAGTTGTGCAACTGGCCCCCTGTTGGCGGGGATGAACCGCAATTTCCCAACCAGCAGCGGCTAAACAGTCCTGAACCGAGGTTGTTTCAATGCCCAGGCCCAGAGTTCTAACCGCAGCAATTGCCCCTTCTCCCCAGAGTGTAGCCCCCAACAGGCGCTGATTGGCGTTCACGACAATTTGTCCATAACCCAATCCAAAATGTTCTGCCTGAACCGGATAGGCATAAATCCCCTGTGAAAATGCTCTTTGCGCCTTTTGGAAATGCCAACCAATCCGAGCAATAGGGACTGGGGAGGCCAACCACCAAGGCAGAGTTTTGTAGTTGAGGGGCTGTTGCTGGGGCCGTGCGATCAACCCTTGGATTAAATACTTGACTTCTGCCACCGTGATCATCGGGAGGTCATAGCCCCCTAACCAAGACCCACAGGCATAGATTTGCGGCTCTGCGGTTTGGAGATGGGAATTCACGTTAATTGCACCGGCCACCGTTGTCAGCCCTGAGAGATGGAGATTAGCTAGGCCTTGAGGTACACCTTCTAGAGTCGTAGTCAGATTCAGGCAGGGGCCAGCAGGGGGTGAACAGTTGCGATCTTCCAAGTCGGCCCCTAACCAATCAAGCACCAGGGGATCCTCATCGGGCAAAAGCTGCTCTAAGTCTCCTCCCCAGGCCAAGGGAATATCCAACTGCCGACAAAGCTTGAGTAAAACTAAATCTGCCAGCTGCGTCCCAGGGACATCCACCCATAGGGGAGGGGAATCCGCCAGAGTTTTGAGGATTGTCCCAGGGGTTCGGTCGGGTTGATTACCGGGGGAGGCAAGCGGGCGATCAACCAAAATAAAGGCAGGGGCCTGGAGATGATCCCCACCAACCACAAACTCCACCTGCTGGGTGCGCGGAATTTTTTGGAAATACCCTGGGCTAGGAATCACATCCACCCCGGCCTGGGCCAATGCCCCGAGGGAATAGCGATCCTGACAGCGACTTAAATAGCCCTGAATCCAGAGGTGTTTTTGGCTTGGGGCCAGGAATGTGGGCAACTTGGTGAGGGCAAGGTTTAAGTAATCAAACTCCAACTGCCCCCTAGACTCAATCACTAAGCCAACCCGGCAGACCGTGGCAGCCCAAATTGCCCCCTGGACGGCCGCCAAAGAGTCACCAATAATCACTAAATCGTAGCTCCAGCACACAGGCCCCATCCTTCCATCCGTCAAAAATTAAAGACAAAGCAATCCAGCTTAACTCACACAGAGGAGCTAAGTTCACCTAGACGGGGGAAGACCCTCATCGCTGTAATGGGGCAAAGTATAGACAGTGGTAAGCTAAAGACCGCTTCACCATTGACTCCCTAAGTGCTTTGAGAAAATAGATTTTATGTTAGCGAGCCTTATGCCCCGAATTCAACCTAGCTTTGCAGTCGGTGAAACCCTGTATTTTCGCTCGGAACCCTTTGTAATTGCGGCCCTACGCCAAGAGGTTGTTCTCGTTAAGTCGCTGCAACGGCAAGAATTATGCTGGGTTGTGCCGCAGCAGGATTTACTCAAATACTTTCGTCGTGCCGTTAGTCAGTAATCTTGCTCAACACCCATATCCCAACTTCCTTTTTCAGGCTTTACGGTTGTTGATCAGCTGACCAGGCCTTGGAGAATCTTCCCCACCTGGTTAAGCCAAATTAATAATTCCTGTTCACTTAATTTTTCGGGAACCGGGCCAAGCACCAATAACACCTTCCCTGGATCCTCTCCAGTGTGCAAACTCCAGGCCTGGGCTAATTCCTGATCAGTAACAATCTGTTGATGTCCTGACCAGGCCCCCCGTAAGCCTAATTTCTCGGCTAGTTCTTGTCGGCAGCGTTGACTCAGTTGGGCCTGGACAAAATCATGATGCTGGGCTTGGTGGAGGACTCCCGAAAGGGCTTGAATATATTGCTCACTATTGGCCTGGGTCGGTTCATGGGCTTGAATTAAGGGCCCGAGGCGATGATTTTTACCCCAGAGCAGGATCAATCCGAGCACTATGGCCTGGATCAGCACTAGCAGCCAAGGAGTCCGGCGTAAATAGTCCCAGATACTGCCATAGCTATTCTGAGATGAATCTTCACTGTCTTTAATCCGATACCCATGTAACCATTCATCAAACCAAATTTTCTCACCCTTGGCCTGGGCCAGTGCGGCAAAATAAGCAAAGTTCGCCGAATTTAAACCACTGTAGGCATTAGCCACTAACCACGGATAGACTCCAAAAATTTTTCCCCCGGCCTTTGTTTTGACCGACCAGGCCACCGCTCCAGCATCATCTCCTAAAACTGTTATGGCAGGGCCGAGATCAACGTTTTCTGACTCATCAGCCACATTCATCCGCCGCCTTGTATCCACTGCCACAGGCCCTTGGGGAGTGCTCAAGCGGGTTTGGGAAGTTGGACTTCTAACTGTTCCTCCCCAGGTAAAGCGAATTAGCGTATTCCCTTGAGCCAGCCATTTTTCAATATCCGGATCTAAACTCCAGGGGTCTTGCCAGCGCTGTTGATCGGTAATTTGGAAGAGAACTTGATTGCGACCAGAGAGGTTTTTGTAAGCCCGTTGCCAGCGTTGGACTGAGCTAGTTTGCGTTCCCTGCTCCTGGAGATACTGAAAAAATTCACGACTGCCCCAGGGGGAGCGATCCAAACTTGAGCCTGCTTTTCCTGATGGAGCCAGGGCCATAATCATCAGGGCGACTACTAACAAAACCCCCAGGCCAAACAACCAGACAAAAATCTGGCGAGAGGCGTTTTTAGGGCGGGGTAGATTAGCAGCTTGGCTCATTGGCAAGTGAAAGTTAAGGCTGAGTTTAGAACACCCTCAGGACTGGCCTGGAAACGAGAGGCAATTCACCCCCCCAAAAACTCCCAGGCCCCGCACTCTCAACCTTAGCTCACCAGGCCATCGCCTTTGGTCAAAAATTCCTTCAGAAACCAACGATGTTTTTGGTGGACTTGGACAAGGCGAGTATAAAGATCCGCTGTGCCAATATCACCGGCCGCGGTGGCAACTTCAGCATCTACGTGCATTTCCCCAATGATCAATTCATGGGTGGCAATGGCCTCACTGAGCATCGCTTTCGGGTTCAACTCCCCTTGGGACGGGCTGACGGTGGCGGCGGGAATATAGTCGGCCGGATCCGCAATGGGTTGACCATCCAACATCAAACTGCGCTCAGCCAATTCATCCAAGCTGGCAAAGACTTCACCCCCCTGTTCTTCAAATAACAAATGTAAATCCCGAAAGAGGGGGCCAAAGGTGAGCCAATGATATTTTTTGTAGTTGAGGTAAGCAACCAAAGCATTGGCCTGTTGACGATTGAGGGTGGCAACCACAGCGTTGTCAGGTTTAGTCAGGGTAGCGACCATAGCAGTTCTCCTTAAAGTTCAAATCTTCAGTAACAATGCCCGTTAAATCTGTCCTCACCTAATTCTATGGGAGTAGCGCAATAGTTCATGGGGGCCTGGGGCAAAGGACACAACCTGAGGACAAGACTCCATGACGCACTTCTTAATCATAGTCGTTATGACTTTATATAGCAAGATTAACAAAGAGCAAACCCAGGCACTCCAATAATCTTCTAGGCCAGGCCTTGGGACATCCGCCGTTCTAAATAGCGTGCCAATAAGGACAGAGGATAGCAGAGGCTGAGGTAGAACAAGGCTCCTAAGACATAGACAAACAGCTTTGTATCTCCATTGGTAATAGGGTTAGCAAAGGAATTGGTCATGTTTTGCAACTCTGGCACACCGATGACTGAAAGTAAGGCGCAATCTTGGATCAGGGTAATAAAATTATTCGTAAAGGGAGGAATGATGAGGGCTAAACCTTGAGGAATAATAATTCTGCCCATGGTTTGGCGGCCGGTCATCCCTAAACTTAAGCCAGCTTCTGTTTGTCCTTTATCAATGGTGGTAATCCCAGAGCGGAACACTTCTGTCAGATAAGCTCCATAGTTAAACCCCAGGCCAATGATCCCGTAAAAAATAAAGTTAAACAGGGGCGAGACCAGGCTATTGCTCTGTAACAGGGTCATGACATTAAAGGCAATTTGCCGCGGATCAAAGCCCAACTGGGAGAGTAGGCCACCAACACCAAACCCCCAAATCAACATCTGGACGAGAGTGGGTGTGCCGCGAATAAATTCCACATAGACCGTGGCGATGGCTTGGGGGATGTTTCGGCCTGATAGCTTACCCCAGGCCCCGAGCGCGCCCAAAAGTACCGCCAAAATCATGCTGCAAATTGAAATGAGAATTGTGGTGATTGTCGCTCGGAGGAGAAATGGGCCATAGAGGGCAATGGTTTGTCGAAATCTAAATAAATAGGTGGCAAAGGCAATGACCCCCAGGCCAATCACAAGAAAAAAAATCCAGTTGGCAATCCTGACCCAGGCCGGAGTAGTAGGGCTATAAGGGTTTGGGAAAGAGGCAGGGGCTTGTACCGTCATAGGCGCACCGGACAGCAGAGGGAAAAATTTTCTCGACTCTAGCATAATCTGACTGCCTGACCAAGAATTACGCGAGCAGAGACTCCAGGCCTAATCTGACTCCTGTAGAATCGTGATCATTATGCTGCGATTTGTTAAGCATTTGCCGCTCAAGCCAGTCCCCCAAACCGTTTCTTGGTGAGATTCTCTATGGCCCCCTTGTTCCGAAATCGCTTCTGTCGTTGGCTTTGTTTTCTCCTCCTGGGGATGAGCTTGACCCTACTACCCAGTTGCTTCGGGCCACCGCCGACCACCGGGCCACAGATTGAATTTTGGACGATGCAACTGAAGCCCAAGTTTACGGACTACTTCAATCAACTCATTGCTACCTTTGAACAAGATCATCCGGGGGTGAAGGTGCGCTGGGTAGATGTACCTTGGACGGCAATGCAAAGCAAAATTCTCACGGCGGTTTCTGCCCGAACGGCCCCGGATGTGGTGAATCTCAATCCAGATTTTGCTTCCCAATTGGCCGCCCGCAAGGCCTGGTTAGACCTGAATGGCCGGGTGACGGCGGCCCAGCAAGCAGAATATCTGCCCAAGATTTGGGATGCATTAACCCTGAATGGGCAAAGTTTTGGGCTGCCCTGGTACTTAACCTCTCGGATTACGATTTCTAACCAAGAACTGTTGACCCAGGCCGGGATTAGCCAACCGCCCCAAACCTTTGCGGAATTAGCCCAGGCCGCCCGTCAAATCAAAGCCAAAACGGGGAAATATGCCTTCTTTATTACCGTTGTTCCTGAAGATTCGGCTGAATTGATGGAGTCTTTAGTGCAGATGGGCGTGGAGTTGGTGGATAGTCAGGGCAAAGCTGCGTTTAATAGTCCGGCCGGTCAAGCCGCAGTCCAGTTTTGGGTGGATCTCTATCAGCAGGATCTATTGCCACCCCAGATTCTCACGGAAGGCCATCGCCAGGGTATTGAACTATACCAGGCCGGGCAAACGGCGATCCTCCTCTCTAGTCCTGAATTCTTGAATACGGTCGAAATTAACGCCCCCAGCATTGCCAAAGTCTCGGTCAGCAGTCCCCAAATTACGGGTGAGACGGGCAAAAAAAATGTCGCCGCCATGAATCTGGTCATCCCCAAAGACACAAAAGAGCCGGAATTAGCCGTCAAGTTTGCCCTCTTTGTGACCAATAATCAAAATCAACTGGACTTTGCCAAAGCGGCCAATGTTTTACCCTCTACAGTGGCGGCCCTAGAGGATCCCTATTTCACCAATTTGCCGGCCGCTGCCACTCCAATTCAAATAGCCAGGGCCGTCAGCGCTAAACAGATGAACCAAGCCGCGATCTTAATTCCGGCCGTTAAGGATGTGAAGCAACTGCAAAAAGCTCTTTACGAAAATATCCAAGCTGCGATGCTCAAGCAAAAAACGGTCGAGCAAGCCCTAGCCGATGCAGCCCAGGCCTGGGACAGTCGCGTTAGTGCCTCTTGAATCTTGAAGACCTAAGGGCTTTTGGGCGGTGGTGATGGTTTGATCAGATCTGGCTCCACCTGAAAATAAGCCTCTCGGCATTGGGCCATGGTTTCTGGGGAAATATCTTGACCACCATAATAAAGCCGGGAATGGGTTTGAAAAAGTTGTTGGATCGGTTGCCGTAAGCGGGGGGGATGTTGCCCTAAGGCCCAAGCTACCTCGAGATCCCGCCAATATTCACCATTTGTGAAAAATTCACCCCGATTCAACCAATTCCCGGCCCGCAAGCGCAAAATTAAGGCCATGTAATAGGCTCGACAAGCAGTACCATAGTCCTCTTGGGCTTGGGACGCCTGGGCCTGGCGTAACCACGCTTGAACCGATTGGGAACTCATCACAGAAAGCAAATCTCCGGTGGGGGAGGTAGCCTGCTGCTTTGGCCATTTTCGCCACAACCACTGCCCTAGACGAACAAGAACGACTCCCAACACTAGCCCCACTAACAACACCGCCAGCAATTTGGCCAAGGGTTCAAGCCAGTTGAGGTCAGTTTGAAAGTCGGATTGGGGCGCACTCAGAAATTGCTCCCACCAATAGGCTAAGGTTTCTGTGGTTTGTCGCCATTGTTGATCCAGTTCCCAGCGGGCCTGATCAGGGAGGTTAAGAGCCAAATTTGTCACCTTCTCAGCAGCTTAGTTTTAGATACCCCCACCAGGCCTGGGACTGTAATTCTTAGGCTTCCCCTGAGTTACCCTTGTTGAGGGCTTCTTGGAGCTTAGCTTCATCTTCTTTAGACAGAGATGTCCGCAGAACTTTACCACCATAGCCACTAATCTCTTCTAAAACCTTATCAGGGGTGGCCTGGCGCACCAAGGTAAAAATGGCGGAGTGGCCCGGAGTCAGGGTTTCCCCCAGTTCTTTGATAAAGTTGTCATCAATACCAATATCCGTAAATTTGCCAGAAATCGCCCCAGCCACCAGGCCAGCCGCCCAGCCCAAGAGGGGGTTAAAGAAAATCAAGCCGAGTAAGAGTCCCCAAAAGCCACCGCTTAAGGCCCCGGTCAAGGTCAAATCCTGGGTTTGGTTAATCTTAATTTTCCCCTCTTGGGTGCGCACAACCACCGCTGCGTCTTCTAGGTCTAGGAGGTGTTCCCGTTGGAGTTTTAGAAGCTCCAGCAAGACTTCATTGGCTTTGTATTGGTTATCAAAGTCCACCACAATCAGGGTACTCATACCAGGCTCCTTTAGTTCAGGTTTGTCCCTACGGTATAACGGTAGCATTATTTTTCAATGGATTTTGTGACGGTATGGGAGGACGCGAGGGAGGTTGTCAGGTTAAGCTCAAACTAAAGTGTTAAGGATTGCAAAGACTATGGGGCCAGTGTTGGTCACCTCTGATCTGCAAGATGTTGATCATAAAACAGCCATTGCCCTAGGAAACTTTGATGGGTTACATCTGGGGCATCAAGCGGTGATTGGGGCATTGGCCCAGGCCCCGTCTCATCTCCAGCGGGCCCTCGTCACCTTCACCCCCCATCCCCAGGCCTTTTTTCAGGGAATCACCCGCCCCCTACTCACCCCCTTAGCCGAAAAAGTGCCCATCTTAGCGGGCCTTGGCATTGAACAACTGATTCGGATTCCCTTTACCCATGCCCTAGCTCAACTCAGTCCCGAAGCCTTTGTCCAGAGTATTTTGGTTAATCAACTCCAAACAGAATTTATTGCGGTGGGGTTTAACTTTGGCTTTGGGGCCAAACGGGCCGGGACAGCGGCAGACCTGCAAAACCTGGCCTGGGAGTTTGGGATTCCGGTGGTGATTGTTGAACCCCAACGCTTTGGCCCGGATCGGATTAGTAGTTCGGCAATTCGCCAGGCCTTGGGGGAGGGGCATATTTCCCTGGCCCAAAAACTCCTGGGGCGGCCCTATCGTCTGCAAGGGACTGTGATCCAGGGGCAGCAATTGGGACGGTCATTAGGATTTCCCACCGCCAACTTAGCCCTAGAGCCAGAAAAATTCTTGCCCCGCCAAGGGGTTTATGTGGTGACTGTCCAGGGAGATGGTTGGGAGCAGCCTTGGCCGGGGGTCTTAAATCTGGGCAATCGCCCCACAGTGTCTGGAGAACATCTGACGGCGGAAGTGCATCTTTTGGATTGGGCGGGAGACTTATATGGCCAGGTTTTACGGACTGACTGCTATCATTTCCTCCGTCCTGAATTAAAATTTGCCTCCCTAACAGAGTTACGCCAACAAATCAGCCAAGATTGCCACCAGGCCCGGCATTGGTTAGAGACAAATCTGACCCCGACCAAACAGACTGTTTAACTACAGACCGTTTAACTCACCTCCTCATAATTCCCCCTAGCCCCAGCCATGATTAGCAATCGCCAGACTGTCCGCTATGCAACGCTTCTGCTTCTGTTCCTGACCTTTTTCTTCTTTTGGGGAGGCCCGACTTTGACCCTTGCTGCCAGTCCTAAACACTATCAAGATCTTACCTTTCCGCCCCTGCCTGAAATTACCCTCCCCAAGTATGAACGTTACCAACTGGCCAATGGCTTAACGGTATATTTATTGCCAGATCATGATTGGCCGATTGTGCGCGGCACTGCCCTAATCCGAGTTGGCAGTCGTTGGGAACCGGCGGATCAAGCTGGCCTGGCGGATTTGACCGGGGACTTAATTCGCAACGGGGGCACTCGTAACCATCCCATTGAAGAACTGGATACGCTCTTAGCGGATCGGGCTGCCACCATTGAAACGGGGTTTGGGGTCACGGCCGGACAGGTTAGCTTTACGGCCTTGCGCGAGCATACCCCTGATGTTTTCACTTGGTTCTCAGAAATACTCCAGGCCCCAGCCTTTGACCTAGAACAGATTGCCGTGGCCAAACAACGCCGCCGGGGACAAATTGCACGCCGTAATGATCAGCCAGAATCCATTGCCGGTCGTGAGTTTTATCGGTTGATTTATGGCCCCGACAGCCCCTATAGCCGCCGCCCGGAATATGCCACCCTTGAGCGCATTGATCGCCAGGCCCTCGTTGAGTTTGCCCAGACCTATATCCAGCCGAGTCAGATGATTTTGGGAATTGTCGGCGACTTTGACCCCCCCGCCATGCGCGACCTCATTCAAGCCCAGTTTGGCCCATGGCAACCCACTCCCCCGGCCCTGCCGCCCATTCCCACCATTGACCAGCAGCCACCCATAGGGACATTCTTCATCAATCAACCCCAACTGAGCCAAAGCTATATTTACACCGGCCACCTAGGGGATACACTCCGAGATCCCGATGTGTTTGCCCTCTATGTCATGAACGGGGTTTTGAATGGGTTTGGCGGGCGGCTATTTAATCGAATTCGCTCCCAACAGGGCCTGGCTTACTCAGTCTATGCGGCCTGGAACCCTGAATATGACTATCCTGGGGTCTTTTTTGGGATGGGGCAAACTAAAACAGCCGCAACCTTAGCCTTCTTCAATGCCCTCCAACAGGAATTCCGCCGCCTGCAAACCGAACCCATCCAAGCGAACGAATTAGCCTATGCCCAGGATGCGATTTTGAACTCCTTTATCTTCAACTTTCGCAGTCCCGCCCAAACCCTCTATCGGCTGATGCGTTATGACTATTTTGGCTATGACAGTGACTATATTTTTCAATATCAACAGGGGGTAAAAGCGACGACAATTACCGATGTTCAACGGGTGGCCCAGGCCCATCTCCAGCCAGAGCAGTTAACGACATTGATTGTGGGCAACCAAACCGCCCTCGCCCTAGAACTGGCCCAATTTCCCCAGCCAATTCAAGAGATTGAGATTACGATCCCCAACCTTAACTAGGGAACAAGTCGCTCCAGCCATATAACGGAATCGGTAGCTACTGCGGAAATCTGTGATACATTGTTATTGATAATTATTGTCATCTTTAATTCACAAAAAAGTATGAAAACAAAAATCTGGGTTGCAGTTGGTGTATCACTCTTGACTAGTTCTAGCATCAGTCAAAGTGCCATGGCAGCTGTCCCTGAAGCTGCTTCCAAGACAGTCACACCTACTCTTTTAACCAGTTCAGGGGTCAGTAGCTGGATAGCCCAAGGTGGAGAAGGGGGTGAAGGTGCAGCTCCAGCCTTTCAAAATAAACTTACTGGGACGGCACTTCTCAATGCCCTACGTCAGGGGGGGTATATCATCTTTTTTCGTCATGGACAAACTGAGATTGACTATGCTGACCAGATCACGGCCAAAATGGGATACTGCAACACGCAGCGGATGCTTAGTGAGGTAGGTTGGCAACAAGCACGGACTATCGGCAAGGCTTTTCAGTCCCTAAAAATTCCTGTGGGCCAAGTCTATTCCAGTGAATATTGCCGGGCCTGGCAAACGGCGGATCTGGCATTTGGGACGTATCAGAAGCGGCCTGGCTTAAATTTTGCCCCTGCAGAAGAGTATACGGAAGCTCAAATCCAAGAAATGCGGCGGGGAATTATGCCTTTGCTCACGGCTGTACCACCTGCGAAAACCAACACCATTATTGTTGGCCATGATGATGTATTTGATGCGGCAACGGGAATTTATCCAGAACCCCAGGGAGCTGCTTACATCCTGAAACCCAGTGGTAATGGCAGCTTTGAAATTTTAGCTAGAGTTCTGCCCGATGAGTGGGCTAAACTGGGGCAATAAATATCCCTAGTTAGCAGACCCTACACAGCAACGATCAATAAGTCCCAGACACCTCCAATCAGGAATCAAAACCCCTAGGAGTTAGGTTTGGGGCTTTATTCATCTATTCATCACTCTCAGATCGCCCTGCCTTGACCGCCGCGATAAAAGTTCCCAGGCCGAGCGGGATACTTAAACTCAAAATGATCAGCGTGGGGATAAACCCTAATTGCGCCTCTCCTGAACTCAGTTCAAAAATACAGCCCGTCACCGCAATAAACGCCACACAGGCCACGCCGAGATAGAGATAACTTTTGGGATTGACCACAGTCATTTACCTTGGTTAATACGTTTTTTCTCAATGGCGATGATTGCTCAAGAACCCGAATCATGTCACCACTCACAAGCCCTGATCATGCCCTAGGCTTGCCAATCCAAATGCTGTGTCTATCATAGGCTATAGCGTTACGCCGGTCGTTCTGACTCATCAAAATCTCAAACATTCGGGCAGCAAAACCCTTTCTAATCTCTGCCTAGCCCATCCTGAATCGGGAAAGAGAAGCCCACCCAGAACCCAAGTTTGAACATCCTCACTAATCTGGAACGTCTATACTCAAAGCCAATCAAGCCCCTAAGACTGTTCAATGGGCTAATGATTTGAGAGACCGATGAATCGCCGCACTGATAAAAATGAACATTTGCATACAGACAATACTCGGGCCAGAGGGCAAATTGAAGGCAGCAGAAACTAACATCCCCATCACGGCACTACTGGCCCCCAAAAGAGCCGCAAGAACCACATAGGTACTAAACTTTTGACTAAGCAACCGGGCAGCACAGGCCGGGATGACAATAAAGGCACTAATGAGCAACACCCCCACGGCCCGAATTGAAACCGCCACCACCAAGGCCAAAAGGACAATAAAGAAGTTACGTTGCCAATAGACATTAATACCCTGGGCCTGGGCTAAGGGTTCATGGAGAGTAATCAATAATTGAGTCCGCACCGTTAAGGCAATAAAAACCACGCAAAGGATGAGTAAAATGCCGCTAGTCGCTAACTCAATGTTCCGCACCGCCAAAATGTCGCCAAATAACAAATTATTCAGCCCGCCCCGATAGGTTCCCATGAAACTCAGGAGAATAATAGCTGCTGATAAGGAGGATGAATAAATAATATTCAGCAGAGCATCGGAGCTTAACTGGGTTTTCTCTAACAGGTAAGTCACTCCAAGGGCAAAAAATACTGCAAAGGGTAATAGCATCAGGGTGGGGTTAATCCCTAAAAATAAGCCGAGGCTAATTCCCAACAGGGCTGAATGTCCGAGAGCATCACTAAAAAATGACAATTGGCGCAGAATTGTAAAACTCCCCAAAATCCCCCCCATCAGGCCGGTTAAAATCCCGCTCAGCACGGCCCGTTGCATAAAGGGGAGTTGAAACAGATCAATAATCCGGGTTAACTCAGCACTGAGAGACATAAATAACCAAACAGGTGATGGTGGACATTGGCCCAAACCTAGTGGGTATGACGATATTGAACAAACTCTGTCCCATAGGCGAGGGCAAGGGTTTCTGGGGCTAGGGCCACATCCGGCGTTCCCTGACAGAGTAAGCGGCGATTTAAGCATAGGACTTGATCACAGTGGCGGCGCACCATATCCAGATCATGGGAAATTTGCAGGATCGCCCAATCTTCTTCTCGTTTGAGTTGATAGAGGAGGTCGTAAAAATCTGCTTCGCCCCGCACATCCAGGCCGGCTGGAGCTTCATCCAAAATCAGTAACCGCCGCGGAAATACCAAACAATAGGCCAACAAGACCCGCTTGATCTCCCCACCGGATAAATGCCCAATGGACTGGTGATAGAGATGACTGGCATTGACACGGGCCAAGGCCTGGTGAACCGCCCGCCGCCGTTGGGGCAATTTTAACCAGGGAATTTCCCACTCCCTCCCCCCCCAACCCAGGCCAACCAATTCCCCAACCGTTACGGGAATCCGCCGATCCACTAAAAAGTTTTGGGGCAGATAGGCAATGTGCTGACGACAACCCATAGGCAACCAACCCGTAGTACTCAGGGGTGTTCCCAAGACTTGGACTTGTCCAGACTGATGGGGCAGAATCCCTAAGATGGCCTGGACGAGAGTACTTTTACCGGCTCCATTGGGCCCGACAATTGCCGTATCTGTCCCCGCACAAATCTTAAATGAGACGTTTTCAACCACGGTGTTTTGACCGCGGACAACGGTTAAGCCTTCAACAGCAAGCACAGATTCGACCAAGCCTAACTCCTAAAATCCAACCTTGACCATCTGGGACTGCCTAACCTGAGCTGGAAGAATCGCCAGATGGCCCGGCAGCCAATGGATCTGCTGGGATTTGACTTTGCCCCCAAACGCGATGGTTAAGTTCTGGGCATTTTTACGCATCGTATTCAAATAATAACTAGGTTCTACCGCTGTTTCTGGGCCGGTTTCCATGGGATCAAATATGCTGATTTGAACATTTAAGTCCTGAGCGAGGGCCGCAAAGGTATTTTCATTGGCCTGGGGTTCAGTCAAAATAGCCCGCAGGTTTGCCCCATCAACAGCTTTAGTAATCCGACTAACATCGGCCGGAGAGGGATTATCTTCGGGAATATCTACTAGATAGGTCGCCTTGAGGTTATAACTTTGGGCAAAATAGGGGGCAACATCATGGAAAACAACAAAGGTTTTACCCTGAAAGGGTTGCAGTAGGGTGGTAATTTCCCGATCAAGGCTTTGTAACTGAGTAATAAAGGCAGCAGCGTTAGCTTGATAGATTACTTCTCCCCCTGGATCCGCAGCAATTAAACCATTGCGAATATTTTCCACCTGGACAATGGCACGCTTTAGGTCCAGCCAAATGTGGGGATTAAACTCGCCATGATGATGTCCCTCAGCAGATTTGGTTGTGCCAGCTTCACTGTCATGGTGGTCATGATCATGATCGTGATTATCGGCCTCACCACTGATGGATGCACTGGTAATCGTCTTAACCCCTTGGCTCGTATCAATCACCTTCAGGTTCGGATTTTCTGCATTGGCGATGATGTTGTCTAAAAAGCTTTCCATCTCCAGGCCATTTTTGACTAAGACATTGGCCTGGGTTAAGCGTTGGACATCCTCTGGACGGGCCTGGTAATCATGAGGGCCAACATTGGTCGGTAATAGTTGAATCACTTCAGCCCGGTCTCCAGCCACAGCCTTTGTAAACTGGGTCATAGGCAAGAAGGTCGTAATCACCTTCATCTTGGGTTCTGCCGGGGCATTGGCTGTGGGCGGTTCTCCCTGACAACCCGCAATTACGGCCATCATGCCCAGGAGAGGGGCTAGTTTGGACAATTGCTGACTGGGGTGAGGCTGGCTCGACAAAGACTTAATCATTATCTTTTCTACCAAAGACTAGAGGATTCAGGGTTCAGACATCCACCAGTATTACATAAGTAATGATATTTTTGACAGGAGAGGATGAAAACTTATCGCAGGAGTTCCAATTTACTCGCGACCGAGTGAGTGGGCCAGTGACATTGAATTAAGCCATTGACTCTGGATCTTGAGTCCGTCTTTTGCGACTTCTCCCTGGCCCTAGATCAGGTGTCTGGGCATATTTCTCATTGACATAATTCTGGAGCCACTGAGGAGAAACCTGGACAGCGCGAGCGATCCCAGCCAAAGAAATATTCTCTAAGAGTAGGCGATCAATCAGTTCCCGCGTTGCTAAGTCAATCACTTTTTTAGTGGGTCGCTCCACAAATTGCCGGCCACAATCTTGACACTTGAACCGTTGCTTACCGTTATGGATATGGCCATTTTTAACAGTTTGGGATGTTGTACAAATCGGACAGGCAGGCATAGGCAACACGTTGTGAGATCATCTATGTTTTTATCATTACATTACTCCTCTGTCATTACCTTAAGACAGCTAACAACACAAATTCACGACCTTGAAGACTCCCAAAAATCTCAGGGATAATCAGCTTTAAAACTTGGGACGGTCAATACTGTTCATCAGCTGTCGTCCAGGCCAATATCAGCATCGCTGCCTTTATAGCCATTTCTGCCAAAACTGAGGCATTCAACAGTACTACTTGTATGGGTTTCAAGTCTTTTTGTGTTTCACTCCTAAGCAAAATGACTATTCCTCGGAGTTCAGGACTAAGGGACTACTCTGAAACCGGAAGCAGTCCGTGAGTATCACGAATAAAGTCCTGCTCGACCTTGCCTAATTGTGAGAACCACATAGGTTAGGTATCATCCTATGGAAAATGCTGATCTCCCCACAGCTCCTTGACATCCCTCCCTCTTGCCTCAAAAAGTCCCAAATTGGCCTAGGCAAATGGACAATCTTTGGATAGGATGATAACGTTCGTATTTCCGGCCGAGTTACCGTAGATTAGTCAATTAAGCTTTTATTCGTAGGCTTTGCCGGTAGAAGTATTTGAAAAGCATAGGTTTGATAGGAGGTTGTAATGTTCGGTTTTGGGCGAAAGCTAAAGCGGTGGGTGGCACTATTTATTGCTGGAGTCAGCTTAACGGGGCTAGTTGCTGCCTGTGGCCCGAGTGATTCTCCCCAAGGAGGCGGAACAGCCACTGAAGCGAAACCCGATGCTGAAATTACCCTAGTTTCGTTCGCGGTGACCAAAGCTGCCCACGATGCAATCATTCCCCTGTTCAAAGAGAAATGGCAGAAAGAACATAATCAAAACGTGATCTTCAAGCAGAGCTATGGCGGTTCTGGCAGTCAGACTCGAGCCGTGATTGACGGTTTAGAAGCCGACGTGGTGCATCTAGCCCTGGCAACCGATGTGGATAAAATTGCCGAAGCGGGTTTAACCAGTCCTGAATGGGCCACAAAAGCCCCGAATAATGGCATTGTCTCGAAATCTGTAGCAGCAATTATCACCCGTAATGGCAACCCCAAAGGCATTAAAACCTGGGCAGATTTGACTAAACCGGGAAATACCTTTATTACCGCTAACCCAAAAACATCCGGTGGGGCGCGTTGGAATTTCCTGGCTCTTTGGGGCGCAAAAACTCAGACGGGGGGTACACCTGAACAGGCGAAGGAATTTGTGGCGGCTGCCTATAAAAATGTTCCTGTTCTGGCTAAGGATGCACGCGAATCTACAGATGTTTTTGCCAAGCAGGGTCAGGGAGATGCCCTCCTGAACTATGAAAACGAGGTCATCTTAGCGAATTTAAATAATGAAAACCTGACCTATATCATTCCTGATGTCAATATCTCAATTGATAATCCGGTCGCGGTGGTTGACAAAAATGTTGAGAAACATGGAACACAGGCAGTGGCCAAGGCGTTTGTGGAATTTCTCTACACACCAGAGGCCCAGAAAGAATTTGCTAAAGTTGGGTTTCGTTCCGTTGATTCAGGCGTTGAGAAGGAATTCGCCAGCCAGTTTCCGACCATCAAAACTCTATTTACCGTGCAAGATTTAGGCGGTTGGTCAAAAGTTAACCAAGAATTCTTTGCGGATGGAGCGATTTTTGATCAAATTTACACTAAGTAGAAATTAGATTCTGAGGGGAGTAGATGGGCGACCTGGAATTTTACTAAATTCATCTCGTCTGCTCCTGAGATTGTTCGATTCATTCCCCCACTAGCTCTCAACTAACTCAGGCTTATGACAACCACTACGACTCCCATTCCACCGACACAACCGCTCCCCGGTAGTCGAGCAAAATCTCAAAACTGGCTTTCTAAGCTCTGGCATTTGCATTGGACTTGGCGAGTCACTTGGGGCTATCTCGCGGTAATGCTCCTGATCCCGACCGTTTTGATGCTCTTGAAAGCAATTCAGGAAGGGCCAGGCAAGTTTTGGGAAGTGGCGACCAGTCCAATTGCGCTTTCAACCTACGATGTCACCTTTGTCACGGCTTTTATTGCAGCGGTGATCAATGGCCTGTTTGGAACACTCATTGCTTGGGTTTTGATTCGGTATACATTTCCAGGTAAGCGATTTTTGGAAGGGGTGATTGACTTGCCCTTTGCCTTGCCCACTGCGGTTGCGGGTTTAACCTTGGCAACAGTCTATAGCAACAATGGCTGGATTGGGTCAATGTTTGCCCCCTTTGGAATTCAGATTTCCTTTACCCGCTTGGGGGTGGGGATCGCGATGGTATTTATTTCCTTACCCTTTGTCGTCCGCACCGTGCAGCCTGTTTTAGGAGAAATCGAAAAGGAATTAGAGGAGGCAGCTTGGTGTTTAGGGGCAAGTCAGTGGCAGACCTTTTGGCGAGTTTTACTACCTCCGATTTTACCAGCAATTTTAACGGGGATTGCCCTAGGTTTTTCGCGGGCCGTGGGGGAATATGGCTCAACGGTGATTATTTCCTCCAACATTCCCTTTAAGGATCTGATTGCGCCAGTTTTGGTCTTTCAAAATCTAGAAGCCTATGACTATACGGGGGCAACGATTATTGGCACCGTCATGTTGCTATTGTCCTTACTTTTATTGTTTGTGATTAACTTTATCCAGGCCTGGGGGCAACGCTATGTCATCAAATAAGCCGGTTAGTTCACCCAACTCCCAACGCAAATCCTGGGTGCCGATTGTCTTAATTCTGATTGCCGTGGGCTATGTAGCTTTAGTCCTATTGATTCCAGCGGCTAATGTTTTTTACCAGGCCTTTAGCAAAGGCTTTGGCCCTTTTGTGGACACATTGAAGCTCCATGATTTCCAAGTGGCCGTTGGCCTCACAATCAGCCTGGCTTTAATTGCCGTGCCCGTGAATACGTTTTTTGGCCTCTGTGCAGCTTGGGCCTTAGCTCGGAAACGCTTTCCCGGCCGGACACTCATCCTTAGTATTATTGATCTTCCCTTTTCAATCTCCCCAGTTGTTGCGGGGTTAATGATTGTGTTGGTTTATGGTCGGGTCGGGTGGCTCGGTCCCTGGTTACTGGATCACAACATCCAAGTGGTGTTTGCCTTTCCGGGCATGGTCTTAGCCACAATCTTCGTTAGCCTGCCATTCGTGGCCCGAGAAGTCATCCCGGTCTTAGAAGAAGTGGGGCCTGAGCAGGAGGAAGCCGCCAAAATTCTCGGTGCTAATGAATGGCAAACCTTTTGGCGAGTCACCCTCCCAAATATTCGCTGGGGCTTGCTCTATGGGGTTTTGTTAACCAATGCCCGGGCGATGGGAGAATTTGGGGCGGTGGCCGTTGTCTCCGGAAATATTGCTGGGAAAACCCAAAGTTTACCACTCTTTGTTGAAGAAGCTTACAAAAACTACCAGACTGAAAGTGCCTATGGGGCGGCGGTAATTTTGGGACTATTGGCTGTGTTTACGTTGGTGGTACAAGAACTTCTAGAGCGACGGACTAGAATTAAGGAGGTTGAGTAATCTTGATAGTTTTAAGCCCATTCATCATAAGCAGAAGGAAGAAATTTTATGACTACATTTCCCCTGGAAGCTGAAGATTTACCCTTAGGAGAGGAGCGATTAACCCAAAAACACATTCGGGTTAGGATTGATAAAAACTATGTATCTGATCCGGTGATTTGCGAGTTAATTGTCAAGTTCCAACTCACGATCAATATCAAAGGGGCATTGCTGGCTCCCAACTCTCGGGAAGATGGCTGGTTTGATTTAGAACTGACCGGAAAAGCAACCCAAATTGACAACGCCCTTAGCTATCTCAATGATCTCAATCTAGAAATCATACCCGAGACAGATATTGATGGTTGGTAATGGAGTCGGTCAATGATCATCACCGGCCTGGTTGATTAATATCTAGGAGCTACGTTCCTATGCAACTTTAACAGCCTGATTCAGAAAGCCTTGAACGAGTTCCTATAGCGTTACGCAGATTATTCTAAGAGAGTAGAAATCTTAAAAAGACTGCCCATAGAGCATTTCCTGACTGGTTCCCATAAGAGTCCTCAGTGAGTCGCTCTCAAGGAGATGTGGTGATGGCTGGATCATCAATTAATTGCTCTTTTAATGTTGTAATGTTGCCAGACTGATGTTATTGTTTACTGTTCAAAGATTGATTCAAGAGTACGTCTGTAACTCAACTGAAATCAGGAACTACAGTCATTCCAGTTAATAGTGAGACCATGGAAAGACAAAAGCGATAAACTCAACTGTTGTTGCTAGTCTTCCACGACCGTCATGAGCTACAGCCTAGATTTACGTCAAGTGCCCTGAAGCGAGTCAGACTGTAGGCCGAACCAGGAACCCTGATCGCTCCCTGGCAAGAGCTTGCCCAACTTTTTCTAATTTTCCCAGGCCCCGCAATGAGCCAGTAATTAGATGTCCAGCCGCAATGGGTTTTTGGAGAAAGGCCCAGGTGAGTAATAGGGGATTAAGAGAGCCATCGCCCCCAATGGCCTGGGATAAATTTGGTAAATCCTGGGTCGCCGTATCAGAAATGACCCGCACCATCGCCACGGGCAGATTTAAGCTCGCGCCATAGTCCAGAATTGGCCCCCCTTCCATATCCACCACATCAGCCCCGGTTTTTTGGTGTAATGCGGCCTTGGCCTGGGCGGTGGCGACTAATTCTGGGCTGGTAAAGGCTTTGACTAAAGGCGCTTCCAAATATTGACTCAGGTATTGCCTCCAGGCCGGGTCACAAGTCACTCTCCCCCTATCACCAATACAAGATTCATAGACCACCACTTGCCCCAGGCTTAAGGTGTGCGATAATGCCCCGGCCAAGCCGATCACCAAAATGCCGTGAATTTCCGGGCTGGGTTGCCATTGCTCTAGGAATGCTTGCACCGCCAATACACCCAAAGGAATCGGGATAAGCTGGATCAAGTTCCTTGGCACTTGCTTCAGACCCTTGACAATGGCCTGGTGTTCTTGCCCCTGGGGAACAAGAATCGCAAACTGTTGGGGGGGTAGGTTGCCGCTTGAAAAACTGGCCGAGTCTAAATTTGTCACAGAAAAAAGTTCGGTAAAGTGGTGTGAACCAAGTTATCGCCATTATGGGGGTAAAACAACCCTTAAACTCGGCCCAGTCGGGCAGTAGAGGATCTGTAGAGGGGCTTAATTTCCACTCTCCAACCGGGACTTTACTAGATTAGCGGCAAGGTTTATGGTATCTGTTAATTTTACTTAATATAGTTGTCCCCAAGGCTATATAAATTTGTGTGTAGGAGTTAAACCTTATGGTTCAGATGGCATTGGAATCTCCAGTTAATGTGCGGGCAGCCGAGCGGTTCTGTCAGGAGATTTTGCCGGAAGTCTCTCGTACCTTTGCCTTGAGTATTCGCTTCTTACCAGGAACCTTGGGGCGGGCGGTTTTAATTGCCTATTTAATTTGTCGGATTGCCGATACGGTCGAAGATGATCCCGTTGCCAGCATTGCCACAAAAACCCTCCTCTTAGATGACTTACTGGAGTGCTTTGATAGTCCTCATTTAGCGGACAACTACGGCCGAATTGCCCAAAACTTAGAAGGGGAAGCGGCCCACATTCGGTTAGTTGCCAACACCGGCCTGGTGTTTACCCTGTTTCGCACCTTGCCTGTAACCTCCCAACAGCACGTCCAACGCTGGGTGAGTGAGATGGTCCATGGGATGAAGAAGTTTGTCAATCTCTATCCCACGGGGATTCGGATTAAAACCCTGGATGAATATAAAGAATATTGCTATTACGTGGCCGGAACCGTGGGCTACCTCCTCACCGATTTGTGGCATGAACATTCTTTTTCCATTGGGCAAGATGAATATCAAATTCTCTTAAAACGCTGTGGGGCCTTTGGGGAAGCCCTCCAGACCGTGAATATTCTTAAAGATATTGCCTGGGACGCGGAACATGAAAACTCGATCTATATCCCTGAACAGTCCCTTGCGGCCCAAGGTAGTGGTCATCAATTGCTCCTCAGCCCTGAGCTAAAACCAAATAATCATGCTGCCATTAAAGAATTAGTTGCCCTGGCCTGGCATGACTTAGATGAAGCCCAGGAATACCTCCTCTCAGTCCCCAAAGCCGCCGTCCCAATTCGGTTGTTTTGTGTCCTGCCCCTGTTATTTGCCTATGCCACCCTGCGAGATATTACCCAATCTACGGCGATGCTGGAGTCGGGCGGTACGGTAAAAATTAGTCGGGCGGAAGTGAAGTCCCTGATGTTGATGGGGCCAATCTCTGTCTTGAGTAATCACAGTTTGCGCTGGCTGATTGCCCAAGTTCGTCAGAAGCCGTTTATTTTGGGATCTGCAACTTAGGGCTAACCTCAACCCGCTCTCTCTAAATCCGCCCAATATTCCGGGCTGATCCGCTGGACGAACACCAGGCCGGGGGGGCAATGTTAACTTCCATACATGGGACTAGGATTTTTTAGGTTAGTATATATCAATAAAATTTGATTTGTTTTGCCAATATCCTGGTGGTTTCGGGATCACAGATCTGGGCTAAGCCGATGGCCGGGTGGTGTTGTCTGGGCCGGGTTGGGGATGTATCAGGTGAGCAATCCATTCTAGTCCTAAGTCTGGAGCAAGGTGATGGGAGCAGCTAAAACAGGGGTGGCTAATCTCCGCAATTATGTGCTGGTGACGGTGGCCTACTGGGGCTTCACGATTACTGACGGGGCCTTACGGATGTTGGTGCTCCTCTATTTCAACCAAATTGGCTATTCTCCCCTCGATATTGCCCTATTATTTTTATTTTATGAAATCTTTGGCATCATCACTAACTTTCTCGGGGGTTGGATTGGCTCCCAATTTGGATTGAAACTCACCCTCTACAGCGGCATTGCCCTCCAGATTGTCTCCTTGGTGATGTTGTCCCCCCTCGAACCGAGTTGGCCCATCGCCTTTGCAGTCCCCTATGTGATGGTGGCCCAGGCCTTTTCGGGGATTGCTAAGGATCTGACGAAAATGAGTTCTAAAAGTGCAATTCGCTTAGTCGTTCCCCAAACGGCCCAGAGTCAATTATTCAAGTGGGTGGCGATTCTGACGGGATCGAAAAATGCCCTCAAGGGGGTGGGGTTCTTTGTCGGGGCCTTGTTGCTGGGCTGGGTGGGGTTTCAACAGTCCCTCTGGATCATGGCGGCGGGCTTGGCGATTGTCCTCTTGACGGGGCTGTTATTGCCAGCGGGGATGGGGAAAATCAAAGCCAAAGTGAAGTTCCAACAATTGTTTTCTAAAAGTAAGGAGATTAACATTCTTTCGGCCGCCCGGTTTTTTCTGTTTGGGGCCCGGGATGTTTGGTTTGTGGTCGGCCTGCCTGTTTTTTTGCGGAGTGTCTTGGGTTGGTCGTTCTATCAAGTCGGGGGCTTTTTAGCGATTTGGGTGATTGGCTATGGCCTGGTGCAGTCCTTTGCCCCCACCTTACTCAATCGGTTTAACCAGGGCCAGGCCCCCCAAGCAGCCACGATTCGCTTTTGGACATTTACCTTAACCGCCATCCCCGGATTGATTGCCATGGCCTTAGAAACGGCTCTGAACCCCAATCTTGTGATTATTGTTGGGCTGTTAGTCTTTGGCGTGATTTTTGCCTTTAATTCAGCAGTCCATTCCTATCTCGTATTAGCCTTTACAGACGATGACAAGGTGGCCCTGAATGTCGGCTTTTATTACATGGCCAATTCTGGAGGGAGACTATTGGGGACTGTCCTCTCGGGTTGGGTGTATCAGACGGCGGGCCTGGGAGGTTGTTTATGGGTATCGTTGGTATTTGTTTTGGTGGCAGGCTTAATTACCTTAAAACTTCCGAATCCAGAACCGAGGCCCCTAGGAACCTAAAAAACATTCCTCCTTTCATTCTGTTGTTTTTGTAGGATATGACGATCCTCGCTTGGACTGGTACGCATTCAATTTCTGTATATTCTATCTAGTAAAGGATTGACTGTTTCACATGGATACCGAAAGTGCTATGAGCATCTCTTGATTCTGGTAAGGGGCTTAAATGCAGATCTAATTCTTAAAGGAGGAGTTATGTCTGTAAAAAATTGACATTACTTAGAAAAAACGAGTCAATTATTACCCCTAAAGTTGGTTACTTTACAGAATATGTAAATTTCATTTTCATCTTCTTTAATCATAACGTCCTTTTTTAGATTTGATTATATCAAGTACATCATCATGTTTTTGTCCTTCAATAATATCTTTGAGATAATTTTTTCCATTTAGATATTGAATATGAATACGCCAACCTGATATTTTGTCAATATCCGCCCGATAGATCGCCTGTTTTATCCCTTTAATCTTATGCAGCCTTGTCTTTGGAAAAGTTCTTTTTCTATGACATTCATGATCTTCGAGTTCAGCCAATGCCTCAACAAATCTGATTTTTAATTGATCACTGGGCAAAATTCTCATTACTTGATAAATAATTCCATATTCATCACAAAAAGTTAAGGTTTGAGCCATAACAGATATTATGAAACTTGGGCAATATCTAGATCGTCATGAACTACCTGTTGATATAGAGATTGTGCAATATCCTGACAGGCTTTGCCAAAATCATCATGTTTAACAACTCGAAAAAGAGTAAAAATTACTTGCCCAAAAATTGGGTCTTCGTCAATAGTAAGAATAACTATGAATTTCCGCATAACTCTCAATGCGTAAAGAGATAAATCATAGCGACTCATAACCAGCCAGGGATGAATACGCCGTAACTTCCGATACATCACAGACTTATCATTGAGAAATAGACTAGTGCATTCGTTTATTTTCTTGATCGTAATAGTTCTTTCATTCCCATCCAGCTTGCTAATATCTTTCTCGAAACTCTTGGTTGATTCAATTAGAATATCGAAACTTAGAACCAATAAGCTTTATATCACGATAGTTCTTAATTCTTAGAATACAGCGTTTTTGGTGTCGGCATAACAAAGTAAATCTTTTATTAGATACATGATAAAGCACTTTTAGTATCCATTTGCAGCACCACACTCTTAAATCTTTCTGAAATAGGTTACTTGAGGTTTGTAGCTGTACCAGTCTGGTATCGAATCCTCTCTAAGGAAGTCCAGACAAAATCTCCAGGCCAATGACGACAACTGCTCAAGCATCTGCAGAAAGTTGGTAAATCCTCTAAGAAATCACTCAGGTCTGGCCTTACTAAGCTCGGGTTGAGAGTCAGCTATGGAGATTACGGCCAAAGCAATTTAGGATATGAGGGTGAGAGACTGCTTTGCCCAGGCCTGGCCCGACAGCCGAAAACTATCTAATGACGATTTATTTTTATCACATTGATCATCCCTATGGCTGTTTCTCTAATTTTTCTCGACATGGCTTTAACTTAGGCGGTATTTACTGGCCAACCGCAGAGCATTATTACCAGTCCCAAAAGTTTATCAATACCGGCCACGCCTATCTATCCCAAAAGATTCAATTAGCCCCAACTCCCGGTGAAGCAGCCCAAATTGGCCGAGATCCCCGCCACCCCCTCCGGCCCGATTGGGAACAGGTCAAGCTAGAGGTGATGTATGCGGCCATCAAAGCAAAGTTTCAGGCCCATGCCGATATTCAAGGGGTTTTGCTTGGAACCGGCGACGAATATTTAGTAGAAAATTCCCCTGTGGATAGTTTTTGGGGCTGTGGGGCCAATGGTCAAGGGTTGAATCATCTGGGGCGGTTATTGATGCAATTGCGCCAAGAACTACGTCAGGAAAATTCCCCTTAAAACCCTATGATGAATCCCCTCGATCCCACTGATTGGCCAATTGCGGTTGATGATTTGCCGGCCGGGACTTATTTGGTTGGTGGGGCGGTGCGGGATGGCTTACGGGGGATTGTCCAAGGGGATTTAGATTTAGATTTTGTTACTCCTGCCCCAGCTATTCCCTTGGCCCAACAGTTAGCCCGGAAATATGGTGCTAGTTTTGTGATCTTGGATCAGGTGCGCGCCATTGCCCGGATTGTCTTTCCCCAGGCCACCCTTGACTTTGCCCAACAGGTGGGAGATTCCCTAGAAACCGATTTACACCGGCGCGATTTTACGATTAATGCCATTGCCTACCATCCCCAAACTCAAGAGATTATCGATCCGCTCCAGGGATGTGTCGATATAGCCCAGCAACAAATGCGGATGATTTCTCAGGAAAATTTGCGTGATGATCCGCTGCGGGTGTTGCGGGCCTACCGCCAGGCCAGTCAATTGGGATTTACGATTACACCCGCTACCCGGCAAGCCCTCCAAACCACAGCCCGGCAACTAGCCCAAGTCGCCCCAGAACGGATTAGAACTGAACTGAGTTATTTGTTCGCCAGTCCCCAAAGCCATGTCTATCTGCGCTGGGCCTGGGAAGATGGTGGGTTTGCCCATTGGTTGCCCCAAATTGATGAGACTGGTTTACAAAATCTAGCCCGACTGGAAACATGGCAGCGCGATAAAGCTCCTCAGTGGCAAAATTTAGACTCATTTTTAGCCGAACCCTTGCTGACTAATCCCGGGCCTGGGGAACCTCGCAAACGCACCCTTGGCAACCTCAGCAAGTTGGCCTGTTTACTCCACTCCCAACCGGAACCAACCATCATTCAACAGACCCTCAGCTGCCTCACCTATAGCAACCGCGAAATCAAACTCATTCAAGCCCTTTTAGCCAGTCTGTCCCAATTAACCCCCTGCTTGGCCGATGATCGCCGTTGGCAATTTTTCCTGTTTCGTCAGATTGATCGGGCCTGGCCGGGATTAGTCTTGTTGGCGGTTGGGAGTGGTATTGCCCCAGAAAAGATTGAATCCCTGCACCAGGCCTGGCTTGATCCGGAAAACCCGATTGCCCACCCCCCTTGTTTGTTGACTGGAGCAGATTTAATTCAAGACTTTGGCTTAACACCCGGCCCCCTGATTGGTGAAATTCTTCAGTATGTTCTTGAAGCTCAAGCCCAAGGGAACTTAATGACCCCAATGGAAGCTAGGGCCTGGGTGAGAGCTTATCTGGAGGCGGGGGGAAATCAGGGATAACGGTAATTCTTGTAAGCTAAGGAAACAAAGCTGTTCATCCACCTGAGTTGAGGTTGCTCGTGTTTAACTGGTTTCGCCGTGCATTGGGTAAAACTGAGGAAAATGCGACTGTCGAGAACCAACCGGCATCTTCTGTGACAGAGGCTCCAGAAACACCTGACCCAGAGGCAACAACAAAACTTCCCCCTGACTCTCCGATTGCGCCCCCTGAACCAGAAGCTACACCGGAACCGGAACCTAAAGTGGATTACCTGGCCTGGGCTAAAACAGCCTTTCAGAATATCCAAGCCCGCCAGGCCCCCAGCCTTGACACTCCCACAGCCGCCCCTGAAGCAGTTAATCACCCAACAGAAAATTTTCCTTCCCCGGTTATTGCTCCCCCCCCAGATAATCCTCCAACACCCCAAGACTCAGCCACAAACATCCCTGAAGCCCCCTCACAGCCCGAAATTAGCGTCACCACAGCCCCTGACTCCCCACCCCTCCCTTCTCCTGAAACTCCAGTGGGTGAAATAACCGATTTAACTGTCCCAGCAACACCGACACCGACAACTGAGCCAGACGCAATCCCCTTGGCCCTCGATGAAGGCTTTTTGTGGTCAGCAGAAGTCTTGGCCAGCCAGGGTCGCCGTCCCGAAGATGTGGATCTTGAAGAAATTACTTGGTTGCAAAAACTCCGCCAGGGCTTAGGTAAAACTCGTCGGGGCCTGGTGAATCAACTCAAAGCCGTTGTTGGGCGTGGGCCATTAGGGGCTGATGCGGTTGAAGATATTGAATCCCTTTTGCTCCAGGCCGATGTTGGAGTCGCAGCCACAGACAAAATTATTCAGGCCCTGCAAACCAAAATCCGTCAAGATGCCCTCCCCGCCGACCAGGCCATAGACTACCTCAAACAAATTCTCCGGGATGTCCTCGAAGAACCATTCCAAAATGGCTATGATCCCAACTTTGCCCCCCAAAAACAACGGTTGAATATTTGGCTGATGACGGGGGTGAATGGAGTCGGCAAAACCACAACCATTGGCAAAATCGCCCATGTGGCCAGTACATCGGGTTATCCCTGCTTAGTGGCGGCGGCGGATACATTTCGGGCCGCGGCAGTGGAACAGGTGAAAATTTGGGCCGCTCGCAGTGGAGTCGAGGTGATTGCTAACCCTGGCAAAAATACAGATCCGGCGGCGGTGGTCTTTGATGGCATTAGTGCAGCCCAATCCCGCCACTGTGAATTGCTCTTGATTGATACGGCCGGCCGGTTGCAGAACAAACAAAATCTGATGGAAGAACTCAAGAAAATTCGCCGGATTGTGGATAAGAAAGCTCCCGATGCCCACATTGAATCCCTCTTGGTTTTAGATGCTACCCTCGGACAAAATGGATTGCGCCAGGCCCAGGTGTTTGCGGAAGCGGCTCAATTAACAGGGGTAGTGATTACCAAACTCGATGGCACAGCCAAAGGGGGAGTGGCCCTCGCCGTAGTCCAAGAGCTAGGCTTACCGATTCGCTTCATTGGGGCCGGGGAAGGAATTAAGGATTTACGCCCTTTTTCGAGTTATGAGTTTGTTGAGGCATTATTGAGTAGTTAGTATCCCCAACCGCAAAATTTGGGAGTTGAGGCAATGGCTGAAATCTTGGGGGGGCGGTATGAAGTTATTGCAGAATTGGGCCGGCAACCGGGCAAGCGCACCTATCGAGTCAGGGATATAAAAACCTCTGATGAATGTATCCTCAAGCGGCTGAGTTTTGGCGAGGACATGGCCTGGGAAGATGTGCAACTGTTCGAGCGAGAAACCCAAGTCCTCCAGGCCCTCTATCACCCAGCAATTCCTAAGTATCGGGATGGTTTTGAGATCAGCTTATCTTCGGGCCAGGGGTTTGCCCTTGTGCAAGATTATATTCCCGCCCCATCCCTAGCCCAGTCTCTTACTGCCGGCCGCCTGTGGACAGAACCCCAACTCAAAACCCTGGCCAAACAATTACTGGATATTTTGATTTATCTCCACAGCCATTCCCCGCCCGTGATTCATCGGGATATTAAACCCAGCAATATTCTCTGGGATGAAGCCCGTCAACAGGCCTACCTCGTTGATTTTGGGGCCGTCCAGACGGTAATTTCTGGCTCCACCCGCACCGTTGTTGGTACCTATGGCTACATGCCTCCAGAACAATTTGGCGGCCGATCTGTCCCTGCCTCTGACCTCTATGCCTTGGGTGCAACCCTGATTCACTTAGCCAGTGGCCAAAATCCCGCCGACATAGCCCAAGCAAATCAACGCCTACAATTTAGCAATTTGGTCAACCTTTCCCCTGGCTTGATAATTTGGTTACAACATTTGGTCGAACCCGGCCTGGATAAACGGTTGACTTCTGCCCAGGCTGCACTGAGGGAACTTAACAACAGCCAAAATCAGGGGATATTCCATAGTCAACTGAGCCAGCCAGAGCACAGTAAGGTTATCTGGATAGAAAAAAGTGATGAACTAGAGATAATTATTCCGCCAGTGCGTACTCAAGGGGGGGGAGGAGTTGCAGGGCTAGTCTTTCTGGGGGCTTTTGCCTTGGCCTGGAACTCGTTTATTTTTTTCTGGACTGGGTTTGCGCTTCTGGCTCCTTTCCCGATCAATCTGGCCTTTAGCTTATTCTCGATTCCGTTTTGGGCAGCAGGAATTGGCATGGCCGGCGTAGTTTTGTTTGGTTTTTTGGGCCAAGTCCGCCTAAAGATTACCGCTGACACCATTAGCCAAACCTATGAACTCTTGGGTTTTCGCAAATCAGGCACACCTCCTAGCCCCCGCAGTTCAATCACCAAAATTGAGCACCAAGTTCGCTACTACACCAAAGATAGTGATGGAGATCGCGTCACCGTCCAACCAGAACTGACTATTTGGGCCGGAACTCGTCAGTATAATTTGGGGGGTAAGGGCTTACTCAGTGATCCCGAAATTGAATGGTTAGCCACTGCCCTCAGCCAGTACCTCCAGATTCCCCTTAACGTTAAGGACAAATCTCAGCAACCATAACCAGTCTGGGAAGCTAGTCCTACTGCGGGCCGTTACATCCTGGGGCCATGTTTTGGGGCTAAATCCCTAGGGCTGGCTGTCCTTGAGGTGCTGACTAACGCTATAGGATAAAATTAGGCCATAGGCGCAAAACTTTTAAAATTCCAAAGATTTACACCCTGAGATAAAGACTGATGAATATTGCTGTCATTGGCTTGACCCATAAAACGGCCCCGGTGGAAGTGCGGGAAAAACTGAGTGTGCCGGAGGAAGTGCGGGAAAAAGCCACGAGCCATTTGTGTAGCTATCCCCATATCCAAGAAGCAACCATCCTCAGTACCTGTAATCGTCTGGAAATTTATATCGTGACTTCGGATACGGATAACGGTGTGCGAGAAGTTAATCAGTTCCTCAGTGAGTGGAGTCATTGTCCCCTACGTCAGTTGCGGCCCTACTTATTTATCCTCCTCCACCAAGATGCGATCATGCACCTGATGCGCGTTGCGGCGGGCCTGGACAGTTTAGTACTCGGGGAGGGGCAAATTCTCTCCCAAGTTAAACGGGCCCACCAACTGGGGCAGCAGTATAAAGGCGTCGGGCCAATCCTTAATCGCCTCTTCAAAGATGCCATCGCTGCGGGCAAGCGGGTGCGAACTGATACCAATATTGGCACTGGGGCCGTCTCGATTAGTTCGGCGGCTGTAGAACTCGCGGATTTGCGGATTAATAATTTACCCAACTGTCGAATTGCCATCATCGGGGCTGGTAAAATGTCCCGCTTAGTTGTCCAGCATTTACTCGCTCGCAATGTCCAGCAGATGGTGATTGTCAACCGTACCCTAGAACGGGCCCGCGAGTTAGCGCAACAGTTTCCAGAAGCAGAGTTTGATCTCCACGTCATGGTGGATTTATTGCCCGTTGTTGCCAGTGCCGATTTAGTCTTTACCGGAACAGCAGCCACAGAGCCAATTTTAGAGCGAGATGCCTTAGCGCAGGTCATCAACAATGGGCGGCTCTTATCCATCATTGACATTGCTGTACCGCGAAATGTTCATGCCAATGTTACCGAATTAACTCAAGTGCAGTTGTTTAATGTGGATGATCTGGAATCTGTGGTTGCCCAAAACCAGGAAGCCCGCCGCCTCATGGCCCTCGAAGCTGAAGCGATGCTAGAGGAAGAACTAGCTAACTTTAATGCTTGGTGGCATTCTCTCGCCGCAGTTCCAACTATTCGCTGTTTACGGAACAAAATTGAAACCATCCGCACCCAAGAATTGGAAAAGGCCCTTTCACGGTTGGGGACAGAATTTGCCGAGAAGCACCAAGGGGTAATTGAAGCCATGACCCGCACCATGATTAACAAAATTCTCCATGAGCCAACGGTGCAACTCCAGGCCGATCAGGATTTGGCCAGCCGCCAACGGGCCATTCAAACGCTCCACGAATTATTTAACCTGGATGTGGTGGAAACCTAACCCCAACCCATGCCCGATTCTCCTGAAATTTCTGCTCCAGGCCCAATCATTGTTGCCACAGATGTGCACAAGTGGTATGGCAATTTTCACGCTCTTAAAGGCGTGAGTTTAAGGGTCGAACTGGGGCAAGTGGTGGTGATTATGGGGCCCTCTGGTTCGGGAAAATCCACCTTTATTCGGACATTTAATGCTCTAGAGGAGTTTCAGTCTGGGGAGATTGTCATTGATGGGATGGTCTTGGCTGGGACTGTGGAAAACGGAGAGAATATTGAACACATTCGCCGGGAAGTGGGGATGGTGTTTCAGCAGTTTAATTTATTTCCCCATTTGACGATCTTGCAGAATATTACCTTGGCACCGCGCTGGGTCAGGGGCTGGTCAAAAACAAAACGGGAAGAGATTGCCTTGCAACTGTTGGAGCGGGTGGGAATTTTAGAACAGGCTCATAAGTTTCCAGGCCAGCTTTCGGGAGGGCAACAACAACGGGTCGCGATAGCGCGGGCCTTAGCAATGCAGCCGAAAATTATGCTCTTTGATGAACCGACTTCAGCCCTAGACCCGGAAATGGTGCGGGAAGTGTTGGATGCGATGCGGGGCCTGGTTGCCAGTGGCATGACGATGGTGATTGTCACCCATGAGGTCGGGTTTGCCCGAGAGGTGGCGGATCAGGTGGTCTTTATGGATCAGGGGCAAATTATTGAGATGGCCCCACCCCAAAAGTTTTTTTATCAACCCCAAATGGAGCGCACCCAGCAATTCCTGTCCCAAATCATTCCGTAGGAATTATCTAAACTGGCCCACGATCCCGTAACACCTGAAAAAAATCGTGATCGAGCTCATACCCAAACATTTCCGCCAGCGAGCGAATCCGCCGTTCTCCAGGTAGTTTATGGCTTTCTAACCAGTCCCAGAGGATTAGGGCTTTATGCATCACAAAAATATCCAGGCCTTGGGGGTTAAACTGAATGCCCTGTTGCCGACTAAATTGATGGGGAATCAGCATCGCCGCGTAACGCACCAATTCGCCATTGCGCCAATCCAGAAAAAACGGCAACCAGGGATACCGACTATCGAGGGCAATAAACCACAGCCGCACCGGAGCTAATTCTGACAGTTCCAGGCCGGGTTCTTCCGGGGGGCGGGGATAGGTAATCTCAAGGCCAAGTTGCTGCTCATGAACGGTAATATCTGGACTGGCTAACCAGGCCTGGAGGCAGTTGTTCACAGCCCTTAAGTCGAGAGCATCAATTTCTGGGGGGGCTAAGGAAATAATTTCAGGCACGGGTTCAGAAGAGAGAAAAGAGCAGGGAGGAGCGAGGAGTCAAGTCAAGAAGTATTCTAGCCAGGAATTTTACCTAACTTAATCAGCCGCGACCGAAAATCAGGAATGGTCAAATTTAAGCCCGTTTCTAAGGGGACTTGGGGTTCCCAGCCAAGAAATGTCCGCGCCTTGGTAATATCCGGTTGACGGCGTTGGGGATCATCAGAGGGCAGGGGATTAAACTGAATCGCCACAGTCGGATCAATAATGGCCTGGATCTTTTGGGCGAGTTCTAACACGGTGTATTCATCAGGATTGCCAATATTGATCGGGCCAGGCTGTTCACCATTCATCAGCCGGATCATCCCTTCAACGAGATCTGAAACATAACAGAAACTCCGGGTTTGGGAGCCATCCCCATAGACCGTTAAGGGAATTCCTTGCAGGGCCTGGACAATAAAATTACTGACAACTCGCCCATCATTCACCTGCATCCGAGGGCCATAGGTGTTGTGACAGCAGACGCAGCCAGTTCCGCCAATAAAATTCTCAGCATCGGGAACTGAAAAATCATAAACTGCTTCATCAATCTCAAATTCTTGAATGGTTTTCACCTTTGCCCAGGCCAGATTGCCCGTTATCTTTGCTTGGAGTTTTTGCTGCACCCGTCCCAAATTCAAAATATTATAATCATCCAGGCCCTGAACTGTAATGCGATAGGATTTGAACTGTTTTTCAGCCCCTTTATAAACTGTGGTATAGAACTCTGAAACACTGCCAATAATGCCAAACTTGGCCAAAATCAAGACTAGTTTTTCGATGATCTTAAGGCTGGAACTATTAAAGATCAGCAACGAGCCTGTGGTTTTCGCATCATGATTGCCGTCCCCTTCCCAAAAGCCGTGGAGAAAATGAATCAGTTGTTCAGCAGGGAGTTGCAAAATCCAAGTTGGAATGTCTTTTTCCGGACTGAGTTTTTGGCCAAATTGGAAGGCATTAATGACCAAATCTACGATTACTTTGGAGCGAATGTGAACGCAGGGGGCACGTTTCCCAGATTGATCCAAGCGAATATCACAGTCATAGCCGAAAAGGTCTTGGGTCACATGGACGAGTTTCTGCAAATATTTCAGATTCGAGCTAAACAACAATTGACGATCTTTTTCGCTGTGAATGAGACATCCTTCTGCTAAATAAAACCCTAAAAACCAGAGCAAACCAGGGATATTTTCAATGTAGTTATTGATGACCTTGGTGGACTGATAGCCAACAATCTGCTCTTTGGGGGTAATTGGTAGGTCTAAATAGTGCCAAAGCTCCAGGGGAATGCGATTAAATGTTTCGTAGCGTTTAAGATTGGCAAAGCGTTGACGACTGCTAATCCCTTTCTGTTTGAGATAGTCATAGATTTTGTCACGGAATGTTTCCAAATGTGAGATTACATCCTGACTGACAATGGACAAGCGTTGCGAGCTAAGTTGATCCGAAATATAAAAGGGCGTTAACTCTTGCTCCACAAAGGGAATGTAATGGGGCACAGCTACCAAATCGCCCACATTTAAGTCATGGCCAAACACAGGCTGCGGTAATCCCTGCTGATCACAGGTAAAGAGACTATGATCGGCGGTGATTTTAACTTTCTTGCCCCAAGTAGTTGTAATTTCGTAGCCCTTTTTAGTAACTTTATGCTTCCAGATCGCCGAAATTGGCCGCAGTGACATTGCTCCTGTTTTTTGATCGAAACATGGCACAGAGACTTGAGAAATATCCTCATGGATGCGGTTATAACAGTCAGCAAAGGATTCGTAATAGAGTTTATCCCCTTGATAATACAGAACATTTTGATCCCCAGTTAAGCTGTTAAAAATCCGGATCACCCGTACATCTACATTATTTTGGCGTTGGTAATCAAACGTGAGAGTTTCCGCAACCCGTTTTCCTTCGTCGTAACAACTGCGAATTCCGATGGGATTGACATTGCCCCAATAGTCTTCGGTTTGGGGATGCACTTTTGGATCGCCATAGACTTCCGAGGTGGAAGCTAAGAGAAACCGGGCCTTGATCCGTTTAGCCAGGCCAAGCATATTCAGGGTTCCCATGACATTCGTTTTAATGGTTTTCACGGGATTGTATTGATAATGCACCGGAGAAGCCGGACAGGCCAGGTGATAAATTTGCTCAACTTCCAAGCGAATCGGCTCGGTGACATCATGGCGAATCAGTTCAAAATTGGGATTGCCTAACCAGTGCTGAATATTTGACTTGTCTCCTGTAAAATAATTGTCCAGGCAAATCACTTCATCGCCCGCCTCCATCAGCCGATCAACCAGATGAGAGCCAATGAATCCTGTACCGCCTGTAACTAAAATTCGCATTGTTTTTGATCCAGTTGATTGCCAATTATTATAAGGGGCTATTTGAACCAGGCCAGGTTAATTTTAGGACTGACTTACAAAGATACTCAAATCTGGAGGCAGTTACATCCCCATAATCGAATAACCCGCATCTACATAGATCACTTGTCCGGTCATCCCACTAGACAGATCGCTACTTAAGAAGGCGGCGGTTTGACCGACTTCAGTTTGGGTAACAGTGCGGCGTAAGGGAGCGGTGGCTTCAACGTGATGGATCATGTCTAATATCCCGCCCACGGCAGAAGAGGCTAAGGTCCGAATGGGGCCAGCAGAAATGGCATTAACCCGGACCTGTTGGGGGCCAAACTCGGCGGCTAAGTAACGGACATTCATTTCTAAGGCTGCTTTGGCAATGCCCATGACGTTGTAGTTAGGAATTACCCGGACTCCCCCTAAGTAAGTCAAGGTTATGATCGAGCCGCCACTGGTCATTAAGGGTTTGGCCGCCTGAGCGAGGCTAATCAAGGAATAGGCGCTGACATCAAGGGCAAGGTTAAAACCATCCTGGGAGACAGCACTAAAATCACCCCCCAAATCATCCTTATTGGCAAAGGCAAGACAATGAATCAGGGTATCGAGGCGGCCCCACTTGGCCTGGATAGCTTGGTATAGATTGGAGATTAAGGCTGGCTGTTGGACATCTAGGGGCAAAAGCAAACTGGGATTCAAGGGTTCAACCAGTTCTCGGACTTTTTGTTCACTCCGGCCGCGCTCATCGGGTAAAAAGGTGATTGCCAGTTCAGCCCCGGCCTGGTGGAGTTGTTGAGCAATGGCCCAGGCAATAGAGCGATTATTGGCAATTCCAGTTACTAAGGCAAATTTTCCAGTCAAATCGAGCATAGGGGATTCCGGCCAATGAACAAAAAACAAGCCAACCCCAATTGTACCCCTCGAAGTTGCCGGCTCCGAATCTGGAGGGGCAGGGTTAATCGGTGCCCATTGCGTCCATCAGCATTTGGGGAAATTTGGGTAACACCCGCTGACATTGGTTGATAAAGTTGGCTAACCACTGCTTCAGGTGAGTTTCTTGCTCTGGATGTAATGAACTATTCCGGGTTGACGAATAATTTTGTTTATAGGTAATATAGCCTGCTTCCTCGACCTCAAAGTTCATTAACCAGGCCGAGACCGGTTTTGTCCCCCGCCAATAATTACGGACGATGACTTGACCAAGGTAGTGGTGGGCCAACTGAGTCGTACAGTTGAGGGTCTCTAGCCAAGTTTGCAAGTCTGCTGGGGCGGCAATGAGTTCTTGAGTGGGGGAGTGATCTTCAATTTGTAGCAGGGCTAAGATTTGCAATTCTAAATTCTGTAAAGAGGTTATTGCCTGGCGATTTTTCTGGAGGTCTTGATGAATATTAACTAAGGTGGCCAGTTGTTGCTGTTGAGCGGGAGGCAGGGCTTTGACCCGATTTAAGAGGAGCAGGTCGTGAGTAATCAGGAGATTAATTTCTTCGATCAGTAACGAATTAGTCTGTTGTTGGAGCCACCGCCGAAGATAATAAATTTGGGTTGAAGTCAAGCTCATCTTAATCCCCCGACAATCTTGCATAGAAGCAACTTGAGGCAAATCAAAAATACACAGGGCCTGGAGCCGAAGATTTCCAAGAGTCTCTAGTTCATCAATGGGTGACTAGCCCTACGTCTGATAGCCATCAAATCATAGGCAAACAATAGATAAGTGTAGTCTTTATTACAAGCATGGAAAATTAATAAAGAAGCCCACTTCCTTAAAAACTTTATATTGCTTTTGAGATTTATCCAGAAATATCGCCTTACTCAGTTAGGGCACTGATTGGGATAAGTTAGAAAACGCTTTATGGGCCGTCTTTTTCAGATTTCCCCTCTCTCAAAACAGTCTGCGTAACCCTATCTCAGTAGATTTTGATATTTGCTTTTCCCAAGCTGACGGAATGTAGCAAAGTTATGTGAATTGCTGGCTGAGGGTGAGGGGATTATGAACCGTAATTTTTTTCTTCTGAATGGAGATCATGCCCTGATCCCGGAGTTCCCCCAATAAACGAGTCACCGTCACCCGCGTTGAACCAATCGCCTCAGCAATGGCCTGGTGGGATAACTTCAGGTCAACCATCACCCCGGTCGTAGTCGGAACGCCAAAATCCCGGCAGAGAATCAATAAAAAACTGACTAAACGCGACCCCATATCGCGATGGGCTAAGGTTTCAATCATCATCTCGGTTTGGAGAATTCGTGAGGAGAGGCCTTGGATCATCACCATCGGCAGGTCGGGATCTTCTCGCATTGCTTTTTCGACTTGTTCAATCGGAACAGAGAGCAACTCTAGGGGGGTAAAGGCCACCGCATGATAAAACCGGTCGGAGCGATTCCCCGTAATTAAGGACAACACCCCAAAGACACTATTTTCTCGGAGCAAGGCAACGGTGATTTCTTCCCCTGCTTCATATACCCGTGAGAGTTTAACGGCTCCCTTGAGCAAAAAATAGACTCGCTCGGCTGGATCCCCTGGAAAAAAGATTGTTTTACCCCGCTCATAGGTTTCAGTTGTGGCCGGAAACACACCACTACTCATTTGCCGAAACACTGCTGCTAGGGGCTGATCTTTGGTTGCTAACATAGACTCCTAACTAAACGATCCTGATCACTAGCCCTGACAACAACCGAGATTTACAAGTCTGGAAGGCAAGCTGGAGGATAAGGGGTGATCTAAGGTCATGTAATATTCTACCAACATTTTGAATACACAGGCCAGGGATTGTCGGGTTTCCTGACTCACCGGCCCTAAAAACTACCTTGGCATCATACTTAAACGGATTCTAGGGGAGGGGTTTGTATTTCTGGATACACTTTATCGGTGCGTTGGAGGGGAGGACGGCAACAGAGATAAATTAAGGGGCCAAAAAAGGGAATCAGAGCCACCCAGGCCAGTCCAGTCCACCCCAAGCCCCGCCGCTGGAGATCATCCCCCAAAACAGTTGGAAATAGTAAGGTCAAGAGGCAAAAATCCAGACTCATCACATGGATAAAACGACTGGTGTGCCATTGGTGAACAAAATCGGGCCAATTGCCTTGAGTTATCCCATAGCCCAAGAGGGCCAGACCCCCAAATAATAAACTCACTGCCAGACCCCGCGACTCAGCTAGTTTTAAGCCTTTGTCCATTTCCCCGGTAAAGGTCGGGTTGGGGTTTCTGAGGACAAAATAGGGCAGTAAGGCAAAGGCTCCCAAGGCAAAACTGCCGCCGACAAAGGGCCAAGCCGGAATTTTTTGTCCCCGCCCATCCACCAGCAGCACACAGAGATAAACAAGGGGCCAAATTCCCATGATGTTGAACAGGGCAATAATCAAGGGGTTAATTCCATCCCAGGGGCCACCGACTAAGCGTTGAATTAGGGCCAAGGTATCCGGCTGATCGGGGGGGGCAAAACCAAAGGCATAAATCACAAATCCGAGCCAAAGGGCTAAAAATCCTAACCGCCGCACCATGGTGATCCGTTCCCAATCATTGACAAGTTGAGCTTATTATAGGTGTCCCCTGAGCCACTGCCACAGTTGCCAAACTTGCCAAAACATTCCCAGGCCCCAGCGGAGTCCGCACCATTTCAGAGAGTAACCCACTCCTTCCATCACCTGAGTTGAAAATAAGTTAAAGATTTCTTCCGCAGTGGCCCATTGATGCTGTTTGATCAAGCGTATGGTTCCGGCCAAAATGAATTGATGGAGAAAGTTGGCCTCGGCCTGGTTGAGTTGGGCTGGAGTTAAAAGATTTGTCGCCCGGGCTTGGTTGAAAATTGCGCGAAGTTGCTGCAAAGTCTGAACCTTAAACATTCCCATTGTCAGGGCCTGGGGATGAATTCGATAGGCTGCCGTTGCCCTAGGAACACAATAGACCCCCCGATGACTCATGAGCTTAAGCCACATGGCAATATCTGTTGCTGGGCCAAATTCCTCGGCAAAATAGCCGTAGTCTTGAAACAGTTGGCGTTGAATCACCAGGCCGGGGAAACGAACAAAGGAGGATTGATTCAGGAGTTGATAAATCGCAAGCTGAGGTGATAAATAATGTTCGGAACGCGGGGCCTGGACGCGCATGAGTTTTTCTTGATCCGTAACTAGATGGACACCAAATAAGAACAGTGAATACACTGGATTGGCCTGGATTGTTTTGAGAATTATGGCAAGCCCATTCTGAAGCAAAAAGTCATCATCATGGAGAATTAAAACATAATTACCAGTAGCTAGTTCAAGGCTATAATTCCAATTTTTGACCATTCCCAATCGTGTCGGATTGTTAATATAGTTCCACTGGCCTGGCCAACGGTCTAATAAAGCAGACGCGACTTCTTGGCATTCTAAGCTAGTCGAATCATCGGTAATAATAATTTCCAGTTGCTTTGAATAATCATCATTTCCATCAATAATTGAGGTAATATTGCGCCAGAGCCATTCAGGACGATTGTAAGCCGGAATACAAATACTCAAGAGAGGTTGTTTGGCAATCAGAACCATAAAAAACTATGACAGGTTTGTAAACATGAGAAGTAAATGAAGCGATGTGGGTACAATAAATCTCAGCAGCAATAGCTTAGAACCTCAGGCCAAGCCATGATCGCCAATCCCCTCCCTTCTCAATATAGCCCAGAAGAATATTTAGCCCTGGAAGCAGCCAGTGAGATTAAGCATGAATATTTTCAAGGCCAAATCTATGCCATGGCAGGAGCTAGTCGTGTCCATGTCCTGATTACCGTTAATTTAGTCTCTCTTTTTCGTCAGCAACTCCGAGGACAATCCTGTTTACCGTATAGCAATGATATAAAAGTGAATGTGCCAGCGGCCCAAGCTTATTTTTATCCTGACCTAGTGGTTAGCTGCGATTCTCGAGATAATTCTCCTAATTCTGATATTCTCAACTATCCCAAACTTATCGTTGAAGTCCTCTCACCCACGACAGAAGCCTTTGATCGAGGACGTAAGTTTCAGGCTTATCAAAGCATCCCATCGTTGGATTATTACCTCTTAGTCAGCCAAACAGAAATGCGAGTGGACGTTTATCAGCGACAGGGGCCAAATCAATGGCTGTTAACAACCTATGGAGATTCAGATCAGTTACTACTTTCTACCTTTGACTTTAGATGTGAAATTGAAGACATTTATGAAGATGTTCCTGCATTTCCCGATGTTGCTAATATTGTTCCCGATACAACAGGATACTAAATAAGATGAATCAACTACTGGTCACAGGTGGGGGAGGATTTATTGGCAGTAATTTTGTTTTTCTCACTCAGCTAAACTCGAATACTGCAACCATCAATCTTGATAAGCTCACCTATGCCAGTCATCCCCATACCCTCCAGGCCCTGAGTCAAATACCAAACTATCACTTTATTCGGGGGGATATTGACGATCAAAATTTAGTCACAAGATTACTCCAAGACTATCAACCCGATGCGATTATTAACTTTGCCGCCGAAAGCCATGTGGATCGCTCCATTGCCAATCCCAATGAGTTTATTCAAACCAACGTTGTCGGGACAGCCAATCTCTTGGAGACCACTCGGCTCTATTGGCAAGAACTAGATGCACCCCAAAAGTCAGCATTTCGGTTTATTCACATTTCCACAGATGAGGTTTATGGGAGTTTAGGCCCGCAGGATCCAGCCTTTTCTGAAACCACGCCCTACGCCCCCAACAGCCCCTATGCTGCCTCTAAAGCCAGTTCTGATCATCTCGTGCGGGCCTACTTTCACACCTATGGACTACCGACCATTACCACCAACTGCTCCAATAATTACGGCCCCTATCAATTCCCGGAAAAGCTAATTCCCTTAATCATTGCCCAGGCCCTCAATCAGCAACCCCTACCCATTTATGGCGATGGTCTGAACGTGCGCGATTGGCTTTATGTGGAGGATCATTGTCGGGCAATTTTAACGGTTTTAGAACGGGGCGAGATGGGGGAAACCTATAATATTGGTGGCAATAGCGAAAAAACTAATCTCGCAGTAGTTAAGGAGATTTGTGAGTTACTGAATGAATTAGTCCCGAAACCTGGTTTTGATTATCAATCCTTAATCACCTTTGTCAAAGACCGGCCTGGCCATGATCGGCGCTATGCAATTAACTGCACAAAAATCAAACGGGAATTAGGCTGGCAACCCCAAGAAACCTTTAGTTCGGGTCTCAGAAAAACGGTGCAGTGGTATCTCAAAAACCAGGCCTGGGTCAATGCCGTCAACACGTCCGACTATCAAAACTGGCTCGCACAACAGTATGGGATCAAACCATGAAAGGAATTATTTTAGCGGGCGGTTCAGGAACAAGGCTCTATCCCTTAACGCAGGTGATGAGTAAACAGCTAATGCCAATTTATGATAAGCCGATGATTTACTATCCCCTCTCGGTGTTAATGTTGGCGGGTATGCGTGAGATTTTGATTATTTCCACCCCTGAGCATCTCCATCTTTTTGAAGCCCTCTTAGGGACTGGCCACCAATGGGGATTAGAATTTAGCTATGCTGTCCAACCGGAACCCAAGGGATTAGCCCAGGCCTTTTTAATTGGCGAGTCTTTTCTGGATGGTGATACAGTTTGTTTGATTTTAGGAGATAATTTGTTTTATGGTCAGGGATTGCCAGAGGTCTTGGAACGGGCGACAAAATTAGAATCGGGGGCGTTAATTTTTGGCTATAAAGTGGCCCAACCGGAACAGTATGGGGTGATTGAATTTAATCGAGATGGCCTGGTGATGGGCATTGAAGAAAAACCCAAAGAGCCAAAATCAGCCTATGCAGTTCCTGGTATTTATTTTTATGATGCCCAAGTGTCAACATTAGCGAGTCAGTTAAAGCCTTCTGCTCGGGGAGAATTGGAAATTACGGATTTGAATCAGTTGTACCTAGCCAAAAAACAATTAAACGTTGAACTTTTGGGGCGGGGCTTTGCTTGGCTCGATACGGGAACCCATGACTCCTTGCACCAGGCCAGCACCTTTATTCGCACCTTAGAAACTCGCCAAGGGGTAAAAATTGCCTGTCCCGAAGAAATTGCCTTTGCCCAGGGATATATTAACGCTGAGGAACTCTATGGCCTGGCGAAAAAGTTAATTAAAAGTAGTTATGGAGCCTATTTAATGCAGGTTTGGGAAGAATCACAAGGGGCATTACAAGGGGCCTGGGACAATGAAAGTCACACCTACTAAAATTCCAGATGTGCTGTTGATTGAGCCGCAAGTGTTTGGGGATGAACGGGGTTTTTTCTTAGAAAGTTTTAACCTCAAGAACTTTAGAACTAAGACACAATCGGACATCAACTTTGTTCAAGATAATCACTCCAAATCACAGCAAGGGGTGTTAAGGGGTTTACATTATCAACTCCATTATCCCCAAGGTAAGTTGATTCGAGTCGTGAGGGGGAAAATTTATGATGTGGTGGTTGATTTACGTCAGTCTTCACCAACATTTAAGCAATGGGTCGGGTTGAATTTGAGTCGGACAAGTTTCCATCAACTTTGGATTCCGCCTGGATTTGCCCATGGTTTTTTAGTCCTGTCGGATGTGGCGGAAGTGCTCTATAAAACTACCGATTACTATCACCAAGAAGATGAACATACCCTGCTCTGGAATGATCCTCAGTTAAGGATTGATTGGCCCATCACCAATCTAGATCACCTGATTCTTTCCCCTAAGGACCAGGCCGGTCAATCCTTCAGCCAAATTCCTTATTACCCCTAATGTTAAACCTGCCCACCGCCTCTGCTTTACGAGTGATGATCCTCGGTGTCAATGGTCAAGTGGGTTGGCAACTCCAGCAGCAAGGCTTAAATCTAAAAACATTAGGCAGATTCCCCGTAGAAATGATCCCCATTGCTCGCCAAGGAACACCCCTCACCTTAGACTTAACGGATCCTTGGGCTATTCAAATGCTGATCCAAACCTACCAACCTCAAATCCTGATCAATGGGGCGGCTTATACGGCTGTGGATCGGGCAGAATCGGAACCGGAATTAGCAATTAAAATTAATGGAACAGCACCGGGTATTCTTGCCGAGGAACTGGATAAAATCGGGGGCCTATTGATTCACTATTCTACGGATTATGTCTTTGATGGCCAGAGCACAACTCCCTATTTAGAAACCGATCAAACTAACCCCATCAATGTCTATGGTCAATCCAAACGGATCGGGGAACAGGCCATCCAGGCCAGCACCAATAACTACCTGATTTTACGGACAAGCTGGGTTTATGATTCCAGGGGCAAAAATTTTCTGTTAACTATGGGACAATTAGCTCAAACGCAACCGCAGCTAAAAGTCGTCAAGGATCAAATTGGGTCGCCAACCTCTGCACCTTTGATCGCCAGAATAACCTACCAAATCTTAGGGCAACTTTTGAATACTCCTGATTGGCAAACCTTAACCGGGCTTTATCACCTCACGGCCCAAGGGTTCACCAGTTGGTATGGCTTTGCGGAAAAAATCGTTGCTCACCTGGCAGAATCTAGCTCGCATCCCCTGGCAGCATTAATCCCCATTCCTACCCGTGACTATCCAACTGCGGCCCAACGTCCAGCTTTTTCCCGGCTCAACTGCCAAAAACTCCAAAAAACCTTTGGGATTACCTTACCGGCCTGGGAACGAGAATTTGGTATCGTTTGGCAAACCTGGTTACAGTCGCGCCCGACTTAAGGTTCACGTCTGATAAATTCTGGGCAATAGCCTTCTGGAGCCACCTTAAATGAATACAGGGGCGAACTAGTATTCCAACACCGTTGTTGCCGATAGGCTTCACAGTTATTACAAGCTTCTTGCTCTTGGCTGACGGAATCGGGGAGAGGACGCAATAATTCCCGCTGGCTTAAGCCCCGCAACACTAGACTATCCCCTTGCCAAGTGGCACTGACCAGGCCGGTATCTGCAAACCCTTGCCAACGTTTATCACTCGTTAACTCTAAAGGCAAACTCATCACCACCCGGTCGCCCCATTCCGTTACCTCCCCTTCATAGATTTGATTGGTCAGGGCTTGGCTGGCCTGGAGGGGGAGTTCTCCGAGGGGAAAATCCGTTTGACTGCCAATTTGGGGGGTGTGGATGTGGTAGCGATTACTTAACTCTTCCAGGCCAGCTAAATCAGCTAATTCTTCCGGGCGACCGTGGATCAAGACAACGTGCTGGGGGCGGAGATTGTGGATTAACTGGGTTGTCGCGGGGCCGTCGGCATGAAAACTGAGGCTAAATTCCGCTAATTCCAGTTGGTTGCGCGCAATCAGGGGGGCATATTGGGTCTGGGCTGTTCCGATGGGATCTGGATTAACGGGGGTGGCCTGGGGCAAGAGCATTAACCAAGGGCGGCCGGGGGTGGCCATTAACTCCGTAAAATCCCCTTGCCAATCTCCTAAAACAATACTGGGCAAAGTGTTTATGGCTCCAACTGGGGCGGCATGGAGGTGGTGGACATGGGGGCGAATCCGTTCATCCCAAAATAAGGATTGATGTTGGGCAAAGTTCTGCACTGAGGTGGGCAGATGGGACAAAATCGCCAAATAAGCATCACAGGCCTGGGCAATTTCCCGATCCACCCAAATATCAATCGCCTTCCCGGTAAATAGATGATGACTCCGCAGCAAGAGCAACAATTCCTGGGCCATTCCCAACGGCGGCAAGGGCAAGATGACGTTTTGGCCACCCTTGAGGGCCTGGTAAATCATTTCCGCTAATTGGTTTTCCTGTTGACGGCGATGGGGATAGCGCGCTGCGCCTAAACTTCCTTCCAGAATCAACACATCTGGAGCCAACCCCCGCACCGCCTCAAGGGGTAACCCATTCACAAAACGGGCATGGGAAAGAAAAAAGTCACCACTATAAAACACCGTACAGGGGGCCTGGGTTGGATCCTCTGGGGTGTAGGTCAGCAAAAATGCCGCCGCCCCTGGTAAATGTCCGGCTGGAAATAACTCTGCCGTTAAGCCCTCCCCAAATTCCACAGGGGATCGCCAAGGTAAGGCCCGACAAAAACTGGGAACCGCATCCACCTCCAGCCAATTCAAGGGCAGCAGATCAGTCGTGACTTCACTGGCATAGATGGGTAATTGGGGAAACAGTTGATGGAGTTGTAGTAACCCCTGGGCATGATCGGCGTGGGCATGACTACAGAGGACTAAATCTGCAGGGGGGGTGGGCGGGGGGGGCAATCGTTCTAAAGACTTCAGACCACAGTCGAGCAAAATCCGATAGGGGCCCAATCGCAGCCGCAGGCAAACACCTTCCGGGCCACTGCCAATTCCATAGGCTAAACAGTCAAGGGCAACCACTACAGTAATGTCAGGGTTCAGGGAGTTTAGTGGGCCGAGCCATTGCCATGATATTTATCGGTGTCATAAAACCCATTGCGTGTCCCAAAAAATAAGCACATGACAATAAAAATCGGCGTTATCGCTAGCAAAACAGTTTTGACATTAATGACAGCTTCCACAGCAAGCACTCCTGGGGCTTCACCTATAATCAAGGGATGCTCCCAATCGTTGGAACAACCCAAAGAAACCATAACACTTTGCTTTTAATTCGTGCCAATGGCTCAGTCTTGCTCTCAGGATCTTGCAACTAATCTTCAAACTTCCCAACCAGTCCCCCCTCTCTGGTTAGCCCGTCCAGCTCAAGAAGTGGCTCCCGATTTAGTTGGCTGCTGGTTAATCCGGCGCACAGTCATGGGGCAAATGTGGCGGGGCATGATTGTGGAAACCGAAGCCTATGGGCCTGGAGACCCAGCCTGTCATGGCTATCGCAAACAAACTCGCCGTAATCAACCCATGTTTGGCCCCCCTGGCCTGGTTTATGTCTATCTCATCTATGGCATCTATCATTGTCTGAATTTGGTAACGGAAGCTGAAGGGGTTCCCAGTGCGGTCTTAATTCGGGCGGTTAGCTTGGCTCCAGAAACGATCCAACAGTTAGCAGATTCTCCCCACATTGCTCCTTCCCATCAACCAGAACGGTGGGCCGCCGGGCCGGGAAAACTCTGCCGGGTCTTCGAGATTGAGCGGCATCTTTCGGGACAATGGTTGACTCCTCAAACCGGTCTCTGGCTGGAACCTCGGTCACAGCACTGGCAGGGGGATCTGGTTCAAACAACCCGGATTGGCCTGACCCAAGGACAAGATATTCCCTGGCGGTGGTATCAGCAGCAGCATCCGGCGGTCTCTCGTCCCTGAGCAAACCAGGATCAAAGCAGTCCCAGGCCTGGTCAAGATCAACAAGACTGTGGGGAAGATCACAACCCGCTGGTGATTAATGGCTGCGCTTCTCTAAGTTAAGCATCCGAGAATAAAAGTACTAGAAATCAAGAACAATTTGGGGATGGAATGGTTATGTTTGCCGAGAAGTCAATGTCCTTAGCCCTGACAGTGAGTAGCTCAGTTATTCTTCTGATCATAATTTTAGTGCCATTTTTGTGGTTATGCGGTGGATTTCGCGATATCCAATCCAAACCCCCTAGCTCTTTTTCAATCACAATGCCCCCGGAGCAGTTTTAGGACAATCTGGCAGTCACTGGGTTAAGGGGGGTTAAGCGGCCGCTAAGGCTTCTTGACCATGTTGCCGTAATAAATCCATCAACTCATCCCGGTAGTCATGGAAAATCGAGTTCCGTTTAATGGTGTGACCCCGATTGGGCAAATTAATATTCATAATTTTACGCACAGTCCCCGGTCGCGCTCCCAAGGCAAAGATGCGATTGGCCAGAAAAACAGCCTCCTCCACATCATGGGTGATCATGAAAATGGTGATGCCCGTCCGTTGCCAGAGGTCTAACATAAACTCATGCATTGATTCTTTGGTATGGACATCCAAGGCTCCAAACGGTTCATCCATCAGCAACATTTGGGGCTCTGCGGCCAGGGCTCGGGCAATCGCAACTCGTTGTTTCATCCCACCAGACAGTTCCTTGGGCAGAGATTTGGCAAATTGGGTCAAACCAACCACACTCAGATAGTAACTGGCCTGTTCGCGGCGAATCTGTTTTGGAACACCCTGTAACTTCAGGCCAAACTCTGTATTTTGTTGGACATTCATCCAGGGATAGAGCGTGTAATGTTGAAACACCATTCCCCGATCTGGCCCCGGCCCAGTGACGGTTTTTCCCGCAATCCGAACTTCCCCACTGGTGGGTTGATCCAGGCCCGCAATTTGCCGTAGGAGGGTAGATTTTCCAGACCCCGATGCCCCGACCGCACAGACAAATTCCCCTTTTTTTACTCCTAGATTAATATCTTTGAGCACAACCAAGGGGCCTAAACGAGTGGCAAATTCTTTATTGAGGCGATCAACTTCTAAAAACATCAGCTTATCCTTGCAATCCGCAAACTTAACGGCGTTGACTAGCCCAGCGACAACTCAGGCGTAATAGATACTGAAAGAACAAATCAAAACTTAAGCCAATAATCCCAATCACAATTAAACCCACAAAAATTTCATCGGTTTTTAGAAATCGCCCCGCCACACTAATCCGCCGCCCTAAACCTTCAGTCGCCGCAATCAGTTCCGAAACAATCACCAACTGCCAGGCCGCGGCCAAGTTAATCCGACAGGCATCAATCACGCCCGGTAACACATGGGGGACAATCACCTGGGTTAAAACTTCGCGCCGATTTCCCCCCAACATATAGGTGGCTTCAATCAGATCTTTGGGGACAAACTTGACGGTATCCATTGCCATTAAGGCATTAAAGAAAAAAGAGCCAATAAAAATCAGGGCAATTTTGGGTTCCTCCCCAATTCCCAAATACAAAATCAAGAGGGGAATAAAGGCCGGGGCAGGCATATAGCGAATCAGGCCAAACAGCGGCTCCAGGGATGAGCGCACACTGGCAAAACTGCCCATGAGGATGCCAATCGGGACAGAGAAAACAACCGCCAAGAAAAAACCCAGGCCAACCCGTCCCAAACTAGCAAGGGTATCTTTTTGGAGTTCACCCGTTGACCAGAGATGCCCAAAGGCCTCCATGACGCGACCCGGTGAGGGCAAGAACTTGGGATCTATAGGGAAGGCCGCCGTCACTACCCACCACAAAACCAAGGGCAGGAGGACAGAAATAATCACCAGGGTTGTACTCAGGGGCCGGGGAATATCTTCTGCAAGCCGCCAAAAGACTGTAGGACGGAGGGATTGCTGTCTGAGATACCTTTGAATCGGGTGGGGACTGGAGGCGGTCATGAAACTCTCAGCGAAGGGTAATTAACTTAAGACTCTGGCTCCCTAGTCCTTAGGATGGTTGGGCTTTGGCGGCCGCCGCTTTCACAAACTGATCATCAAAGAGTTTACTTAAGTCTGGCTTCTCCTGAATCAGGCCCACGCTCATCAAAAAGTCACTAAACTGCTCAGCTGCAAAGGGAAGATTATTCATGGTGTCTCCAGGTTGGAAGGCGGCAATATTTTCTGTCAGGGTAAATATTTTTGTCCCATCCGCATACTCTTGATATTCAGGAATAGTCACCCCTGCTCGCTTCGCCATGATCTCAGTCGAAACATCAGGGTTTTTAGCCATAAAATCCAGGGTGGCAAACCAAGAATTCACTAAGGCTTGAACTTGTTCTGGGCGTTGCTCCACCATGTCCCGAGTTACGACTAGATGATCAGAAATTGAGCCAGGAAAATCCTTGGAGGTAAAGAGAGTCTTACTGCCGGAACGTTTGAGGGCCTGGGTTGTAAAGGGCGGGAACACCCCCACTGCATCCACCTGACCCCCGACAAATGCCGTAGCAGCCTGTCCTGTTTCCAATGGCACAAATTCAATATCGTCTGGTTTCATGCCCGCTTTCTTCAGGCCTTGGAGGAGGAGAAAATGATCGACAGTGCCTTCTTCCGCGGCCACTTTCTTGCCCTTGAGATCTTGAATCGAATTAATTCCCTCTCGAACAATGATTTTGTCATTTCCGGTGGAGTGATCGTTCACCAAGACAATGACTAAATCCGCTCCACCCGCTAAGGAACTGACTGTATCTCCCAAAGTTTGGCTGTTGGCATCCAATTGCTTGGCATTGAGGGCATTAATGGATTCCAAATACCCATCAAACCATTTGAGATCCACCTTAACTTTGTTATCTACAAAAATTCCCTTGTCAGCCGTGATTTGCCAGGGAAACCAGCCCGGCCAGGCACTAAAACCTAAGCTCACTTTGGGACTGGAGGAGGTGGCATCTGGTGAGGTTTGGGGGCCGGTGGTACAACTGACAATCAACAAAAGACTGAGGCAAAACAGGCCAATGGAAACTAAAAGTGAACGCCGTTTCATGAGTTAGTCCATATAAATACGGGAAAATAATAAAAGCCCTGGAAAGCAAATTGGATTTGGCTAAGTCTGTGGCAGGGGCAGCAGGGTAGAGAGGCAACAACCAGGCCGGGGATAGCATGTCTTTGGCCCTCTAATCTAGGCCAGTATGGAGAGGACTAGGGTCGGCATCTGTTACATTCGCTACATTCTAGACTCTCCTGGGCGTTGGCTTGGGGCCTAAATGTCCCTGAGACGCTTCTCGGTGCGCAAATTTATATCCTGGCAGATCGTGAATCATCGCCTCAAAATCCTAGAAACGTTGCTACAGAAATGCGTTCTAAATTGCCCGATCTAGCCCTAAATAAGTAACCTTAAGGGCAGTGTCTTGGCAAGGCTCAAGTTGATCAACTAAGGTGGAGGGATACCCCTTGAGTCTAGAATCTTCATGCAAAAGCGTCTCACGGAAAACAATGTAGAAGTCATGCGCCGGGCCGAACAATTGGTCGCAGCGTCCTCCAACCGCTATCGAATTACCGTCCAAGTTGCCCAGCGAGCTAAACAGCGCCGAGCCTTGGATAATGAAGAATTTGATGAAGTCACCATTAAACCCATTACTCGCGCCATTCTGGAGATGTCCGATGAACTGACCCAGCCGGAGATTCTCGCTGATTAAGGAGTGTGGCATATGGGGCGGAGGTGGTTTTGGTTAACCGTTGTCTTGGTGGCAGTTGCCCTGATCGGTTTCCACAGTCGGGAGTTGATTCCTAGCAGCCAGGCCCAAACCTATCTTGGCCCCAAACAAGCAGCGAGCCAAATCTATCAAGCTCTCCCGGACTTGCCCCTGGAAAATACCTATCTCCGGCAGGATAGCGGGGCCGTTGCCACAGATAGCACCTTAGTTGAACGGTTTATCCAGTACCACACTAGTGTTAAGGGACGCTCTCCCTTTTATCGCTTCGATTGGCAGTTAACCTTTGCTGATTACTTAGGCTTGAACGATTATTTAGAGCCAGCCGCCTACCCCGGCCGAAACTTTTTAAGCACCAACCCGATGGCCCAGGATATTGCGGCCATTCAAACCCTGACCTATGCCCAACGCCAATCCCTCTTGAAAATCCTGGCCACCTTGTATGGGGATCGGGAAATAATCCTCAGCTCACCTACTCAAACTGCCCCGCCGATCCCCGCTGCGGCACCCCCTACCCGCCAGTTAAAGCCTGCCCCCCGGCCTGGTGAAGCAGATTTATTAGCCCCACCCCCCCAACCCCGCCCCATGCCCACCGGAGATGCCCGATTCTTGCTGCCATAGCTGAAAATAATTTTCAGGATCACTACCTCAAAACTAGAAAATCGTGAGGGAAAGGTTGAAATCCGCGGATGTTCTCAGTGGGGAAGCGGTAATTCCATGGTCTAGGGTTCCAGTTGCTGATTTCTTCCAAGGCCTCTGATTCTTGTAAGCCAACGCTTTGAGCTAGATTTTTCTCAAATACTTATGAGCAGACAAATTCATCAAGGGGCGGGTTGGCGATTGGGCTGGGATCAGTCTGAGCAAGAATTTCAGGGGCTTTTAGGGACAGATGAATGGGCGGTGGAATTAACTCGGAGCGAAATGCAGGATTTTTCTACGCTTTTTCAGCAACTGGCTCGGCAAATGACCGAGATGCAAGCCCATCTGATGCCGGAAGAAACCTTGGCCTGTGAAGCGCAAACGACTCGGGTGTGGTTAGAAGTTGCCGGAAACACCCAGGCCTATGCCTTAAGAATGATCCTGCTGATCGGTCGGAAAGTTGAGGGAGAATGGTCTGTTACCGCGACTCAAGCCCTACTGGCCGCCTGTGACCTATTGCCCGTGACTGCCCATCAAATATAGGAGAGCCATTCGCACCGCTACGCCACTAGTGACTTGGTTTTGAATCAGGCTCAATCCCGGATCATCCATTAAGGCTGAGCTAATTTCCACGCCGCGATTAACGGGGCCGGGATGGAGGATTTTGACCCCTAGCTGACAAAGTTTTAAGCGTTCATGGGTTAATCCATAGGACTGGTGATATTCCCTGAGGCTGGGGATGAGTTGCTGCTCCATCCGCTCCCGTTGCAGGCGTAGGGTCATGATAAAATCAGCATTTTCGAGGGCGGGTTCCAACTGCCAGTGAATTTGTGCCCCGTAGGTCGCAAAACTTTTGGGTAGGAGCGTGGGGGGGCCGGCCAGATGGACTTCGGCTCCAGCGGTTTTCAGGCTATACAAATTTGAGCGCGCCACCCGTGAATGGAGAACGTCCCCGACAATGGCAACTTTTTTTCCCGTGAGACTTTCGGCTTGAGGATTTTCTGGGTTGAGGAGGGTCGAGAGTGTGAATAAATCCAACAGGGCCTGGGAGGGATGTTCATGGCAACCATCTCCGGCATTGAGCACCCCCACCTGCCCCCCTAAGCGATCCATCTCGGCGGCGATTGTGGCGGGAACCCCCGATTGTTGATGGCGGATAACCATAAATTCTGTGCCCATCGCCCAGAAGGTTTTGGCCGTATCGAGAATGGTTTCCCCTTTACTCAGGGCAGAAGTCCCAGGGGCAAAGTTCAAAATATCCGCAGACAGGCGTTTGGCGGCCAGTTCAAAACTATTGCGGGTGCGGGTGGAGGCTTCAAAAAAAAGATTGGCAACAACCCGGGCCTGGAGAGTGGGGACTTTTTTGGTGCGGCGGCTGAGGACTTCTTGGAAACTCTGGGCAGTCTTGAGGACGGTATTGAGTTCCTCCAGGCCAAAGTCAGATAGGGAAAGAATATGGCGGCGATGCCAACTGGTCGGTAAGCTCATAGGTTATTGATTTGAGACCGGAGTAAGGCCTGGCTCAGCGGCAAGTTCCTGGGCAGTCAAGGTTTCGTAGCGTTCAAAGGGTTGATGGATCCAGGGATCATCGGCGAGATACTGGACTACATAATCGGGGCTAAACACCGAACCGGCCTTTTGCCAGAGGACAGCGGTTTTAACTTCCTCCACATAAAAGCCATAACTACGGTCTAACCAGGCTAAGCTTTTTTGCATCGTGATCCCCGAATCCACCAAGTCATCCACAACTAAAACCCGGCTCCCCAGATTTGGGGTAGTCATAGTTAAGTCACGACTAAAGGTGACGGATCCGCGCACCCGATTTCCCTCTCCCCCATAGGACGATACGGCCAAAATCGCCATCGGTTGCTTGAATAAGCGACTCAGTAAATCCCCCACCCGTAAGCCCCCTTTCGCCAAGCAGAGAATCTGATTAAACTCCCATCCCGATTGATAAATTTTGATGGCCAACGCCTCAATCAACTGATGATAATCATCCCAACTCACCCATAGATCGGTTGCTGGGGAGGATAAAGCAGCATTGGTTAAGGCTTGAGACACAAGATCACATCCACGGGAGTGTATAGAGTGAAGCAAAATTAAGCAATTTATCGGTATAGTGCGATTAGAGACCCCAACTGAGTCCAAACCCTCAGCCCTCTTGATTATTTTAGCCAGTTCAGGAACTATCCCATGAGCAATCCAAATCCAGTGGAACTTATCCAAAAAAGCTACTATGCCGCCATTGGAGCCGTCTCTTCCGTGGTGGAATCTGTCCAAGATAGCCAAAAACGGGATGCCACCCTGGCCCAAGTCCAACAACTGATTACCAATCCCTCCAGCGATAAAATTCATGATGTTGCTAAAACTTTGGCCGAAAAAGGTCAGGTGACGGAGCAGCAAGCCCGCAAATTTGTGGACACAATCCTCGATAATCGTTCTGTCCCAACAACCGCCAAACCGGCCTCCAGCACCACCCAACAACTCCAGGCCGAGTTGATTGCCTTGACGCAAACCTTAGCAAATCTGCGCGGACAACTAGAAACCCCCGCCAGCCCTTAGTTTAGAAATCTCAGCCCACGCCGATGCCATTATCAGGAGCCGCACGCCTTTTTTGGGGACTGGCCGGATTGAGCCTAGTCCTTTACCTTCTACGTGGGTTTAATGTTCTGGCCTTACCTGGGGCCTGGTTCATGGGCCTGGGCCTGGTAACTTTTTTTGTGGGTCTGCTGGCTCTGGGCGTTAGTATCCGGCGGCGATATTAATCCGACTTAATTTTGTTCGGCGGCCAGTTGGGCCAGTTGGGCTTGTTGATCTTTGCTAATACAGGCCTGGATGATGGAGTCAATCTCACCCTCTAAGGCAGAACCTAAGCTAAAGTTTTCCCCCAAGCGATGATCCGTTACCCGATCGTCTTTGTAGTTGTAGGTGCGGATTTTTTCAGACCGATCCCCTGTGCCCACCTGTGACCGGCGTAAATCTGTGATCGCCCCCTGCTGTTCTCGGAGTTTGATGTCGTACAACTTGGCCCGGAGAATCTGCATCGCCCGTTCTTTGTTTTTCAGTTGCGAGCGTTCTTCCGTACAAAAAATCCGAATCCCCGTGGGTTTGTGGAATAAATCAACGGCTGTTTCCACCTTGTTCACATTTTGCCCCCCTGCCCCACCGGAGCGAGCCGTACTCATTTCAATATCTTTCGGGTCAATTTGAACTTCCACTTCATCCACTTCCGGCATAATGGCGACAGTCGCAGTCGAAGTATGGACTCGCCCCCCGGCCTCAGTTGCTGGTACGCGTTGGACTCGATGGACACCTGCTTCGTACTTGAGTTTGCTATAGACTCGCTCGCCCTTGATTTCCAAGATGGCCTCTTTGAAGCCCCCCATTTCCGCCAAGGATTCACTGACTAAGCTCACCTGCCAGGCCTGGGTTTTGGCGTATTTAGAATAGAGTCGAACCAAATCCCCGACCCAAATTCCAGCTTCATCCCCGCCGGCCCCGGCCCGAATTTCCAGCATGATGTTTTTGTCATCATTGGGATCTCGGGGCAAAAGGAGGACTTTGAGTTGGCTCTCCAGGCTCTCGACCGTTTGGCTCAGTTCTGTGACTTCTTCCTCCACCAATTGCCGCAGTTCCACATCGGAGGCCGACTCCCGCAGCAGTTGCTTGGCTTCACTGAGTTCTTGGCTGGCTTTTTTCCAGGCCCCATAGGTATCAACGGTTTCCTCTAAGGCCGCCCGATGCCGCGCCACCTTTTGAAACTCATCCGGATTCACAGCCACATCTGGATCGGCCATGCGCTTGGTGAGTTCTTCAAAGGTTTGTTCGACTGACCGGAGTTTATCCAGCAAATAAGCTTCTGCCATGATGACCACCGGAGTTGGGGAGGAATTAAACTTTACGGGAGTAGTATTCTACCACCAGCAGTTCATTGACTTGCAAGGCCACCCATTCCCGCTCGACAACACCATTGACCTTGCCCGTGAAGGTATTTTTATCAAACTCAAGGTGGGTCGGGAGATTAGCCAGGCCAGGGCTTTGGAGATTAGCTTCTACCATCTGCCGTGAGTTATCCCGCTGGCGCACCCCAATCACTTCACCCGGCCGGACTTGGTAGCTGGGAATCGAAACCGCCCGCCCATTCACAGTGATATGGCCATGGTTGACGAGTTGCCGCGCCGCCGGAATTGTCGGAGCCATGCCCATCCGAAATACCGTATTATCGAGGCGCATTTCTAGGAGTTGCAAGAGGGCTGTTCCGGTTGAGCCACTAACCCGCCGAGCTTTGCGGACATAGCGTACCAGTTGCCGCTCCGACACTCCATAGTTAAACCGCAGCTTTTGTTTTTCTTCCAGCCGAGTTGCATATTCTGATTTTTTCTTGCGGGCCTGGCCATGTTGTCCGGGGGGATAAGACCGTTTCGGAGATTTACGGGTCAGTCCAGCTAATTCACCAAGGCGGCGGACAATTCTCAGGCGGGGACCACGATATCGAGCCATGTAACGTTCCTTACTGTGGGTATCCTAAGCAAAAGTTGAGCGATGCCGAGGGCGATAATAACCCTGGGAAGTGCTTAAAACCAGGCCTGGGCTGTGTGAAAAATCCCAATACCGGGTAAGCCTTTCTAGTATAGGGGGCAATGACCACCCAAGCAAGTCCTGAGTTAGGATCACCGTAGAATAGAAGGCCAGCTTGACTTCTGAGGCTAATTCCTGAGTCAGTCCGAGGGCATCGCCCACCCAATTCAGGGAGTCAGTTAGCCTGATGCGATACCTTAAGATAGGTGAATTGACCAGCAATCTAGCAATTGAACGAGGCCCCTATGGCAGATGTGGCAAGCAGTCCTGAGAAGCAAAAAGCCCTCAACTTAGTTGTCAACCAAATTGAAAAAAGTTTTGGCAAAGGCAGCATTATGCGGCTGGGAGATGCTACTCGCATGAGGGTGGAAACCACTCCCACGGGGGCTTTAACCTTAGATTTAGCCTTGGGCGGCGGGATTCCCCGCGGGCGGGTGATTGAAATCTATGGGCCAGAAAGTTCCGGGAAAACAACTCTCGCCCTCCATGCCGTGGCCGAAATTCAAAAAGCCGGAGGGGTGGCGGCCTTCGTAGATGCGGAACACGCCTTGGATCCAACCTATGCTGCGGCTCTGGGAGTAGATATTGAAAACCTCTTGGTAGCCCAACCCGATACGGGGGAAGCGGGCCTGGAAATTGTCGATCAACTGGTGCGCTCAACGGCTGTGGATGTGGTGGTGGTGGACTCGGTGGCAGCCCTAGTTCCACGGGCAGAAATTGAAGGCGAAATGGGGGATACCCACGTTGGCCTTCAGGCCCGATTGATGAGCCAGGCCCTGCGAAAAATTACGGGGAATATCGGTAAAACTGGCTGCACCGTGATTTTCTTAAACCAACTGCGGCAGAAAATTGGCGTCACCTATGGGAATCCCGAAACCACTACGGGGGGTAACGCCCTCAAGTTCTATGCTTCGGTACGCTTAGATATTCGCCGAGTCCAGACCCTGAAAAAAGGCACGGAAGAATTTGGAATTCGAGCCAAGGTGAAAGTAGCGAAAAACAAAGTCGCGCCGCCCTTTCGCGTAGCTGAGTTTGATGTCATCTTTGGGAAAGGAATTTCCAGCCTCGGCTGCATTGTTGATATGGCCGAAGAAACCAATGTCATCACAAGGCGCGGGGCCTGGTACAGCTATGAAGGAGACAATATTGCCCAAGGCCGGGACAACACGATCAAATATCTCGAAGATAATCCCGATTTTGCTCGGAAAGTGGAGAACCTAGTGCGGGAAAAACTGGATAAAGGGGCTGTAGTTTCGGCAAATTCCGTCGCCCATCCCCATGATGAAGCTCAAGTAGAGGAAGATTGAGCTAGTTGCCATTCCCGATAGGCCCCATAAACCCCTTGGACGTTATACCAATTCAGGAAAATCCGGGCTACCTCTAGGGCTAGCTGGGGTTTACCGCGATCAATCAACCATTGCAACAGTGGCCCTAATGTCCGTTCATTGAGTTGCCCACCCAAGGATAAAAGTCCCCATAAAACCCGATGGAGCCAAGTCATTTGAATCATGAGGCGGACATCAAAGGTGGGATGCTTCTGATAAAAAATCACTCCCATACGCCCCCGTTGAATTTCCTGGTCAATCAGGTGGGGAATTTGTTGCAAGCTAAAGGGAGGATGCCAATGGTAGCCAACCGCGGTGGGAGCTTTAATCAGTTTCAGACCCATATTTTTTAGGCGTACCCCCAATTCCAAATCCTCCCAACCGTAGAGGGTAAAGCTGAGATCAAAGAGGCCGGCTTCGATTAACCAATGACGGGCAATGGCAACATTTCCGGTGGCAAAAAAGGCGGCCGAAAAATCCGTAATCTTATAGGGTTCACTGGTTGGATTCTCAAAGTTGCAGGTATTGATCACCCGGCCATAGGTAAAACAGCGATCATCCCCCAACTCTTGTTGGCCTTGGCGGAGAGCCACAGCATGAGCTTGGAGAAAGGTTTCGGTGACAACTAAATCACTGTCAATAAAAATAATTGTGTCCCCCTGGGCCTGGAGCACCCCCAAATTCCGCGCTGCCGCTGGCCCTTGATGGTCTTGCAGGAATAGTCGGACATGGGGGAATTCTGTCGGGTTGGCCTGAAGCCACGAAACGGTGCTATCCGTAGAGCCATCATCAATCACTACCACTTCATAGCCATCAATTCCCAGATTCGCCCCGTAGGATTGGGCTTCCAGGCCCCGCAAACACTTTTCTAAAATTGGCAGACGATTGTAGGTCGGAATGACAACACTGAAAAACATAACGCGCAACCGTGACTATACCTTTAGCCTACAGGCCACCCAGAATAATCAGGTATGAATAATAATTTTCTCTGGGGTAATCTCTGTGAGTAGGTACAAATCTCCACAATAAAATATTGAGCCAGGCCAGGAAATTTCTTGAAACCTCAAAAAACTCCGCAACCGGACTCAAGCAATTTTATTAACATGTTATCAACTTAAAGCGTGCTGGAGAGTGGAGTGAACAGAGACATTAATTCGTAGAAATTAGCCCGCTGCTACCTTTTCTTCTGCTAGCTCTCGGAGACTGGGAAAGAGAAAATGATTCTCTTCGACATACTGAGCCCCAAACAACCCTTTCTCCGCCCAAAAATAGCGATCCGTGGTGTGTTCGTTGCGTTTGACAAGGAGTAGTGCAGGAGGAGGGATTTCCTTTGATTGAATAAACTTGCGGGCCGCCGTTACAGGTTTGTCCTCACCACTTTCAATGCTAAATTGAGGTACACACTCCAAGATTCTCCGTCCCTCAAGACGACGACGACTTTTCCGCTTACGCCTTCTGGCCAAGTTGCTTTACCTCCTTATGCCATGCGAGTTTGTTGTGAGCTATACAAAATTCGACTTCAAGTATATCCGGTCACTCTCGGGAATTTCAACTTTTCTTAATTCTTTGATACACATTTTATTCATTCGACTTATATCTAATAGAATATAAAGACCATCTTAGAGAACTGTTAAGGGATTAGGAGAGCGTTGAGGCGGAGTCGGTTGTGGTTTAGCTGTATTGTTCATTAGAGATTTTGGGGGGCTAGAATTCCATGATGATTCAGCGATTGATTGACCGAGTGCAAAGCACAAAGGTGTTGACATCGTCCCTAACAAACCAAATTAGTCAATTACTCTGGAAGCGAGATTATGATAGTCAGGATATGGAAGCCTTAGCTCAGTTGATGGATGCCCTCGATATGGGTGAAATTCTAGAAAAGTCTTAACTGGGGATCACGGTAAACTTGAATCGTCATCCAGTTTGGAATATTGAGGGGTCATTGATTGATGAATAAGCTGTTCTCGGCCTTGGTTTTATCGGGTTTTGTCTGGATGGGTTCGGCTTCTCTAGCTTTATCCCAATCTGCACCACCGCCCGGCCTGTCTTTAATTGGTTCAGAGGATGCAAACAAACTTGGCCTGACTCCGCCCCAAATCAAGGGCATTATTCAACTCCAAAAACAGATTCATAGCAATATTGAGGGGATTCTAACTCCACCGCAACTACAACAGTTCCAGGCCAGCTTGTCCCAAGGCGCAACCACCCGTGATGCCCTCAAATCCGCTGAGCTCAACATTCGCCAAAAAGTCCGGGTGAAGAATGTGATGGAAGGAGCAATCGCCGAACTGAAAACTATCTTGACCCCAGCCCAATTTGCGGAAATTCAAACCAAATTGCAATAGTTGTTCATCATGGCTAACAACCAGATTAAAATTTCAGCTCTGAAACGCCATCTAAATGATTCATCCAAAGCCGACCTGATCATAGAGATTGTTGATCTTATCTCGACATGGGGGTGAAATCTACCAACGCCTACGGGGACATTGACGAATCTTTTTATAACAGTATGGAGAGTATGTATCTCAGCACAGTTAAGTTTATTGTTAGGCAGGAACTATAGTTTCTATTTCAAGAGAGGTATCAAAAAATAGTCACTGAGACAAGTGGGATTGGTTGGGGCTTCCGTGATATGCGTTCTAAAATTTATGAAGAAGATTTTAACCCCGCATAACACTAGTATCTTTTGAACTGCTTCGTGATGATTGTAGGAGTGGCAATCCGTTTACATGCTATAAAATTAAGAAACAGTCCAGGAACTATAAACAGAGAGCCACAAGGGTTTTTACCTGAGATGTAAGGTTGGCAATGAAAGTTTGGGTGACGGGTAAACTATCCACCACCAGGCCAACACAGAGCAACATCATGTAAAGAATCGAAAACTTAAATAACGCCCGGGCCCGATCCTTATCCCCAGGAGCTTGGATTAAATCCCAGGCCCGGTAGATGAAACCCACACCTAAACCAACGGCCACTAGACCATAAAGCCACCCCGCCACATGACAGGGATACACCAGCAATAGGGTTGTTGGCAGAAGTACAAGAGTGTAGATAAAAATTTGCTTGGCTGTCGGCCCATCCCCATTCACCACCGGCAACATCGGCACATTCACCTTGGCGTAGTCTTCTTGGATCAGCATTGCTAAGGGCCAAAAGTGGGGCGGTGTCCAGACAAAAATGATTGCAAATAAAACCCAGGCCGGCCAACTCAGTTCTCCAGTCACTGCGGCCCAACCCACTAAGGGCGGAATGGCCCCAGCCGCACCCCCAATGACAATATTTTGGGGAGAGGATCGCTTCAGCCAATGGGTATAGACGGCTACATAGACAACTATCCCAGCCATCGCGAGACCAGCACTGAGGAGATTGGCAAAAATGGAGAGGAGGGCAAATGCAGTCACAGCTAAGGCCCCAGCAAATACTAAGGACTCCCAAGGTTGGATTCGCCCGGCGGGTAGGGGACGAGAACTGGTTCGTTCCATGATCTGGTCAATGTCCCGGTCATAGAAGCAATTAATAGTATTAGCCGCCGCCGCCGCCAAAGCCCCACTCACCAAGGTCACTAGCAGGAGTAACGGATCCACAGACCCTTGACTCGCTACTTCCATGGCGGCGGCCGTGGTGATCAGAAACAGCAAAATTAAGCGGGGTTTTGTTAGTTGGTAATAGTCGCCCAAAATGGCAAATAGGTGACGCTGGCCTGGTGTTGTCCAAGTCGTATCTTGCATAGGGAATATCCGTAAAGCTAAATCAGTGAACCAGAGTCATGAGGGAGAAAAAGGAGCCGATTTTTCGAGGGAAGTCGTGGTGAAGTCTCGGGCGACAAAGGTTGTAAAGGCCACTAAAGTTCCTAATAAGGCAGCCCCAACCATTTGATGGGCCACGGTTAGGGCCGGGATGGCCAATTTAAGATTATAAGTCGTACTGCCCAAGAAAATCTGCAACAGCAAACAGAGAAAGATGAGTTGCCCCAGTTTACGCAACAGGGGATGTAGGGCCGCTTGTCGCCAGGCCAGGATCCCCACCACCAAGGAAGCTAAACTTGCCGGAACAACGCCCACTAGATGACTATTCATCACCTCACAAAGCCGCTCACCATAAAGACATTGGTGTAAGGCCCACTGGGAAGACACTAGCCCACCCAAAATGCTTTGACAGTACACCAGAAACACCGCCCCCAGGCCCCAGCCCTTCAACCAGCCCGCTGTACCTACTCCTTGATAGGGCGTTAACCAGGCCGTGAGGACAACCAAGGTACAAAAGAACAACAGGCCGGTTCCAAGGTGAGCCGTGACAATTTCAAAGCGGAGTAATTCTGTCACCGTTAGTCCGCCTAATAGGCCTTGAACAATCACCAGGAGTAAACTAAAGCTCGATAAGACAGCCCAACCCTTGGGAACATGGGCCCGCCAGTACCAGGCCAACCCAGTGAGTCCAATCGCAAACAACCCCATACTGGTGGCAATCAGGCGATGAAACCACTCCAGAAACACTTGCAAGTTCATCTGCTGCTTCGGAATTAACTCCCCATAGCAGAGGGGCCAATCGGGACAGGCTAAACCCGCTTCCATTACCCGTGTAGCACTACCAACCCCCATCAGAAAGAGGGTCATGACAGTCATTAAGACCACAAGGCGATAGAGCCAGGCCTGGGCATTGGTTTTAGCCGCATCTGGGTTTGGGGGTTTAGGAGAAACCGAGGGAGTTAGGGTCAGTCGTTCCAGCATAGGTGGTTAGGCAGTGAGACTCGTCTCGAAATACACTCCCCATAGTAGAGAGGGTTTCCCTGGGGATCAGAAAAATCGTGAAAATCTATAGCTTTTCTTTAAGTTTGAAGCGGAGTATATACTTTTGTAACCAGATTCAAGTTTAGAAATGGGTCTGGCCGAGTTTCTCATCTCTCCAAATGGCCATCCCCCCCATCCTCGGGACTATAGCGTTACTCATTTAGGGCGAGGTGGGGGCAATTCAGAAAATGCTTGATGGTCAATCTTTTTAACAGTTCTACTCTCTCAGAACAGTCTGCGTAACGCTATATATCCTAACTTCTGTGAGTATTTTGCCAGGGCTGTAGAACTGTTATATTAGAGAACCTGAGTCATGAACTCCGGCCTGGCGGCATAGCCAAGTGGTAAGGCAGAGGTCTGCAAAACCTTTATCCCCCAGTTCGAATCTGGGTGCCGCCTTTTCAGGTTAAAGCATTCTTTGATCTTGATGGATATGGGTGGGGTTGGAATCGTTGTAAGCGCAGAGCATTCGTGACAACCGAGACCGAACTGAAGGCCATGGCTCCCCCCGCAAGAATGGGATTTAAGAGCCAGCCCCAGATCGGATAAAACAGCCCCGCCGCAACTGGAATGCCAATGCTGTTGTAGATCAGGGCAAAAAAGAGGTTTTGGTGGATATTCCGGAGAGTGGCTCGGGATAATTGAATCGCGGTGACAATGCCTTGGAGATCGCCGGAAATGAGGGTGATGTCACTAGCGGCAATGGCCACATCAGTCCCTGTTCCAATGGCAATCCCGACGTTGGCCTGGGCTAAGGCAGGTGCATCGTTAATCCCATCCCCGACCATGGCCACAATCTGTCCCTGGGCCTGAAGTTTTTCGATCATGGCCGCTTTGGCAGCCGGTTTGACTTCGGCCAACACCTCCTTAATCCCCACGTCTGCGGCAATGGCCTGGGCCGTATCCCAGCGATCTCCCGTCAACATGACTACTTTTAAGCCCATCCGTTGGAGGGTTTGCACAACTGATGAGGATGAGGGTTTCAGGCTATCGGTAATTCCCACCAGGCCCTGCATTTCGCCGTTAATCGCAATCCCAATCCAACTGTGATCTTGGGTTAAAGCTGGGGGTAAGAACGATGCCGGAATCTGCAGGGATTCTAACCAAGTCAAGCTGCCCACCTGGACAAAATTCTGATTGACGTTCCCTTGCACTCCTTCACCCGGCCAGGCCTGGAACATCTCGGCATAGGGAATAGGAACTGCTTGGGATTGGGCATAGTTGACAATGGCCTGGGCGAGGGGATGCTCAGATAGCCGTTCCACCGCCGCAGTTTGAGCGATCAGGGCTTGAATTTCTGGGGTGGTCAGGCCCGGTCGGGTTAGCCAGTGGGTTACGGTTGGTTTGCCCTGGGTTAGGGTTCCCGTTTTATCCAGAACAATGGTTTGAATCTTGGCAGCCAGTTCTAAGCTATCGGCCCCTTTAATTAAAATTCCATATTCGGCTCCTTTGCCTGTCCCCACCATGATCGAAGTCGGAGTAGCCAGGCCGAGGGCACAGGGGCAAGCAATAATCAGGACTTGAATGAGGGTAAAAATAGCTAAGGTTAGGTTTCCAGTTGCCAACCACCAGGCCAGGAAGGTCAACAGGGCGATGCCGATCACGACCGGAACAAACCAGGCCATAACTTGATCCGCACGGCGTTGAATGGGGGCGCGACTACTTTGGGCCTGCTGCACCAATTGAACCATCTGGGCTAAAAATGTCTCCCGGCCAACTTTTGTCACCTGCACCTGTAAACTACCTGACTGATTGAGCGTCGCGCCAATAACCTCGTCCCCTGACTGCTTCAAAACAGGTTGGCTTTCGCCAGTCACTAGGGCTTCATCAACATTGGATTGCCCCCCTAGAACAATTCCATCTAAGGGAATTTTTTCACCCGGCCGGATCAGGACTACATCCCCCACCTGTACGGCCGTAGTCGCAATTTCAAGGTCTCCCTCAGGACGGACGACTCGGGCTGTTTGCGGTTGTAAGCCAATCAGTTGTCGAATGGCCTGGGAGGTTTGCCGTTTGGCTTGCTGCTCTAAGTACCGCCCCAAAAGCACCAAGGTAATGACAATGGCAGCCACTTCAAAGTAAACATGATGGTCTAGACCCAATTGGGCGGCCCAGGCCGGGAAGAGGGTTAACACGAGGGAATAGCCATAGGCCGCACTGGTTCCCAAGCTGACTAAGGTGTCCATTGTGGCGGTTCGATGTTGGGCCGCTATCCAAGCCTGGCGATAGAATGAACCCCCCACCCAAAACTGGATCGGTGTCGCGAGAAGAGCCTGTACCCAAGCGGATTGTAAGAACTGGGGAATCCCTGGATCCCAACCCAGCATCATCGGCAATGCCCCCAGGACAATCAAAATACTTAAACCACTGCCCCAATACACCTGCTGCCGGAGTTGCCGTTGGGTTTGTCGCCAGGCCTGGTTTTCGGCAGTTAAATCCATGAGCAGGGCGAGGGGGTCTGCGATATAGGTCGCGCCATACCCGACTGCTTGGACGGCCTGTTCTAAATCAGCAATCGTCGTTAAGGCAGGATTCAGTTCCACACTGGCCTGGGTGGTAGCTAAATTGACGTTACATTCTCGTACCCCTGGTAAGGCTTGGATCGCTTTAGTAATGGTTTGGACACAGGCCCCGCAGCGTACCCCAGTGAGTTGGAAGGTGATCATTGGACAACATACCCGGCCTGAATAATTGCCGCCCGAATTGCCAATTCCTCGGCCTGGGAGATCACTCTGACTGCTTTTGTCTCCAAGTCGGCGGCAATTTCGGCATCGGCATCAAGGGCCTGGATGGCCTGGCGAATCAGATCACCGCAACCTTCGCAGACCATATCGGTTACATAAAACTGATAGCTCGGCATGATTCCGCCTCCAGCCTCGAAAACTCCTATTCCCATGCTAGGGCCTTTGACAGGGGGTAAAAACAAGCCAAGGAAATCTACACCAACTAATGTTTTACTTCAGCCATAGGGCGCGGCTATGATCGGGGCAAGAGCTTTACAATTATTGTTTGAGGCAGTTACTAGCATGAATCGTCTGCCAGGCCAAAGGAAAGCAAAAGGCAAGGTCACAGAACCGATCCATCGCTTGGGCCAAGACCTACAGCGAATTGGCTGGATTGGCTTTTGGATTCAGGTAATTTTTGCTTTTTTGTCATTAATTATCATCTTGACGGTATTCTTTGGTCGCAACTTTAATGCCAGTCAAATCCAAGCTCCCAATCGTTCCAATTTTGGCCTGATTTTAGCCTGTATTGGTTTGATTTTTCTCTCCATTGGCATTTATTGTAACTTTCGCTATCCGCAACTGGGCCGTCAAATGGATAACCCGGAAAAACGTCCCGCTAAAGCAGAAGTTCTCAAGTATCTCAAGCTGGGCCTGTGGGTCAATGTCTTGGGAATGGTGTTCACCGTCATTGCTGCAGAATGGAATGTGGGGATGTTGCTACTAAGAGTTCTCTCCCTGCCCCAAGGTGCCGCAGTTTATGCCACAGGGCTATTAGTTGAACCCATTGATATTTTTGTTGTTCAATCCAAAATAAACATTATTGCAGCTCAACTCACGGGAATTATTTCGGCTCTGTGGCTACTCCTACGGGTCAATCAAAATCAACCCTAATTCAATCAAAATCAACTCTAATTCAATCACTAATTTAAATTCAAATCAATCTCTTATTGTAGGGATATTTCACATTAGGGTATTAAGTTACAATGCAAAATTCATTATTATTTCTCATGTCATCTTAAGATAAGAGATACTATCTGAATAAGAGATACTTGCAATGCTTGCGAGATAGCCTTAATCAAAAAGGTTATCAGCTTGCAAACATCCCTTGTTAGAGTGATTCGCTATCAAAAAATACGAGACAAGGGGTATTTATGAAACTTTTAAACTGCTTTGTTTTAACCATAGGAGCTATCCTACTATCTTCCCAGCTTGCAAGTGCGGATATTGGCAATACGGCAACTCAGCAGATGTGTACTCAATCAGGGAGCGATTCGGCCCCGCTGCCACCAAATCCAAATACAGATTGGGCCAATGGGGGACTCAATCGAAACCTTGATCGAATTGTTTACAAGCGTGAAATTATTGCCTATAAAATTAAGTGGAGTTCGGGCTGGAGTGTTTGGTATGTCAAGGGAGTTAATGATCTCTATTCGTTAACCACGCCCAGTGCCTCTCCGCCAGGGGCAGTTAATGCACGTCTCGCATGGATATATTTTGTTGATCACCAGCATCAATTTATTTCCTGCGATTGATAAAAGACTTAGCTGAGGGATAAGCGATGGGGCGAATCCAACTTAATGCGGACAAGCTCTCTATGTTTCTCTATGGGGTATTTTAGTCAAAACAAGAGAATTCACTGTCACTCCGATTATACTATTGAAAAATAAATTTATATCATGAGAGAATTATCTTTGTGGTGTGACGCTTCTATGCTCGACTAATGTCAAAAATCATCTCTGTTAGACATATCTGATATTTATGTCAAAAATAATTCCTCAAATGATTGCCGAAAAAATTATTATTGCCCTTGATGTCCCGACAATCGAGGCTGCATTTAGATTAGTTGACCAAATTCCCCAGGCCAGTTTTTGGAAGGTGGGTTTAGAGTTATTTCTCAAGGCCGGACATGAGGTGCTGCCGGAACTGAAAAAACAACAAAAACGGATTTTCTTAGATCTCAAACTCCACGATATTCCCAATACTATTGCTGCTGCCTGTCGCATCCTCGCTGACTATGGGGTGGACTTGTTAACCATTCATACAACCGTGGGTCGATCGGGCTTAAAAGCGGCTCAAACTGCTCTCAAAGAGTCATCTCAACGGTTGGGAATTGCACCTGCAAAATTGTTGGGAGTCACCCTCTTAACCAGCTTTTCTCCTCGTGAACTAGCCTTTGACTTGAAAATTCCCCTCGAGTTACCAGACTATATTTTGCAAATGGCCCTTTTAGCTCAGAAATCCAGCTTAGATGGGGTGATTTGTTCGCCGCAAGAGGCCGCCCTGATTCGCCAGGCCTGTGGAGAGGATTTTTTATTGGTCTGTCCGGGAATTCGTTTACCCAGTCAAAAGGGAAAAGATGATCAACAACGGACGATGACTCCCCAAGCCGCTTTCCAGGCCGGCGCGAACTACCTCGTGATTGGCCGCCCGATCACTCAGGCCCCAGATCCTGCCCAAGCCTTCCAAGAATTACTAACTGCTTAGAGATTAAGAACAGGTTGATCAGACCTCAAAATGTTGCCAACGTTGCTGGGGATCAAGGGTGATCGTTTCCGTGTCAGATACTAAGGTAATTTCAGTTCCCGATGTAATTTCGCCAATGATCGCTGCCTGAGAGTTGAGGTGTGAAATCAGAGTTTTGGCGGCCGCTGGGGCAAGAGTCAGGACTAGTTCAAAATCTTCACCCCCATAGAACCCCCAGGCCTGGCCTAATTCCGGCGGTAATTCTTGCACTAAAGGAAGCTGCTCAGCCCAAAGTATCGCTCCGGTTTGACTTTGCTGACAAATTTGGATCACCGCATCCGCCAGGCCATCACTGCTATCCATCCCAGCAATTCTTTCTGTTGGTAAATAGCGGCGAATGATCTCAATCACATCTAAACGGGGGCGGGGGCGTTGATGGGTCTGAATCAAGGTTTGGCGTTGATAGGTGGTTAAGAACTCTCCCCAAGCGGGTTTTAACAATAGCTCCAGGCCCGCTCGCGCCGCCCCATGAATGCCTGTTGCCAAAATCACATCCCCCGGCCGGGCCCTATGTCGATAGATTGCCGCTTGCGGATCCACTTCTCCCAAGGCCGTAATCGCTAAACTCAAACTATCTGATTGACAAACATCACCCCCTAAAATTGGCCCACCAGCAAACTCTCTTAAACAGACTGCCAAGCCCTGATAAATCCCCTCAATCCAGGCCACGGGCACATCCGGCGGCAGACTTAAACCAACTGTAATCCCTAAAGGCCTGGCCCCCATGGCTGCCAAGTCGGATAAATTTGCCGCCGCCGCCCGCCACCCCACATCCTCAGGAGTCATCGTCACGATCCCCGGCTGGGCCAACCCTAAGCTAAAATGCACCCCATCGACCAACAAGTCCGTTGTCACCACCACCTGTTGACCGGGGGAGATTGAAACTAGGGCCGCGTCATCCCCCACCAGTTGGCCTGGACAGAACGTTTGGACAATGGCCAGTAGGCCAGCCTCGCCAATATCCTTGACTAGGTGCATGGGAACATCAACCTCAAACTCTCACGATCCAATTAGACCTAAAATGCCAGGCGGACTAAATCATTACTGTTCCAGAATGGCTATTTTCCAGGCACTTCAACAACAACTGTGGCCGCAACAGGTTTACCCTGATAAACAATCTGATCATGGTTATTGCCATTCAGAGTAACCTTAATTTCATTCCGGCCTGGAGCCAACTGGGGGAGAAAAAAGTCTGGACAATAGACACGGGTAAACATCTTGCCATTGATATACAGATGTGCATGACCGGTATTAACGTTACTAGGGGTATTGATTGCCCTGGGCGTAAACTGAAAATTTGTTGTGTTAATCCTGAGGTTATAGCCCCGTTTTTTATCAGGAGTAACTTCCAAGGCAATAGTTGGCGCAGGCTGTCCCGGCGGAACTTCGATAGTTTCATGGCTATGCATTGCCTCATGGCCACCTCCAGAGGTCGGCATTCCGAGAGATGCTAAAGGCAACAATCCTAAACCGAGGATAGTCAACCCAGCTAAACAACTAATTTTATTCATGATCTCAATAATTCAACGACCTCAAATATCTTATATAAACTAGCTAGCTTATGGGCCTCGGCAAGCAAATACTTAGGGGCCGGCAAAGACCGCCGACTCAACATCTTCGCGACTGAGGGAATACTTAAAAGCCCGTTTAACCTGATGCCCCGGTGCTTCATAGAGAACAGTGAGTTCCTCAATATCCAAGCTAATCCAGGCCTGCCATTGGGGTGTTTTAAGCTGCCAACAGTGTAATTGTTCCCGATGTTGGACACAGCCATGCTCCCGTAACCAGGCCTCGATCAGGGGCAGAGGATGATTGTAGAGGGGTGTATCAGGGGCAGGTAGGTTCATCAGGAATTTACTCAGACAAAAGCCAAGACAAAGCTCTCTGTAACCTAGCAAGATTATCTCAGTTCAAGCAACTAACTCCAGGCCTGGAGCATCAACTCTCCCCGACTAATGCCCACGACAATCGCCAACACTAAGCAACCCAAAAACGCCAAGCCCAAGATAAACAAGGCAAAGATTTCCCCAGCGGATAAGGGCCGCTCTACCCCTTGCACCCCCAAGCCACCTCGCCATGAATCCTTTTTATCTTGAGCCTTAGTCCCAGAGGGCGTAGTTTCAGCGTTTCCCCCCAAACGTTCTTGGCGCAGGTCGTATTGCTGCCGTAGGATTGGACTGTTTAAGACGGCATAGGCTTGGTTGAGAGCCTCAAACTTCTCGCGCGCTAAGGACAACGGCAACTGGGTCGTATCTGGGTGATAGAGCTTACTTTTTTCCCGATAGGCCTGCCGTACTTGCACCCCAGATGCCGAGGGCTGAATTCCCAGAACATCATAATAAGTCAGCTTACGGGTAGAGGACTGAGACATATCGCAGTGGACAGAGGAATGCAGGCAATGTGAATAGAATCAGGTTAAATCGGGTCAGTCAGCTTGAGTTGATAGTTTCTCAACATCATAGGCAAGTGAACTCAATCTGTCATGGGCAAACCAAGCCGGGTCAGCTAACCTCCCCCCTATTTAATCAGATCGAAGATCTTGAACATCGGCAAATACATCGCCACCAGAATCGAACCCACCATACCCCCCAAGACCGCAATCATCAATGGCTCCATCACACTCGTTAAGGCTTTGACCGACTGCTCCACCTCATCCTCATAAAAGTCAGCCACCTTCATCAACATCTTATCCAGTTCACCTGTTTCTTCACCAACATTGATCATCTGGGTGGCAAGGACAGGAAACACCCGCGCCCGTTGAATCGCAATACTCAGCATTCCCCCCGTTTGTACCTCTGCTTTGGCCGAGTCGATGGCATTGGCAATAACTTGATTTCCCGCCGTCTGGCTCACAATATCCAAGGAACGTAAAATAGGGACTCCAGAGCGGGATAATGATCCAAAGGTTCGACAAAATCGGGCTACCGCAGTTTTTTCCACCAACTCCCCAAACAAGGGCAATTTCAATAACAATTGGTCAAACATTAACCGCCCAGGGGGAGTTTTATAATAAGCACGAATGCCAATCACCAGGCCAACAATGGAAACAATCAACAAAGCCATGTACTGGGGAGTCCGTAGAAACTCACTCAAGTCCACCATGAACTGGGTAAAGGGGGGCAAATCTCCACCGAGTTGCTTAAAGATGCCGTCAAAAACCGGAATTAAAAAAATCACCATCCCTAGGAAAATCCCCACCGCCAACAGCCCAACCACAACTGGATAAGCTAAGGCTGATTTAATCTGGTTATCCAGCCGGGCCTGGTCTTCCAAGAGCTTAGAAATGCGGTTCAACACCTCATCCAAAACCCCCCCAGTTTCCCCGGCCTGGATCATCGCGACGTAGAGATTATCAAAGGCCTCCGGATGAGCCCGCATCGCATCAGCCAGAGTCCCCCCCTGTTGAATATCGTTATTGACCGCCATCAGGACTTTTTTCAGCTTGGGATTCGTACATTGATCCGCCATTACCCCCAGGCCCCGCACCAGTGCCACCCCCGCATTCACCAGAGAGGCAAACTGGCGTGAGAAAATCGCCTTATCCTTCACTGTAATTTTGCTGAGAAAGGTGAGGTCAAGGTCGGACTTGAGAGTAAGCTTCTGAGCTTCCTTGACCTCTAAAACCTGTAAGCCCTGGCTCTGGACAGTAATCCGGGCATCACGAATCGAATCGGCGGTCTGCTTAACGGTCTTAAACTTACCCTGAGCATCTTTAACCCGTAATTCATAGGTCGCCATGGCTAAATTCCCTTTTTACCCCAGTGATGAATCCGACTTAAACACCCATAACTACAGTTTCAACCTTGACTTAATGCATGCCGGCCGCTGCAACTCCACTGCCAATTAACCGCTGCAACTCATCCGCCCGAGACGACTTGGAAATGGCCGCTTCGTAGCTAATCAGGCCCGATTTATAATAATCCGCCAAGACTTTCTCGAGGGTTTGCATCCCCAATTTGCCTCCAGTTTGAATCGCTGAGTAAATCTGAGAGGTTTTCCCTTCCCGAATCAGGTTAGAAATAGCTGGAGTCGTGATCATAATTTCCTGGGCCATGACCCGGCCGAACTCCCCTGGTTTAGGATTTTTCTTAGGAACCAAGGTTTGGCTGAAGACGGCCACCAAGGAGTTGGATAACTGCACCCGAATCTGAGTTTGCTGGGCCGGGGGAAACACATCCACCATCCGATCCACGGTTTGGGGAGCCGAACTCGTGTGTAACGTTCCAAAGACTAAGTGCCCCGTTTCGGCAGCGGAAATCGCCAACTGAATCGTTTCCAAATCCCGCATCTCTCCCACCAAAATAATATCGGGGTCTTGCCGTAACGCCGCCCGTAAGGCATTGGCAAAATTCTTAGTATCCTCTCCCACTTGGCGTTGGTGAATTAAGCTTTTAATCGGTTCATAGACAAATTCAATCGGGTCTTCCACAGTCAAAATATGCTCGGCTCGGGTTTTATTGATCAGATCGATCATGGCCGCTAGGGTTGTGGTTTTTCCCGATCCCGTTGGCCCCGTCACCAAGATCAGCCCCCTCGGTCGCTCAGTCATTTCCCGAACAATATTAGGTAAGCCCAGTTGCTCAAAGGTAGGAATTTTAGAACTGAGGGCCCGCAAGCAAGCCGCATAAGTGCCTCGGTCTTTATAGACATTGACCCGAAACCGGGCCAGGCCCCGCACCCCATAGGAGCAGTCCAATTCCCAGTTCTGCTCCAGATGCTTCCGTTGAGTATTGTTGAGCATACTAAAGATCAGCCGTTGGCATTGCTCTGGGGTCATCGGCTCGTATTCCGTAGGGGTTAGCTTGCCACTAATCCGAATATAGGGGGGTAGTCCAGCCGAGAGGTGTAAATCGGAACCACCACTGGCGACCACTTGTTCCATCAAGTCTTCAATCATTAATTCCATCGTGTTTATCCTTGCAGTAGTTTTCTAAATGCCTTGCCATCCCAACCAACAGTTCATGCCCCGACTCCCATCACTTAATTCTCAAAACGAGGAGTCATACAGAAAGGACAGTCTAGCCACTCCTGCTGTAACCCAGCCCCACAAACTCGACAGGTCAGAGCACTTTTCCGTTTCGCCTTTAATTCCGACTCCAGGCCGGTATCCGTAAAGGTCACCCGCTCCACTTCTTCAAAGGTGGTATGACCTTCTTGGACAAGTTGCAAACTATAAGCCAGCAAGGTTTTCATCCCCTCTTCAACGGCAGCTTCTTTAATTTGCTCTGTCGGGGCTGCTTCAGTAATCAGAGATTGCAGTCGTTCTGTCACCCGGAGAATTTCATAGACCCCGATCCGCCCCTTATAGCCAATCCCCCCACATTTGCTACACAGTGGTGCACCAGATGCCTTTGCTACCTGAATTTCTTCGGCGGTGAGGCGGTTAGCTTTGTAAATCGTGGCTTGTAAACTCTGGGAACTGGATAAACCAAAGCGGGCCAATTCTTCACGAGTAGGCTGATAGGCAACCCGACATTCTGTACACACCCGCCGCATTAACCGCTGAGCCACCACCCCAATCAACGAAGCCGAGACCATAAACGGTTCTACTTCCATTTCCGAGAGTCGAGCGACGGCACTGGCCGCATCATTGGTATGGAGTGTGGTTAAAACTAAATGCCCAGTCAAAGCAGCTTCAATGGCGGTTTTAGCGGTTTCTTTGTCCCGAGTTTCCCCCACCAGGATCACATCCGGATCTTGGCGCAAGAAGGCTCGGAGAATTTCGGAAAAGTTCATATTTTTTTCCCGAATCACCTGCACCTGGGTCAGACCGGGTAGGGTATATTCAATCGGGTCTTCCGCCGTACTGATGTTGACACCGGGGCTATTACATTCCGCCAAGGCCGAATACAGCGTGGTCGTTTTTCCCGAACCCGTTGGCCCCGTGACCAGAATTAACCCGAAGGGTCGCTTGGTCATATCCCGGACAATGGCTAAACTCTCAGGATCGGAAATCAACTTATCCAGGCCTAATTGGGTCGAGGAGTTATCCAAAATCCGCAGGACGACCTTTTCACCCCAACGACTGGGTAGAGTGTTGACCCGGAAATCAATCCGCCGACCCTGGAATATCTTGCGGATCCGGCCATCTTGGGGGGCCCGCCGTTCTGCAATATCTAAATCGGCCAGAATTTTAAAGCGAGAAACTACGGCTGGGATAATTTTCTTAGGTAGGGGATCAAAGGCCTGTTGAAGAACCCCATCCTTGCGAAAGCGAATCCGTAAAAACTCTTCTTGGGGTTCAATATGAATATCCGAAACTCCATCCTGTAAGGCTTTGGCTAAGACTTTGTTGACCAAGGCAATAATTGGGGCATCTTCAGCACCTTTGAGGGCATCAACAAGGTCAACTTCCTGCTCCCCATCAGCATCCTCCAGGCCCCCAATGGCATCCAAGTCTTCCTCAAGATCAATAGCCCCCAAGGCCGCCGGGCCAGTTTTGACGGATTCCTCTTGGAGTTGCTTTTCAAGAAATGGGGTGATCAGGTGTTGATAGTCTTCAAGAGTGATCACCATCCGCCGGAGGGTGAGGCCCTGGCCCCGTAACGCCTTCCCTAAGTTATCCACCGCTTCCAAATTATCCGGATCGACCATCGCCACTAGCAGATAGGGGGGATCACTTTCCCGGTTCATGGAAATTGGGATGGCCTGGTAGGTGCGACAAATATCAATAGCCAAAACCGTGCCAATTAGCTGCCCAATTTGATCTATCGGAAAGCGATTCAAGTCCGGATCAAGACAGTCAATACCGTAAATGACTTTTAGTTCAAATAATTGCTGCTTTTTATATTGACGCAGAATATCTGGGGGCATCGCTCGCCCAGTGACATCTTGTAGTACCTGTACCAAGGATCGTCCCGATTTCCGACTTTCGGACATCGCCTCCCTGACTTGTTCAGAACTGGCATAACCGGACTCAACCAAAGCTTTTTGGGTCGGGGTATCATGCCGCCGCACGGTTAAAGCACGTCGTTGGGGAGGGGTATTGACCATAGGGAAACCGGGGAATAGGAGCAGTGGGATCGAACTTGCCTCTATATTAAACAAAACTCTCTGAGAAAGTGCCGTTCTATGGGATACTCGGCTGGATTCTTAATGGTTTTCGGATTCCTGGGGCGGCGGTGGGTTAAGCTAAAAATCAAGTGAGTTCAGGGAAATTAAGCAGTGCTTGCTTCAATCCTCCCAATTAGTGAACCCAAAGCATCCAATCTTGATGAGTTCAAGGTCTTCAAGTTTAACTATGGCAGCAGAAGTTACCCCAGCCCAACCTGAACCCGAATCTCCTGAAATGGTCAATCCCCATCATCCCGAAATCTCCGACAACACCCCCCCAGTGGTGAATGCTGATTCAGAATCCCTCACCCCAGAAGCTACGGCTGATGCAGTCGAAAGCATATCTTCAGATAACTCAGATGATCCCACTCCAGAAGTCATCATCGCTCTCCAAGAGGCCATTACCCGGCTGTCCACAGAGGCTGATTCTTTTCGGCAACAATTAGAAGATCGGGATCTTCAATACAAACGTCTAGCGGCAGACTTTGATAATTTTCGCAAACGGACGCAGCGGGAAAAAGACGAGTTAACGGAACAGATCAAATGTTCTACCATCACGGAATTATTACCTGTGGTGGATAGCTTTGAGCGGGCCCGGGCCCATATTACCCCGCAAACCGAGGCCGAAGAGACCATTCACCGCAGCTACCAAGGGGTTTATAAACAATTAGTCGATTGCCTGAAACGGGTTGGTGTGGCCGCAATGCGCCCTGAGGGCAAACCCTTTGATCCCAATCTCCATGAGGCGGTCATGCGGGAAGTTTCCAGTGAATATCCAGAGGGAACGGTATTGGAGCAGTTAGTCCGGGGTTATATTTTGGGAGAGCGGGTTCTGCGCCATGCCATGGTCAAGGTGTCCATCCCTGGGGAAAGTCATCCTCCTGTTGATCCGGAAAACTCAGAAGCCAGTTCTAATTAGCGGCAAAATTATTGCTTTTTGTAATCGTTTTGTTTGCGATTCCCCAGGCCTGGGACAGTCCTAGGTCTGGCTACGGCTTCATAAATTTTTGAGAGTTCCAATGTTAAGATGACCTCATTAATGGGGTATTCTCCATTAGAAGCATGGTTAATTCAAAATAACCCGATTGGGTTTAAGAGTCCTTTCGACAAAGGATAAAAGCCAGCTTTTCATAGTACCAATAGTTCATCACATAATCGTCCTAACATCACAATTTATAGTCATGGGCAAAGTCATCGGCATTGATTTGGGGACTACTAACAGTTGTGTGGCTGTCTTAGAGGGGGGAAATCCAATGGTGATCCCCAATGCCGAGGGAGGACGAACGACTCCGAGTATTGTAGCTTTTGGTAAATCCAGTGAGCGTCTGGTTGGGCAGTTAGCTAAACGCCAAGCGGTGACTAATGCAGAAAATACCGTATTTAGTATTAAACGCTTTATTGGCCGGCGTTGGGATGAAACCCTCAATGAACGGGGCCGAATTTCCTATGGTTGTGTCCAGGGCAAGGATAACACCGTTAATGTCAAGATTCGCGATAAAGAATATACTTGCCAAGAAATATCGGGGATGATCCTGCAAAAGTTAAAACAGGATGCCGAAGCCTATCTGGGAGAAACCGTAACCCAGGCCGTGATTACAGTACCAGCCTACTTCAGCGATGCCCAACGTCAATCAACAAAAGATGCAGGGGCGATTGCTGGCCTGGATGTGATGCGGATTATTAACGAGCCGACCGCCGCCGCCTTAGCCTATGGCATTGATAAGCAAGATCAAGATCAGGTGATTCTCGTCTTTGACCTCGGGGGGGGCACCTTTGATGTCTCCATTCTTCAGTTAGGAGATGGGGTCTTTGAGGTCAAATCCACATCCGGGAATAATCATCTGGGGGGAGATAATTTTGATGAGTGTATTTTAGATTGGCTCCTCGCAGACTTCCAGGCCCGTGAGGGCATTGATCTTTCGCAAGATAAAATGGCTCTGCAACGGTTACGGGAAGCTTCTGAAAAAGCCAAAGTTGAGCTATCTGGGACGTTAACCACAACCATTAACTTGCCCTTTATCACTGCCGATGAAACAGGCCCCAAACATATTGAAGCGGAACTGACTCGCTCAAAGTTTGAAGAATTAGTCGCTCACCTTGTCCAGGCCACGGTCGAACCCATGAATCAGGCTTTGGCCGATTGTGGCCTAAGTGTGGAGGAAATTGATCGGATTTTATTAGTCGGTGGCTCAACCCGGATTCCTGCTATTCAAGAGGCCGTGAAGGCCTTTGCGGGCAAATCCCCCGACCGGGCCATTAACCCGGATGAAGCCGTGGCCCTAGGGGCTGCCATCCAAGGGGGGATTTTAGGGAAGGAAACCACCGTTAAGGATTTATTACTCCTAGATGTCACCCCTCTATCCTTGGGGATTGAAACCCTAGGGGGCGTTTTTAGTAAAATTATTGATCGCAACACCACCCTACCGACTAGCAAAACTCAGAGCTTTTCCACTGCCGCTGATGGGCAAACTGTAGTTGAGGTTTCTGTCTATCAGGGGGAGCGGCCCTTAGTAGCTGACAATAAAGAACTAGCCCGCTTTGAGCTTTCGGGGATTCCGCCAGCCCCCCGCGGTGTCCCTCAAATTGATGTCAGCTTCGATATTGATGCCAATGGCATTGTCAGTGTCTCGGCGGTGGATCGAGGGACTGGGCGACAACAAGCGATTACAATTACCAATCGGGGTGGCTTGAGCAGCATGGAAATTGAACGGATGCGCCAAGAAGCCCAAATTTACGCCCAGTCTGACCAACGCAAAAAAGAGGTAGCCGAACTCCGGAATCAAGCCGATAGTCTGCTTTATAGTTATGAGTCCACCCTCCAAAGTAATGCCGCCCTCTTTACTCCTGAGGTCAAGAAAAACATTGAGCGGGTAATTGCCGGTGTCCAGGCCGCAATGGTGAACCCCGACGTAACCCCAGAGCAAATGAAGCGGCAACTAGAGGCCCTCCAGCAGGCTTTGCTCAATATTGGCTCCATGGTGTATCAGCAGAGTGCTAGCCCGACATCCTCTGGGTCTTTTCCCCTCGGCCATGACCAATCTACTCAAGTCCTTAGCGATGATGCCACGGTGATCAGTGATAATGAAGGCACGGTCGTAACAGACTATGAAGCGGTTGATTAAATTAGGATTAAGGTTTTATGGCCCGTGACTATTACGAGGTATTAGGTGTTTCTCGCAGTGCGGATCAAGATGAACTGAAACGAGCCTATCGCCGATTAGCCCGCAAATACCACCCCGATGTTAATAAGGAACCGGGAGCTGAAGACCAGTTCAAGGAAATTAATCGTGCTTACGAAGTCTTATCCGATGCCCAAACTCGGGCCAATTATGATCGGTTTGGGGAAGCTGGGGTGAGTGGGGCCGCGGGGGGGCCGGGGTTTTCTGACTTTGGCGACATGGGCGGCTTTGCCGATATTTTTGAAACCTTTTTTGGCGGTGGCTTTGGGGGAGTTGGGGGTAGTCAACGCACAGCCCGCCGCCCCGGCCCGACTCGGGGGGAAGATCTGCGCTACGACTTGAAACTGGAGTTCCGAGAAGCTGTTTTTGGTGGGGAGAAGGAAATTCGCCTGACCCATTCCGAAACCTGTGGCACCTGTAATGGAGCCGGGGCCAAGCCAGGCACACGTCCAGTCACCTGTTCAACCTGTAATGGAGTGGGGCAAGTGCGGCGATCTACCCGGACTCCCTTTGGCAGTTTTACCCAGTTGTCCGTTTGTCCCACCTGTAATGGCACGGGGCAGATGATTGAGGAACGCTGCGAAACCTGTGGCGGTCAGGGGCAAACCCAAGTTAATAAAAAGCTGAAGATTACGATTCCGGCGGGGGTGGATACGGGGACGCGCCTGCGGGTTTCCAATGAAGGAGATGCCGGACAACGGAATGGGCCGCCGGGAGATTTGTATGTTTATTTATTTGTCCAGCCGGATCCAGAGTTCCAGCGCGATGGCAATAATATTCTCACGACCCTAAAAATTAGTTACCTCCAGGCCATTTTGGGGTGTCGGATTCCGGTAAACACGGTGGATGGCGAAGAGGAGTTGACGATTCCCCCAGGCACCCAACCCAACACCGTCTTAACTCTGGAAGATAAGGGTGTCCCCCGCTTAGGCAATCCTGTGGCTCGGGGGGATCATTTAATTACAGTCGAGATCGAGATTCCGACCAAAACCAACGCTGAGGAACGGGAACTGCTGGAAAAACTGGCGAAGATGCGCGGCGACCGGATCGGCAAAGGGGGCCTGGAAAACTTCTTAGGTGGGTTGTTTGGGGGATGAGTACACCAGTCGAAACCTTGGATCTGCGGGGAACGCCCTGTCCGTTAAATTTTGTCCGCACGAAACTTCGCTTACAGCAACTGCCACCAGCCCAGATGTTAGAGGTTTGGCTAGATGCGGGTGAGCCGATTGAGCAAGTCCCGGATAGTTTACGGATGGGGGGCTATGTGATTCATGACCTCCAGGCCCAGGATGATTTTTATCGGTTGTCTGTATCTCGCCCTGCTGATTTGGTATGAGTGGGACACCTTCATCGCCACCGATGCGGGAATTAACCGGTACAGTCATGGCTGCCCAGGCCAATTATTACCGCGTCCAACTCCATGCCCCCACCGCCCCGCCTGGTCAGTTATTGTGCTTACGCCGGGGTAAATTAAAAAAACAAGGGCAACAGGTATTAGTCGGGGATCAGGTGATTGTCAGTGAACCGGATTGGCAGTCGCAGCGCGGGATGATTGATCAGGTGTTGCCCCGCCATTGTGCCTTAGCCCGCCCGGCCATTGCCAATGTCAACCAGATTTTATTGGTCTTTGCCCTCCATGATCCGGAGCCGGAGCCTTGGCAAGTGAGTCGCTTTTTAGTCACAGCGGCAGCCAGTGGTTTAGAGATTACCGTTGTTTTAAGTAAGGCGGATCTGGTGGGGCCAGAAATGCACCAGGCCTGGGTGAGTCGCCTAGACCAATGGGGTTATCGGGGGATTTTACTGAGTATTCGGACTGGCCTGGGCTTAGTGGGTATCCAAGCACTGCTTAACCATAAAATCACGGTCATCTGTGGCCCCTCTGGGGTGGGCAAAAGTAGTTTGATTAAACAGTTAATTCCGGAGCAGGAGATTCGGATTGGAACGGTTTCGGAGCATTGGCATAAAGGCAAACATACCACGCGGCATATTGAACTGTTTCCCTTACCCACTGGGGGACTATTGGCGGATACCCCCGGATTTAATCAACCCCATCTGGAGTTCTCCCCTTCTGCTTTAGCTGCCTGTTTCCCGGAAATTCAGACCCGCTTACAAACCCAGGCCTGTCAATTTCATAACTGCCAGCATCTTGCCGAGCCGGATTGTGTTGTCCGCGGGGCCTGGGAGCGGTATCCCCACTATCAACTCTTCCATCAAGAATTAACTGCTGCACAAGACGCGGCGGCAACTATGCCCCATTTAGCCACAAAACACACTCAACGCCTGAGCCAACTCCCCCGCAAAGCCCAACGCCGCCAAAGTCATCAAACCACCCAAGGTCTATGGCTCGATGATGCTGATCGTTGAAAGTTTATATTGGGTACTGGAATTTCTTATCCGACTTGCTGCATCTCCCGCCAGGACTGGGAAAGCACTTTACCCGCCGACTTGGCAAAAACAACGGTTAACAATAAACCAACAGCTAAATCAGGCAAGCTGGAATGAAGTAGGAAAACAAGTGCCGCTGCGCCCAAGACAGAAGTATTGGCAATAATATCGTTACGAGAGCATAACCACACCGAGGACATATTCAGATTGTCGTTGCGATGACGAGTTAAGAGAAACAGGCACAGCAAATTTGCCAGTAACGCGATGACTCCAACCATCCCCATCATGGTCGCTGCCGGACTGGAACCTGTAAACAGTTGATAACTGGCCTGGGAAAAAACCGCAATTGCCGAGCCAAACATCATCAGTCCCTTAAAGAAGGCTGCCCCGGCTTGCGCTCTCACACTCTTGTTAATCACATATAAACTACTCCCATAGGCGAGAGCATCACCCAGCATATCCAAAGAATCTCCCGTCAAGGATAGGGAATTTGCCTGAATACCAGCCCCAAGTTCAACCACGAACATCACAGCGTTAATCAGAAGAACGATCCACAACACCTTGGCTTGTTCTTTTCTGAGTTTTGATAACTCGCAAACCTTGGCCTGGCAGCACTGATCTCCCATGACTCCTCCCTCAGAAAGACATTCCTTCAGTCCTATCACAAACTGGCTTGAGGTATCGGAACGCCGTAAACAACAGAGTCACAGATTGGCTGAGGATCCCACCTGAAAATTAGGGAATTTCATAACCAAAGCAGTTACTATCCACCATTGCCAAGTCAATATCACCCAGGCCATACTCGGCCCAACGCCGCCCCACCATGGCCGCCACATCTGGATCCGACTCGAGGGCATCACCCCAGGCATGATCGGTTTCCGGCGGAATTTTTGTGGTGGCATCAATGCCCATCCGCCCCCCCAGGCCAATTTTTTCACTGGCAAAATCCAGGGTGTCAAAGGGGGTTTCCGGCAAGATAAAGACATCCCGCACTGGATCCACCTTCGAGCTAATGGCCCAGACCACTTGGCGCGGATCTCGGATATTGATACTTCTATCCACGACAATCACAAACTTGGTATAGGTAAATTGCGGTAAGGCGCTCCAAAAGGCTAGAGCTGCCCGCCGGGCCTGGCCGGGGTAGGCTTTGTCAATGGAAATAATCGCGGCTTTATAACTTAGGGCTTCCATGGGCAAAAAGAAGTCCACAATTTCTGAGACCTGTTGCCGCAAAATTGGCGTATAAATCCGGTTTAATACCAGGGCCATCATCGCCTCTTCCTTGGGTGGGCGGCCGCTAAAGGTGGTTAGGTAAATGGGATTTTTCCGGTGGGTCAGGCAATGAAAGCGAATTAGGGGCGAATCCTCTACACCGCCGTAATAGCCCATGTGATCACCAAAGGGGCCATCGGGGAGCATTTCACCGGGGGTAATTGTGCCTTCTAAAACGAACTCGGAGTCAGCCGGAACCTCCAGATCCACAGTTTTACATTTGGCTAAATTAATTCCTCCCCCTCCGTATAACCCGGCAAACAGCCACTCAGACAAATCCACCGGAATCGGCGTTGCTGCTGCTAAAATCACCAAGGGATCCACACCCAAGGCAATCGCTACTTCTAGTTTCTGGCCCCGTTCTGCCGCCTTGCGTAAATGTCTGGCTCCTCCCCGGACAGATAACCAATGTACTGTCATGGTTGTGGGCGATTGTAATTGCAGCCGATAGACACCAACGTTGGGGGTTCCGGTTTCACAGTCTTTCGTAATCACCAGGCCAAGGGTAATAATTTTGCCAGCATCCCCTGGGTAGGGCCGAATCATCGGAATTTGATTGAGATCTAAGTCTTTTCCTTGAATTACCACTTGCTGACAGGGGGGCAGAAGGTCGCGACTGGGTTTGGCCTTCAGGACATCAAATAAGACCTTGCCAAAATCTATGGCCTGGCTAATTTTCTTCGGGGGTTTGGGTTGCTGTAAAAGGGCGAGCTTCTGGCCTAAGGCTTCTAACTCCTGGGGCTGTTCCATATTCATCGCCCAACAGGCCCGCTCAATGGTTCCCAATAAATTCACCGCCACCGGATAGGGAGAGCCTTTCACATTTTCAAACACCAGGCCTGGGCCACCACATTGCAGTAATCGTTGGGCAATTTCGGCAATTTCCAAATCTGGATCAACCAGGGCTTTAATTCGGCGCAGTTGTCCCCGTTTTTCTAATAGTTGAATAAATCCGCGTAAATCTCTGGCCATGATGTTTGATGAGTGAGTTATGTGTGTTAAAAATCTCTGAAAAATCAGCCGTGTTGGATCATACCTTGTCTGTCAAAAAGATGACTTTCGCTAACAATCCCAAGGCCGTTGCAAATCCAGTCAAGACAAATCCGAGTAATTGATTATCTTTAGCCTGCGGCGGTTGGGAGAGGTCTGATACCTCAGTTTTAAGATCATCAAATTTGTTGTTGAACAGAACCCGGTAGATATAAAACTATAAAACCTGGCTTTTAGTCGCGTCTGAAATCGTGGGCAGTTCTGCATAAATGCCCCGTACGGACTGCACGATGGCAAAGATTACCCCTGCCAAGACCCCAATAAAGACAAAGTTTGAAAATACCTTAGTGACAAAATCAAAGGAGCCGAGCAGATTCAAGACCATCATCACTAACTGCAATAGGAAAATCACAATTCCCATCAATAACGCTTGCATGGTGTTATAACGGACAAAGTAACTAATACGGCTATTGCGGACAACCAAGAGATACAGTCCCATAAAAACAATAATCCCAGCCAGGGGAATCGAATAAATAAGGGCAATGGGCAAAATCGGAATCAATAATAACTGCAAGACTGGAAACATCTGCATCAGCGAGCCACCAAATTGCATCCCATAGAACAGGGGAAGTAAATAAGCTAAAGCCCCAAATATCCGATCCCAGACCGTTGCTACTGCACGCCAACTCACAAGCTTGTCCCCATCACGACAACATTAAAACCTGAAATCCTCAGGCCAGCCCCTCGGATTCTGTTTCTAGCCTAACGGGGAGATCATTAATTTGGGCCAAGTAAAATCCCATCTGGCAGCGAAATTTTGGACAACCACTGTCCAGACCACAGACCACCGATTCCCCACAACCGAGTTGTCCCTTTTCCCAGCGGGGCTGCCCCGATCGATTAGCCAAGAGGCAGGATGGGCAAACTTGCTGAGGCATTAGAACTTGACTTTGGGTGAGCATCACTAACATTGGCCACCTCTAGGGATCAACCCATATTCTTTATTTTACGAGGCTGTGGTAGTGAGATTGTGCGTCAGCAAACATCCTTAACCGCCATAACGCAAAAATTGCAAAATACCGCGGGCAATGGCCTGGGACATTTGCGACCGCCAGGCCGGGCTATTAAAATTAGCGGCATCTTCTGCCCCGGTGACAAATCCAGTTTCCACCAAGGCGGCGGGCATGGAGGTATTCCGAATCACATAAAAACGGGCGGCTCGAACACCGCGGTCACGAATATTAACACTCGACAAAATACTATTGTGAATCGCAGCGGCCAACCGACTGGATCTACCCGGAGCGTAATAGGTTTCCAGGCCATTAACATCGGGGCGACTCAGGCTGATGGCATTGGCATGAATACTGACAAAGACAGCCGCTCTGGCCCGCTCAGCCATGGCCACACGAGGAGGTAAGTCTAGCTCAACGTTGGGAGGCAAGTCACTCTTACGAGTCAAAATCACTTGTACCCCTTGTTGTTGAAGAATGGCAGCTACCTGCAAACCAATGTCCAAAACAATATCTTTTTCCCGAATCCCCCCAATCCCAATCGCGCCGGGATCAATCCCCCCATGGCCGGGATCAATCACCACAACATTTGCACCCCGAGGCGTGGGCAAGGGCTGATCTGGCTCAAAAGGGCGCGGGGCCGGAACGCTAACTTGGGATGGGGATGTGGGCGGGGCCTGGCCTGGACGTTGCAGTTGGACCACAATGGAATCCCCAGTGGTTCGGGTTACTCCTAAAACCTTGACATCGGCAGAGGGGGTCAGTAATACGGAAATTGTGCTCTCATTATCTTGGCGAATTTGTAAATTAGCCGGACTCCCCTCACCAGTCCGAGGTGGACGAATATCCCCTAAACGAGCATCTCGAAAGCGAATTCGATAGGCACTACCTTCCCAGCCAACCGTATAAAATAACGTCCGATCCCCCTGAATAAAGAGTTCTTGCCCCCCTAAATCTACCCGTTGAATGGTGGTTAAAGGACGACCAGGGGGCGCAGGGCGAGGAATGGTTTGGGCATTGGCAGGGGGAATGGCGTTGATGGTAATGCTTTCACCGGACATTGGCGGGGGATTTTCTGGGGCAGGAGCGGGGAGTGGATTGGTAGCAATGTTACTAGGAACAACTAAAAACCCGCCGGTAGCACTGGAGCCAATTTGCCAATCGGGGCTATTCGGTTCGACTTGGAGCGTCAGCCGGACTGAGGGAGGATTACGCTGCTGTTGGCCAAAGCGTGCCCGAACCCGCCCAATGCCAAATCGCTCAAACCGGACTTCCCGGTTATTAAAGCCATTACCAAAGCGAATATTAGTCAGGTCAATATCAATCCGGCGGCGATCACGACTGCGCTCAATTCGGGTGACAGTGGGCAATGTCCCGTTAGTAGCGACAAAAAATCCTGTACTCGTACTTTGAATCGCCCTAATCTCGGCCGGTTGGTCGCGGCTGGCGAGGGGTTGGCCGGGGGCGGGGTTGGGGGGGGTGGGTAAACCAGGGTTGGGGGTTGTGGCTGACATCAGAGTCGGCTCCGGAATCTGCACTAGCCAGTTTTGGGCCGTTAGCCCCCGGAACTTGACATCATTGGGATTGAGGGTATAGCCGGGAGCCAGTTCAACGACAATGCGTGTGGTTTGGGGGTCAAATTGGGCCACTCGCACCTGCCGAATCGCTCCAGTCCCGGATTGGTTAATTTGTGGGCGACCAAGAATCACCCCTGGTAAGTCGATCACCAGACGCGTGGGATCAAAAACTAATTGGGCCTGGGGTTGGACAGGCGCATCCGTGCGAATTTCCAGTTGATTCGTCCCGGAGTTAAACCGCCAAGATTGTAATCGGCCGGCTTGGGCTGGTAGCCCTAAGAGAAGAACTCCTAAAACCCCAAGGAGCCAACTTTTAGGAAGCTGAGATTGCCACCGATGTACCATGCTGCTGCTCCAACCGGATGAATCGTGCCCTTGAGTCCCAGTACCATTCTGGAGGCCAGGCCAAGGCCCAAAGGCAAACTTGGGTAGCTTACTCCAGTCTGGGCTATTTCGTAAACTGGCACATACCCTAGGGTTAATCTGCGCTCTCAGCGGGCCTGGGATGCAAAAATTAGCCAGTTTGGTCACTGAGGGCCCGACCAACAGAGCCAGGGAACTCCCCCCCAGACGCAAACCACTATCTCTCAGGTTCCCTGATCTGGGCCGAATCTGATCACTCGCATTGGTGCAAAACTTTGCCGATGCCAAGGGGTCACCCCTAACTGCTGGAGGGCCTGCTGATGTTGACGAGTGCCATAGCCTTTATTTCTTTCCCAACCATATTCTGGATAGCGATGCCCCAACTGGGATAACCATTGATCGCGGGCGACTTTGGCTAAAATGGCAGCGCAGGCAATACTGTAACATTGGGCATCTCCACGGATGATGGCCTGGCAAGCCCCAGCGAACTTGGTTTTGGCGGACAGTATCCCATCCACTAGGGCATAATCCCAAGGTTTGACTTGCCCTAAAGCTCGCGCCATTGCTAAATCGGTGGCCTGTTGAATGTTGAGTTGATCAATTTCTGCCACTGTCCCGAGTCCCAGGCCCCAACGCTGACATTGAGCCATAATTTGGGGCGCAAGAGCCTCTCGTTGCCGAGCATTGAGGGTTTTGGAATCCCGAACGAGGGGAATTTTTGCCGATTCAGCCAGGCCTGGAGGAAGCACTACCGCCGCTGCCACGACCGGCCCGGCCCAACAGCCCCGCCCAACTTCATCAACACCAGCAACCCACGAGAGTCCCTGCTGCCAGAGCCGTGATTCCTGTTCTAACGTTGGCGTAATTGGCACGGATTAGAGCTAGACTCCGAAGATCGGGGTCTCCTAAAGTTGAATTTTAAATTTTGACCAGGCCTACAGTTAACGCCGCCCACCCAACTCATCCATATCTAGGAACGTAGAGCGATTTTGATCAATGAACGTGGCTCGATCTAAGTTCATATTATTGGGAGAAGTTGTTGATTTAACGGGTGTACCTTCAGAACTAGCTTTGGGATGGCGAGAAGTCCGCTCTGGTACCACAACCTTTTCCATAATGAATTCAATGGTGCCAGGCTTAAGCCAACCGCGGGCCACCAAGATATCCCCCAGGCGCGAACCTGTTGCTCGCTGATCTGCTAATGCCACTTCAATTTGGGCCGGCGTGACTAATTCCGCGTCAACTAAATAATTACCGAGCCGCTTCGTAAAACTTTCATCCCCAGGCCGAGGCATAAAAGGGCGAGTCACAGATTGGGGTGGGGTTGTGATCCGAGGTGGCAGGGTTGGCTTACGGCGGGGAACTAAAGATAGTTCACTCTCAGATTGGCGCAGAGCAATGATTGCATCTTTTAATTTAACGAGGCTCTTCGTCGCCTGCTGAAGTTGCCCCCGTTCTGCTGCCTGCTCTAACAACCGGGCTTGAACACCGATCAATGTTTGGTTCCCAGTGTTCGCCAAGACTTGTAACGTCCGAGCATATCCAGCTAAACCCAGAAAATCATGCCCGGCCAAGGCTTCGCGAGCTTGATTAAAGGATGTTGTCAATTGCTTGAGTAGAGACTTGGCGAGTTGCTCATCCGGGGCAGGGTGGGGCATAGGATTTATAGGATTAAATAGAAATTATGGTATGTACAAAAAATTTAAGTCTTTAAACTTTAAATTTAACTGTATTGATGACAGGATGGATTGTCTAATAGACCTCAAAACCATAATTTTGAAGAGTTGTCGCTACTGTGGGGCTAACATCCTCAAAGTCTTTAGACCTAAGTCTCATTTTAAGCATAATCTTTGAGATGGGCAGGTTTAGTTACAATAAACTTCAAGACTACTTCAGCAAAAGTTACAAAAGCTGCCACTGCTCTAAATCTAGATAAATTTCAATGACTTAATTTTAGAGTTACTATTTCTTACTTAGATAGTTTTCTTCCATACGGCTACACAGGCGGCTTTGACTGATTAAAGATCATATAAATCATAGTTAGAAAAAGCTAACCTTGGATTTCCTTAAAACTGCAAGTCCATAATTTTTAGGTTTAACGGAGTTGACCACTGAGGGAACGCCCCACGGATGGACTCTCATCGTAAATCGTGAGTTCCTTGGGTTTACAGCGCTTGACCTCACAGACAATCCCTTTGGCATTTTCTTGTTGCAAGTCCTGAATGTAACCCACTTTTTCAGCTTCAGCTTCTGCTGGACTCAAAAATGGGCCAAAGTAATAAGTGCAGCGGGGGGATTCTGTCTTAATTTCAATCCACCAGGCCAGGCCCACATCATTGACGAGCCCCGCCAACCACTGACTGAATCCTGATTGCGCTGTTTCATGATCCTTCACCGGCACAACCTCCTAAACCACCACCAACTCGTTATGTCTCTGCATTGTGTATAACTGATCCCCCCACAGATGTGTGGACTCGAAGTTCCAAATTGCGAATTGTTACATACCTTAACATTTTGCTGCAATAAGTAACATCTCTCTCCGATATCAGGCTAAATCAAGGAGTGGGGGGTATCCCCAGGTCAATCACCGTGCGGGTTTTCGGGCGTTGGCGAAACACTTCATAGAGGGCAACTCCAGCCGCCACAGAGGCGTTCAGGCTTTCTGTCTCACCCAATAAAGGGATTGAGACCAACTGATCACAATGCTTTTGGGCCTGGAGACTGAGACCATTTCCCTCAGCACCAATGACTAAGACTACGGGGCCGGTCAATTTTGTTTCGGCAAGGGGCTGAGTGCCATTCACCGCCAGGCCATAGAGCCAAAAACCAGCCTCTTTCAGGGTTTCCAGGGTTTGATTCATATTCACAACTCGGGCCACGGCAAAATGATCTAAGGCTCCGGCCGCAACTTTGGCCACGGCTGGGGTAATCCCAACGGCCCGACGCTGGGGAATAATCATTCCTTGGGCCCCAAAGGCTTCGGCACTGCGAATAATTGCCCCTAGGTTTTGGGGATCGTTAATCCCTTCAGCCGCAATTAAGACGGGTTGATTCGTTTTGGCCTGGGCCTGGGCAATCAAATCCGCCAATTCTAGATAGCTATAGGCCGCCACCTGGGCTGCTACCCCTTGATGTCGTCCCTGATCCGTTAAATAGTCCAACCGGGGAGGCAAGACAACATCAATTACCGCCCCATTGGTTTTGGCTTTTTCCAACAGTGTCAAAAAGCGGGGATCATGGCGCAGTGGGGCCGTAATCCAAATCCGATTAAACCGCCGTTCTCCGGCCAAAGCCGTTAACACCGCATGCCGACCATAGATGAGATCAGTTTCCGCATCGGCCCCAAAAGCTGGGTTGCCTGGGGTTTGATCCGCTGCCAAATCATGGGGGAGTGTAGGTATAAGTTCAGAGGGGGCTACAGGGCCAAGCAACTGGGGGGCAAAATCAGCACTTTCACGACTCCAGGCCCCGTTTAACTGGAAAGACTCATCCTCGCTGGAGGGATAAGCCTGCTTCAGTCGGGGTGGGGTTGGAGCAGAACGGGGAGCATAATCCCGCATCGGGGCAGAACGCGGCCCATCTTGCCGATAACGGGGGCGATCTTCATAGCGATCACCTCTAGCCTGTCGATTGTCTGGACGATAACTGGAACGTTCTTGAGACTCAGCACGGCCATAACCACGCTCAGGGCGGAGACGATCTTGGCGGTCTTGATACCGTTCGCCAGGATACCGACTGTCTCCATCAGAGTGACGATCCTGATACCGAGGTTTTTCCCTGGGTTCATAACCGGAACCACGCTCTCGTTCCCCTCGTTCTCGGTTAAAGTTACCCCCAGGCCTGGGGCTAGGTCGTCTGGAACCATAGCTGGCATCTCCCTCAGCTGGCCGGCGCGGACGTGTAAAATCCCGTTGCGGATCCGCTCGGTTTGGCCGATCCCTGTCCTTAAATTCCCCATTATCCCGTTGCCGATCTCGAAACTCTGCATGGCCTGGCCGGGGTTGGGATGACCGTAAACGGGGGGCGGCAGGACGGGAAGGGCGATCACCACCGGAAAAATTACGACGAGCTTTGGGCATAGAAATGGCTTAACCAGGCCAAGGGATGAGGAAAGGCACTTTCGCAATTCTAGTCTTTAATTCTGGTCGGCTGCTGGAGCGGACTGTTCCGGGGTATTAAAGGCACAGATGAGGGGCATTCCATCGGCTAGGTTGCGGCTAATAAGTATGGCACACTGAGGGGGTAATGCAGCACAACCTCAACTCCATGAATCCCGAACCGGAAATTCGCCACCTCTTGGATTTAATGCCTGCCTCGGGCCGGATGCATTGCAAAATTGTCTCCCGCCAGCTCCAATCCCAAGTGATTCACTATAATCCAGCCTTACCTTGGGTAGATCGGGTGATTGAAATTAACTTTAATCTCTGGAGTCAACTCCCGCGCCCCTGCCGAGATTTGCTGCTGTTGCGAGCGGTGGCCTGGTTTAACTTAGGGCAACTAATCAAGCTCGATCTTTATCAAGGCCTGGCGGTGGCAGGGGTGGTGGCAGCCGTTGTCGAATTTGTCCAACTGGATCCCGTGGGTATTGTCGTCTCCGGGGGGTTAGCTGCATTTAGTGGACTCCAGGCCTGGCGGAATACGCGGGGATTGGCCGTTGAGATCGCTGCTGATAAAGAAGGGATTCGCTTGGCCCAGCGGCGCGGCTATGGCGAGGATGAGGCTGCTGATTATCTCCTCCAGGCCATAACCGAAACAGCCGCGTTGGAAAGTCGTCCGACTCTGGAGTTTGCCGAACTAGTACGGAGTCAAAACCTGAAGACCTTAGCGGGGAATCCCCAGACCATACCTATGACCAGTCGCAGTCGGCAACGGGTTGAATCCCGATCTCGATAAATTAAGGGTTTCCTTAAGTCTGATACTTATGGCATAATTAGAGACCGGCCCACTGATTATCACTTTAGGGAAACACTAGGCAGTCACCATGGCAAAGGCAAAAGGAGCCAGGCTCATCATCACCCTGGAATGCACGGAATGTCGCACTAATACCGATAAGCGGTCGGCAGGGGTATCCCGTTACACCACGATGAAAAACCGCCGGAATACGACAGCCCGCCTAGAACTGAAAAAATTCTGTCCCCACTGCAACAAACACACGATTCATAAAGAAATTAAGTAGTTTTTGTTTCTCCTCGTCCGACTTACTCCAGCTTTTTAACCTTTACCTGATCTTAATTACCCAAACTTGACCTATGGCATTCTTTCGGCGGCGTGTTTCTCCCCTCCAACCCGGTGAACCCATTGATTATAAAGATGTGGATTTACTGCGGCGATTTATTACTGAACGTGGCAAAATTCTGCCCCGGCGCGTCACAGGTTTAACCGCTAAACAACAACGTCATCTCACCATTGCGATTAAACGGGCCCGCGTCATGGCTTTGTTGCCGTTCCTGAACCCTGAAGGTTAACTATTCACGGGGATGGCTTTCGGTTTCTCTGAGATTGAGGACAAATGGCTCTATGGGGATTGAACAGTAGGGCCAGGATCGTTAAATTTCTCAATCCCTAACACCCGAATATCGCCCAGAGAGTCCGCAAACCCAGGTAGTTTCTGGCCTATCTTACAGCTATCTATATTTAGTCTTTGTCCCTGCTCACAGGTCCTTTCAAGATTAGAGTTGGCCTGGGACAAGTTCATTTAAGCTAGGAAAGGACTATCAGCCAAGTTGGATTCGCTCGTGGAAAAGGGCACTTTAGTTGAATTTCGGGTCAACAATCAGCGGCGGCTGGGAGTGGTTGAGCGACCCGAAGGGAAAAAGCACTGGATCGTCATTGATAGCAATCACCAGGCCCACACGCTTCATCCCCGGCAAATTACCTATACCGTCACGGGTGAGCGTTACCAGGCCCAGGAAATTCCCCAATTCCAAAAGGCGGTTGAACCATTCCTGGATCCGGAAAGCCTCGAGGTGGCCTGGGAAATTCTCTTAGAAGAAAATCGGTCCGTTAGTCCTGAAAGTCTGGCCCTACTCTTATTTTCTGGACAAACCCCACCCCAATGTTACGCCGCTTATTATCTACTTTCCGAAGACAAGATCTATTTCAAACAAAAGGCTGAACTCTACGAAGCCCGTCCCACCAGCCAAGTTGCCGAAATTAAACATCAACTGGAAAAAGAACTACAGCGTCAACAGGCCAAGGCCCAATTCTTCGCTAAACTTAACCAGGCTCTGGCCCAGGAAACTATCACTTGGGAGCTAGCAGAGCGACATAAGTTTGAACCCTTGGAACGGTTTGCCGCCTTGGGAGACCTGGCCACTCAGAGCCAAATCAATGCTGCTTCCGAACTCTTAACCCAACTTAAACGCCCAACGACGGCCCTAGCTGCTTTTCAACTCTTGGTAGATTTGTCACTATGGAAGCACCATGAGAATTTAGCTCTCCATCGGAGTCAGATTCCGACAGCATTTAAGCCGGAGGTGGTGGACATGGCCCGACACTGTATCAGTAATCCGCCCCCAGATCTGGATGCCCCCATTCGGCAAGATCTGACCCATCTCAAGGTTTATACGATTGATGACGAAAGTACCCAAGAAATTGATGATGGCATTAGTTTAGAAACCTTACCAGACGGTCAAGAACGCCTCTGGATTCATATTGCCGATCCGAGTCGCTGGTTACTGTTGGGAGATGGCCTGGAACTCGAAGCCCGCCGCCGCGCCACCACGGTTTATTTGCCCACAGGCATGATTCCCATGTTTCCCCCGGAACTGGCCACGGGGCCGATGAGTTTAATCGCCGGTCAAACCTGTTGTGCCTTGAGTTTTGGGGTAACGTTGCAACCCGATGGTAGTATTGCGGACTATCAAATTTGCCCTAGCTTGATTAAACCCACCTATCGCCTCACCTATGAGGATGTGGACATGATGTTGGAATTGGCTGTCCAAAATGAACCGGAGTTGTTGGGAATCGGGGCCTGGATGCAGAAACGCCTGACCTGGCGACAACAACAAGGGGCGATTCAGATCAATATGCCAGAACCCGAGATTAAAGTCGTGGATGACGAGGTGGATATTCACCCCTTAGCGGATTCGGGGGCGCGCCAATTGGTTGCGGAAATGATGATCCTCACGGGAGAAGTTGCGGCTCGATTTGGTGAGTCGGAGAATATTCCCCTGCCCTTTCGCTCCCAGACCCAACCCGAATTGCCTCCTGAGGAAGAATTACAACAACTCCCCCCCGGCCCTGTTCGCCAATGTGCCATTCGCCGCTGTATGCCCAAGAGTGAAATGAGTCCAACCCCGAATCGTCATGCCAGTCTCGGCTTAAATGCCTATTGCCAGGTAACTTCTCCAATTCGTCGCTATTCAGATTTGATTGCCCATATGCAGATCAAGGCCCATTTGCGAGGAGAGGCGGTTCCCTTTGCGGCTCCCGATTTAGGAGAACTGTTGTTAGGAGTTGTCTCAGCGGTTCAGGAAACGATTTTGGTTGAGCGACAAACTACCCGTTATTGGTCTTTGGAATATTTGCGGCGACATTCATCCCAAGTGTGGCAGGCCTTGATGTTACGGTGGCTGCGGGAAGATGACCTTTTAGGCCTGGTGTTGCTGGAGGATTTGGGGATCGAACTGGCTGTGCGCTTCCATCGGGTTGTGGGCCTGGGGGAGAGCTTAAATTTGCGGGTGAGTCGGGTAGATCCAAGGGCGGATCAAATTTCATTGGAAGAAGTGATATTAGCCCAGGCCTAGGCAAAAAGATTCAAGCTCAAATCTACCATTCATCCGAGGGTGGAGAACCAGCCGCAGCCTCGTTATCCCGTTTACTGCCCAGCAAATCTAGCTTATCTACCTTGATGGTGGGAGAGGATCGATTTGCACCAGTCGCCCGATCCTGCCAATGGTCAAATTTGAGGGAGCCGGTCACGCCAATTAAACTCCCCTTATGGACATAGTTAGCTGCAACTTCCGCTGTTTTTCCCCAGATTTCTAGGTTAAACCAATCCGGTGGATCGTCTTTTCGCATCCGGTTCACGGCCAGGGTTAAGCGACATTTGACCGAACCCGACTCAAAATATTTGACATCCGGCTCGCCACCAACTCGGCCAACTAGGGTGACAACGTTAATACTCATGGCTGGGGTAGTCCTAGAATTTTGAAGTTAAGCGTATTTACTCAGTTCTGACATTGAGGATAATCCTGGCCAGTCAAACCTTGGACATTAGTATAAAACAGGTTTTAGCGGATGACACCAGGCCAGGACGAGGGCAGCACCAGACCCTAGTGCAATCACCCACAGTTAGTTCTTAAAGTTCATATCCCCTTGATAACCGGATAAATCCGCCAGTTCGGGGAGAGGGCGAGTGCCGCTGTAGTTTTTTTGGGCAATTTCCCAGGTCGGATAACTTTTCACATCCTTAGCCCGACAGAGATCAGGTTGGGGATTTTGCCCCCCCGGATCACATTCCACGTAGTTAATTTGCTTAAAGGCGGTCTTGCCAAATAATTCTTTTTGATCATGGCAATGGGAACACCAATAGGCTCCATACATCACCGCCCCGGACTGGGTTAAATGCTTGGCCAAACTCATTTCTGCCGGGCCTGAGGTGTTGACCACCGGAATCCCCGGCCCTGTAGCCACATCCGCCGTCCGAAAGTTATAAATGCCTAGAGTCCCAATCAGGGTCATGACAATCACAATTAACCCAGTAAAAAATAACTGCCCCCGATCTGGCCAATCACGGCCGGTCAAGGTCAGCCCCAAAAAAGTTAAGCTAAAGGCCGCCGAAGCAATGCAATATAAACAGGCGGCTTTAATGGCTGTGGTCAGAACATACATGAGGTAACCACTAAAGACCGTCATGGCCACGGCCCCGATAAAGAGGAAGAGCCAGGTGATGTTTTCAAGTTTTTGGCGAGTGTCTTTTTGCTCAGGACGACGGAGCGCAAAGGGAGCCAGAGAGAGGCTAAACATCCCGCCATAGGCCATCAAGCCGAATAACGCTAGGGGTAAGCCAAAGACTTTTGCCCAAGGGCTACTCAAAACCACATCACAGTCAGCCGTGGGACAAGCAACCGATTGATCCCCAAAAGCATGAATCGTTAAATATCCAGTCACGATCATGCCCAGGCCAGCAATGATCCCAATTAAAACCCGTGACCAACGGTGTAACCAAGGTGTAGAACGACGACGCGTGACCGGCATAGCACATCTAACCCAATCGCAATAAGTAGCAGTCAGCCCCACCTAAAGCAGAACATCCCGATCCGATTCTAAACGCAATGATCAAATCTCCAACGGCCCAGGCCCGATCCGGATTGGTGGCACAATTTGAAATAGCAGCTTGAATATCGCCAGGCCATCGCAACCAAAATTTGAGGTTGACCCATGATTATTGTTATGAAAAGCGGAACTCCTGAACCAGAAATTGAACAGGTGTGCGAAACAATGGTGGCCTGGGGCTTTTCACCGGAGAAGATTGTCGGTAAACATAAGGTGGTGATTGGCCTGGTGGGGGATACGGTGGATTTAGACCCCTTGCAAATTCAAGAAAATAATTCTTGGATTGAGCAGGTGTTACGGGTGGAGCAACCCTTTAAGCGGGCCAGTCGGGATTATCGCCACGGGGAAGCCAGTGAAGTTGTGATTGAAACGCCTAATGGGCCGGTTGCGATTGGTGAACATCATCCGGTGGTGGTGGTGGCAGGCCCTTGCTCGGTGGAAAATGAGGCCATGATTATTGGGACAGCCCAACGGGTGAAAGCGGCCGGGGCCAAGTTTTTACGGGGAGGAGCCTATAAACCGAGAACATCCCCCTACGCGTTTCAAGGTCATGGGGAAAGTGCCTTAGAGTTGTTGGCAGCGGCCCGAGAAGCAACTGGCCTGGGGATTATTACAGAAGTCATGGATGGGGCGGATCTGGAGAAAATTGCCCTGGTGGCCGATGTAATTCAGGTGGGGGCGCGGAATATGCAAAATTTTTCCCTGCTTAAACAAGTGGGCCAGCAGGATAAACCCGTGCTCTTAAAGCGGGGGATGGCGGCCACCATTGAAGACTGGTTAATGGCAGCAGAATATATTTTGGCAGCAGGCAACTCCCAGGTAATTCTCTGTGAACGGGGGATTCGTACCTTTGACCGCCAATATACCCGCAATACCCTGGATTTAAGTTGTATTCCCGTCTTACGCCAACTCACTCACTTGCCAATCATGATTGACCCCAGTCATGGGACGGGTTGGGCGGCCTATGTACCAACCATGGCCAAAGCTGCCTTAGCCGCCGGAACCGATAGCCTGATGATTGAAGTCCATCCCAACCCCCCCAAGGCCCTTTCCGATGGCCCCCAATCCCTGACACCGGATCAATTTGACCAGTTGATGGCCGAGCTAGCTGTAATTGGTAATGCTGTCGCTCGTTGGCCCGAGAAAGCTCCAGAACTAGCCGGGGTGTTGTAGCGGCTAATCCAGGCCAAGAACTAATCGGGCTAAAATCAAACTGACCATACTCAGGCCAGGTCGGTAAGTCCTTCATGAACCTTGTTGACAATCGCAAGCCGGTGCAACGCGTCCTTTGGCTGACGTTGTGGCTGAATATTTTTGTCATGTTGCTCAAGGCAGGGATCGGAATTGCCACCAACTCCCTCAGTCTCCAGGCCGATGCCCTCCACAGCTTAACGGACGGGGCGAGTAATGTCTTAGGTCTGTTCACCATGCGTTTGGCCAACCCCCATCCGGATCGGGATCACCCCTATGGCCATCAAAAGTTTGAAGCCTTGGGTGCGTTGGGAATTGCCGCATTTTTGGGTATGGCCTGTTTTGAGATTCTCCAAAGTGCGGTGGAACGGATCACTCAGCAATCGAGTCAGGTTAAGCTCTCAGCGTCCGAATTGTGGTTACTCCTCTTGGTGTTGGGGGTGAACATCTTTGTGACAGTTTATGAACGGCGGGAAGGGATCCGCTTGGGCAGTCGGATTTTGGTGGCCGATGCTTACCATACCCTCAGTGATATTTGGGTGACGATTGCGGTTTTAACGGGCTTGGTGGGAATTTGGGCCTTTAACTGGCAGTGGTTAGATATTGCCTTGGCGTTTCCGGTGGCCGGGCTGGTTTTTTATAGCGGCTGGCGGGTGTTACGGGGAAATATTCCTTGGCTTGTGGATGAGATGGCGATTGCCCCAGAGGCGATTCATCAGGTGGTGATGGGCGTACCGGGTGTTGTCAACTGTCATGATATTGCCTCGCGGGGCCTGGTGGGGCGGCAAGTGTTTATTGAAATGCACCTGATTGTCGAGACCAATAGCCTAGAGGACGCTCACGAAATTACCGAAATTATTGAAGCCCGTTTACAAGAGGTTTTTCCCCCAGCCCGGGTCATGATTCATATGGAGCCGCAAAACTACAGTTCAGATCAGATTAGTTACCCAGAGACATAGATTTTTGCTCTGTTTAATTAATTAAACCATCAACCTCTGCCCTCTTTCCACTCTTCTCCTGCAATAGATTCCGAATCACCCAGGCCATCCCCTCAGATTCGGTTTTCCCTCTGGTTTTCCCCCAGGCCTGAACTGGACACTAAGGGTAGGATGAGTCAAGACACATTAGTCATGAGACCAAACCTATGGGATTCTTTGATTCTGAAATTGTCCAACGGGAAGCCCAAGACTTATTTGTTGACTACCAAAGTTTAGTCCAGTTGGGTGGTGATTACGGCAAGTTTGATCGGGAAGGGAAAAAACTCTACATCGAAAAAATGGAAGAGATGATGGAGCGTTTTCGGATTTTCATGAAGCGGTTTGAACTCTCGGAAGACTTTACGGCCCAAATGACGGTCGAGCAACTGAAAACCCAACTCAACCAGTTTGGCGTAACGCCCCAGCAAATGTTTGACCAAATGCATACTACACTAGAGCGCATGAAACGTGAGTTAGAGCAGAAGCCATAAACTGCATGGGTATGTTGATCAATCTCGATGGTGAAATTTCTACTGATGCAACGATTTCGGTCTTAGATCGAGGTTTTTTGTACGGAGATAGTGTCTATGAGGTTGTCCGAACGTTTCAAGGGAAACCCTTTGGCCTGGTTGAACATTTAGCCCGCTTAAGACAATCTGCAACCTATTTGTATCTAAATTTGCCTTGGCCGGATGAGTATTTGATCCAGGAAGTGAATCGGACTTTGGCAGTGGCAGGGCCTGGAGAATATTACATTCGGATCGTGGTGACTCGTGGCGCAGATCCTCGCATTGGCCTGTTACCGCAACCAGAAACGAAGCCGAGACTGTTAATTGCCTTGCAAGCCATTGATCCGGAGCCTAAGCTTTCTGCGGCCGGCCTCAAAGTAACAATTCCGCCCCGGCAGCGAGTTTCTCTGAAGGCCCTAGATCCAGCCGCCAAAACCGGGAATTATCTCAACAATATCTTGGCCCTTTTGGAAGCCCAGGCCAGTGGATGTGATGATGCGATTTTGCTGAATCCCGAAGGCGCGATGACCGAAGCCACCACCAGTAATTTATGGATCGTCCGCAAAGGGATTGTCGAGACACCCACCAAGGAATCAGGAATTTTACATGGAATTACCCGGCAGTTTCTTTTAGATATACTCCATGAACAAGGCATTCCCCACCAGGAGAGCGAGTTATTCCCCGTAGATTTAGTCACATCCGATGAGGCGTTTTTAAGTTCTTCGGTGCGGTTATTGATGCCCATTGCCCAAGTAGATGACTATCCGTTCCCAGAATGCCCAGGCCCCGTTACCCAACTCCTGTGGACGGAACTCCTTGAGAAAATGGCCCAGGCCAGTCAAGTCTGAATTAACAACTCAATTAAATTAAGTCTCAGAATTTGTTTTGTGTTTGGGAAATAATTCACTTAAGGGGCGGAGTTTAGCCGGGGCCTGCAACACTTCAAAATCCCGTAACCAGGCCTGGCCGGGAGCGATAAATTCTAGGGCAAGTTTAATTAACCCTGGCTCAGTTTCGGGGGCGGCTAAATGCACACAAACCTCTAATAAATGCCATTCCCCATCGGCCGGTAACGTAACTCCCTGCGTCCAACCCCAGGCCTGGTGACGACCGAGAGATAATTTGGGGGGCAAGCTGTGGGGATCCGCCTTGGCCCAGGCCCGACAGAGGAGTAATTGATCCCCTTGCCGCATTGAGGGAATTTCTAGCCAGAGATAATGTTCCGGCAACTCTAATAGGGGAATGGTTTGGGGCCAGTGGGCTGTGATTTGCCAGGCATGATCATTGAGAGGCCAAGTACCGCTGGGAAGACTCTCCACCCCGGCCTGGTAAACATAAAGACGTTGCCAAGGGGCCGCTGGTTCCGGAATTTTGATCAGGGGTAAAAGCGTTTGCTCGATGGTGCTATTTAAGAGTTCAATTCCGTGAGCTAACCCCACCTGTAATTCTGTTTCCAGGCCCTGAAGTAGCTCATCCCACCACTGCACGATATTCATAATTGCCCCCTACCTTGATCAGCATTTGCCCCGACTATCTTTTGATCATAGAGGTTGGCTTGGGGCAAGTAGAACCATCAAAATGAGCTAGAGTTAGATCCCCATTCGAGTTCCAAGCTAGGATAAGGGTAATTTTCGGTTTAGTTTTGTTTCAAGTTCGTGCGAGGAAAACCGATGAAATTTCAGCAATCTCTTTCCCTAGTCCTAGGTCTGGCTTCTCTGACTCTGGCTCCGGCGGCCTTGGCCCAACAAGCAGATCCCCTCCAAGGCTGGCAAGAAGGGCAAAAATCCAATGATATTGGTGGCCTGCTCAATGGCGGTGGCCAAGGCGGTAGTCTCTCGTTGCCCAGTCTCATGAACCAAATTCGGAACATGGATGCCCGCAGTTATAGCGAAGTGGCCCAAGATCAAATGGAAAACCTTAACTCGGAAGCGGCCCAGTTCCGACTTCGCCAGCAACAACTCCAGAACCAAACCCAACCGGCAATCACTCCGGCACCCTAATCGGTTTAACTTGGACTTAGGGTTGTTCATGTAAGCATTTATGGTAGCGGCGGATTGGCCGGTTCATTCAGTCCAAGACAAGATCCTGCTGTTGGGCTTAGGGGCTTGGGGCAAAACTATTTTAAGTGTGTTGAATCGGCAAGGGTTTTCCGTCCGCATCTGGCAACGTCACCAAGGCCCTTTGACCCCAGGCCAGCTTGAGCCAATCCAAATTATTATCTCTACCTTGCCCATTCAGGGGGTGCGGGGGATTGCCCAACAAGTCCAAGCCTTAAATCTTCCCCCCGGCCGGGTTTTAATTAGCGCAACGAAGGGACTGGAACCCCAAACAGCGGCCACGGCGACCCAAATTTGGACAGAACTATTACCCCAGGCCCAGATTGTGGTTCTCTCTGGCCCTAATTTAGCGGCTGAAATTAATCAGGGTTTACCGGCCGCCGCGGTGATTGGGGGCGATTTAGAGATTGCGGCCCAGGCCCAGAGTTTATTTGCCATGCCCACCTTTCGGGTTTATACCAATCCAGATCGGCGGGGGGTGGAGTTGGGGGGGGTTTTGAAAAATGTCATGGCCATTGCCTGTGGGGTCAATGATGGCCTGGGCTTGGGGGTGAATGCGCGCTCAGCCTTGATTACACGGGGGCTGTTGGAAATGGTACGGGTGGGAACCCATTGGGGTGGTGATATTCAGACTTTTTATGGGTTATCGGGCCTGGGTGATTTATTGGCTACCTGTACAAGTCCCTTAAGTCGCAATTATCAAGTGGGTTGGCATTTAGCCCAAGGAACTGCCCTCAAAGATGCTTTAGAACGAGTGATTGGGACAGCGGAAGGGGTGAATACGGCCCTAGTTTTAAGCGACTATGCCCAGGCCCATGATCTAGATGTCCCCATTACCCAGGCCGTAACTACCGTATTGCGGGATGAGGTGACTCCCCAACAAGCCCTGACCCAACTCCTGGAGCGGCCCTTCAAAGTGGAAACCTTAGATCACTAATGCACTAATGCAGGGAGCCTGTTTGCATCCCCAACCTGGAGAATTTGCTAGGATTTGAGGATGATTGCTCAGATTACCTCTCCAGATCAGACTGTTTTACTCAGGTTTCATGCCCTTTCCGATCCCATTCGCTTGGATGTTTTAACCCTCTTGCAGCGAGAAGAACTATGTGTTTGTGACCTTTGTACCCGTCTCCAAATTAGCCAGTCTAAACTATCATTTCATTTACGGACTCTCAAGGATGCGGGCCTGGTCTTAGCGCGTCAGTCTGGACGGTGGATTTACTATCGGCTGAACTTACCTGCTTTTGCGGAATTGGAACAGTATTTGGCCGAATATCGCCATCTCCAACCCCGAACCTCACAGCGGCAATGTTCCTAGTCATTTCAACAGGAATATCCACGGGTATCCTAGTCTTAAGTTCTGATTCTGTCTCATTTGGCTAACACAATTTTGCAAAAACGGATATAGGCTACTCCACCTCCTCTGCTGACCTTTTGGGATGCGCATAGGGCTACTTCATTTAGGGTGAGGGGGGAACAAGTCGGAAAATCCTTGATGGGCAGTCCCTTGGAGATTCCTATTCTCTTACAACAGTTTGCGTCACCTTGTCTGTAGAAATTCACGGATAGATTAAAGCTGATGCAAAAACTTATGAGTTTGGGGAATGACTCGAACTTGAGATAAATATTGCTTCAGTAAGCCTTGCCAGGCCAGGACTTGGGCCGGGGTGGGGGGGTGGGTCAAACGACCTGTGCCAATGGGGGTAATAGGTTGCAATATGAGCGGAATATCGGGGTTAATTGCGGCGACTAAGGCCCCGGCCTGGTTTAGGTCTTGGGTTGTGGTCTGGGCAGAAATAATCACCTTACAAAATACATCTTTGTTTGCGGCATGACAGGCCTGGAGAAAAGCGCGATGGGCTGGCCAATGGGATTCACCAGAGACACTGGGTAACTTAATGTCCATGCCGATACTATCTAAATAGGGGAGGAGTTGCCCTAGGGCCTGGGGATGATGTCCACCCGATTCGAGATAGATGGGTAAGCTAGTGCATTGTTTCAGGATCGGTAAAAACTCTTGCAAAAACTCTAGGGCTAGGAGGGGTTCACCACCAGTGAGGCTAATGCTGTCATGGAGACCCGTGATATTCAATTGGTCGGCCCAGGCCAAAATCTGCTTCAAGGATACTGGGTTATTAACTGTGATAAAGTCTCGCTGGCCTGGAGTTTGTTCAATTCGCCCCTGGGCCTGGGGATGCCATGTATGGGCACTATCGCAATAGATACAGCGTAAATCACAGCCAGCAAATCGGATAAATAACTGCCGCGTCCCCACGTTCATCCCTTCCCCCTGAATTGCTGAGAACATTTCAACAAGGGATGTAATTGGCTCTTGAGAATTGGGAACAGTCGTCATCAAGGTAACAGTAGTCATAAACAGGTTTAGAGTTATGCCAGAGATCCTGATCTGGGACTAAGAAGGCTGAGGGCCAACTCATCAACTATAGCGTTACGCAGACTGTTCTGAGAGAGTGGAAATGTTAAAAGACTTCCCATCAGTCACTTTCTGACTTGTTCCCCTCTAACCCTAAATGAGTAACAACATATAAAGACTCAATTACTATGAAATAGACAAGCTCCTGATCTGCAATTGCCACAATCCCGCAACCTGAGATGATCTAACCCGATGCCTCTTGATTCTCATGCCCATGATCAATAAAAGATTCTTAGCCGGATGGGACAGGAGCAATTTTTACCCCAACAGGGTGGAGGCCCACAGCAATCTCAGATGCTTTTAGGAGCGCAACATTTTGATCATTCATGGGCAGATATTTCTAAAATTAAATTCTTAATAGCTACTAGAGAAAAGTTTCATCTGCTTTCTAAGCCATTGCTAAATTTCACTTAAAATTAGCCAACCCTCGGCACAGCATCGGTGTCTTCAGCAAGATACTTCTCACCAGTCCCCAAGTCTTAGTTAGTTCATTGAAACAGTTAAAACCATGGTAATCGTTAATATTTAAGATTATTTCCATACAAATATCCTAGATGACTCGGCTTAAGCTCAATCATTGAAACATGAATATTCATGATCCTTAATAGCAGATCATTAGGCTGAGATTTTTAATTTAGCTTAACAAAATCACCGTAGAATTTAGGGTAATCTAAAAAGGATTTCTAAGTTTTCTCTCTTCAATTGTTACTCAGGCATCCCATTTTTAAGGACTCATTCCCATGGCTGCTCAGAAACGGATCGGAATTTTAACCAGTGGTGGAGATTGTGCTGGCTTAAATGCCGCTATTCGGGCAGTTGTTCATCATGCTATTGGAACCTATGGTTGGGAAGTGATTGGCATTCAGGAAGCCACCCATGGCCTGATGCACCGCCCCCCCAAATCTACCCGCTTGGATATTGAGGGTATTGATCAATTACTCCTCCAAGGGGGAACAATTCTGGGGACAACCAATAAGGGAAATCCCTTTGCGTTTCCAATGGCTGGCGGGACGTTTCAGGATCGCAGTGCCGAGATTATTGCTGGGTATCACGAATTGAAGTTAGACGCGTTGGTGGGGATTGGTGGGGATGGCAGTTTGGCCATTTTGCGGCGGATTGCGAACCAGGGAAACCTAAATCTTGTCGCCATTCCCAAAACAATTGATAACGATGTTGGGGCGACTGAGCTTTCCATTGGATTTGATACGGCCACCAATATTGCCACTGAGGCCCTGGATCGGTTGCACTTTACGGCCGCTAGTCACAGTCGGGTCATGGTCTTGGAAGTGATGGGGCGCGATGCCGGGCATATTGCGTTGTCGGCGGGGATTGCGGGGGGGGCTGATATTATTTTGATTCCTGAAATTCCTTACAACTTGGATAATGTCGCAGAGAAAATCCGTCAACGCCAGGCCCAGGGCAAGAAGTTTTGCTTAGTCATGGTTTCGGAGGCGGTTCGGACTGAGTTAGGGGATCAAGTCACCCAAATTAGTCAACAAGGTGAAGATCGCTACGGGGGGATTGGGAAATATATTGCCGAACAGATTGCGACTCGCACAGGGGCAGAATCACGGGTGACGGTCTTGGGGCATATTCAACGGGGGGGAATTCCTTCACCCGCGGATCGGCTCTTGGGGACTGTGTTTGGTGTGGCAGCGGTCAATTTAATTGCCGAGGAGAAATACGATCACATGGTGGCCTGGAAAAACCGCGAGGTGGTAAGTGTCCCGATTGCTGAGGCGATTAAGACCTATCGAAATGTGGACTTGCATGGCACGCTGATCAAAACGGCGCGGGGAATGGGCATTTGTTTGGGGGATGATTATTAAGGCCTAGCCCAGCAGCCAACCTAATGAATTCAGTTACAATACTTAACATCACTGCCTCAGCGGGGAATTGCGATGAAGACTGCCTTACCGCCTGTTCATTCCGGCTCAACTTTTCGTGACTTTCCCGCTGATTCAACTGAAATTGCGGTGGACGCTGTGAGTTTACCCGATACTCCCTTGGCTGAAGTCTATAATCCCGAAGAAATTAATGCTCGCTATCGGCAACAGCCCCTGCGGGTTTTCTGGCGGTGGATTCAAATCCTAGTGCCGGTGATTAGTATTTTCTTGAATCGTTGGTGGGATACTGTCACTGGGCAAACCAAGAAAAATTTACGACAACGGGCCATCCAACTCCGGGAAACCCTGACTCAATTGGGGCCGGCCTATATCAAGGTTGGGCAAGCTCTCTCTACCCGGCCAGATTTAGTCCCTGCCATTTATTTAGAAGAATTGACCAAACTACAGGATCAACTGCCAGCCTTTTCCAATGACATTGCTTTCCAATTTATTGAGGAAGAACTGGGGGCTAGGCCCGAGGAACTGTATGCGGAACTGAGTCCAAACCCGATTGCGGCGGCTTCCTTGGGACAGGTCTATCGGGGGCGATTAAAAACTGGGGAAGAGGTGGCTGTTAAAGTCCAACGTCCTGGCCTGGCAGAGCAGATTACCTTAGACATCTACATTGTCCGGGGCCTGGCGGAGTTTATCCAAAAAACTCGTAAACTTCGCAGTGACTTAGTCGCAATTTTGGATGAATTTTCTGGCCGCCTATTTGAGGAGATGGACTATACCCAAGAAGGCCGGAATGCTGAGCGGTTTGCCCGTCTGTATGGCTATCTACCGGATATTTTTGTCCCCCGGATCTTTTGGCAATATACCAATCGCCGTGTCCTGACAATGGAGTGGGTGAACGGGACAAAACTCAATCAGCCCAACTTGATTCAGGCCCAGGGGATTGACCCACGCTATTTGGTGAATGTTGGTGTCCAGTGTTCGTTGCGGCAATTATTGGAACATGGTTTCTTTCATGCGGATCCCCACCCTGGCAATTTGTTGGCCATGCCGAATGGAAAACTGGCCTATCTCGACTTTGGGATGATGAGTGAAATTGAGCCCGCCCAGCGTTATGGGTTGATCAATGCCATTGTCCATATTGTCAATCGGGAGTTTGAGAGCCTGGCTGAGGATTATGTGCATTTAGGCTTTTTGACTCCGGATACGGATTTGCGCCCCATTATTCCGGCCTTGGGAATTGTCTTTAACAATGCCTTGGGAGCCAGCGTTGCGGAATTAAATATTCAACGGATTTTTGATCAACTCTCTGAGGTGATGTATGAATATCCGTTCCGCGTCCCGGCTTATTATGCCCTGATTGTCCGTTCTTTGTTGACGATGGAAGGCATTGCAATGGGGGTCGATACCAATTTCAAAGTTCTCAATGCGGCCTACCCTTACATTGCCAAACGCCTGCTCACAGACCCGGCCCCAGAATTACGGACAAGCCTGAAAAATCTGCTGTTCAAGGATGGAAGTTTTCGTTGGAATCGTCTCGAAAATCTGCTGCGGAATGCGCGGGATAGTCGGGATTATGATTTTGATATGGCTTTAAACCAGGCCATTGAATTTTTATTTTCAGAGCGGGGGGAGTTTATTCGCAATAAATTAGCCGATGAACTGGTGAAAAGTTTGGATCAGTGGGGACAACAGGCCTGGCATCAGTTCCCTAACCCTTGGCGTACCCCCAGCCCGATTACCGCCGTTCCCGCTGTTACCCCGGATCAACAGGGCCTGGAGCATATTCGCCGGATTGCGGGCATTTTGCAGGATACTCCTGGCTTTGATGCGGCAAAACTCTTCCCCATTGTCTCGCGGGTTCTCTTTAAGCCGGAAACCCAACAACTGGGACAACGGATTGCGACAGGCCTGGTGCAGCGGGTCTTAACTCGCTTTATTCGGGAATTTCTTTTAGGGCGAGATCAAGCTGAGGAGCGGGTCTATACCCCGGCCCTTTAGGGATTTATCTCTGTACTCGCCGGCTGTAGGCCTGTTGTCGCCAGTCTTTGGCACTCCGAATCGCTAACCAGAGCAAGAGTAGGGCAATCAGACCCCCCGGTTTTGGAGCATGAACGCCAAAAAGAACTAGCAAAATACATAATAAATCTTGCCCAATAATAAACCAATGGGGCAGTTTACCGAGGCGAAAAAACCAACCCACTTGCACCAGTTGCAGGAGCAGGGCCAATAGCCCCCCAATCAGGCCAATCAGCCAAACGGGGGTATCGGTTAAATCGGCTAAGGTCATCCCTAAAATTGCCCCGACTGCTGGACTAAAGATCAGTTGGATCAGCATTAAAAACCGTTGCCCCCAGGGATGGGTGATGATGAATAGCTCCAGACCTGACCAGGCCGCTAAGACTCCCACCACCCAGGCCGGGTCAAAGCGCGCCAAAATTGGGACTTTCGACCAGAGAGACTCCCCTTGGACTAAACCAATGACCAATAGGGGTAAGGCCAACCTCAGTCCGCCCGCCGCTGAAACCGACAAAATTGCCAGCAGTTCTAGCATCGTGGTTTGAGATTAAGGACATAAGATGGGGAAATGCTTCACCCAGGCCAGGGCTGTGGACTGATCCTGACCAATCCGATGATCTATGGCGATGGGTAATTTCTTGCTAATTCCATCTCCTGACATCCTCACTATAGGACTCCCGACTAAATAAACCCCAAGATTATTGATGAGCAACAGGTTGAGAATTCTTGATGGTTCAAATTGTGGTGTGTAATCTGCCATGACTGATTTCCCCAGGCCAGTTTGGTCTAAACATCCCCTGTTCCCTTACCTGCTGTTGATGGTGTGGAGCGGGATTTTGTTTCTGGCCAGTTCCGGTGAGCAAAGTTTGATGGCCCACGATGAGGGTTGGTACGGGATGCAGGCCCGCTGGATGGTGCTCAAAGGGGATGGGTTGACCCAATGGTGGTGGGATGCGCCGATTTTTGACCGGATGGTGGGGGTACATTGGCTGATTGCTGGGGCTTACCAACTCTTTGGCGTGAGTGATGGGGTGGCCCGGTTGCCGAGTTTCGTTTTGGGGATGGGCATCGTCTTGTTAACCTTTCGTTTGGGCTGTGTGCTGTTGCCGAGAACCGTGGCCGGCCTGGGGGCGATGATTTTACCGCTGTGTCCGTTGTTTTTGTCCTATGGGCGAATGGCGACTCAGGATATCCCTTTAGTTTTTGTCGAAGTTTTGCTGGTTTTGGCGTTGGTTTTAGCGGATCGGCAGCGGGATCATCAATGGGCGTTTTGGGGTTGGGGCCTGGTGGCGGGGGCTTGTGTCGGCCTGGGATTTTTGATCAAAAGCGTGATGATTTTTTTGCCCGTTATGGCCCTGCTACCGTTCTTTTGGGTTCACAAGCATTTTTTTCGGAATCTCGGCCTGTATCTTGGGTTAATTCTTGGCTTTCTATTGCCGGGGGCCTGGTTGTGGCAATCGGTACAGATCTATGGCGGGCGGGTCTTAACGGAAATGTTCGGCAAGTTGGTCATGCTCGGCGAAAAATCCTATCACGGCGATGGCAATATTTTTTACTATTTCTGGAACATCCCCGCCAATGGGTTTCCTTGGGCCTTCTTTGCGGTGGGGGGGTGGCTCTGGTGGGGGCTGCACGGACGGCGGATCAGTCTCTTTCGCATCAAAACGCCAATGGGCCTGGTGCTGGGTATTTATCCCCTGGTCCTATTGATGTTACTGACGCTCTTTTCAACTCGGATTTCCTATTACAGTTTGCAGCTTTATCCCTGGCTGGCCTTGTGGGCGGGGTTTGGCCTCTGTGAGCTTTATCGGCAATGGCAAAGGCGTTGGCTGTGGATTCGAGGCATGAGCGGGATATTAGCCTTTCTCGGCCTGGGCTTGTGGGGGGCAGCCATTGGTTTGGGAACGGGGTTGATTCCGGCAGCTGATGCGGTGCAGGCCTATATTCCTTTGGGGGTAATTATCGGGGCGGGCTGGTTGGTTTTGGGAATAACTTCTGTACAAAACTGGCGGCGGGCCTGGGTGGGGGCATGGCTTTTAACCTCTTGGCTGGGCCTGGTAACGGCAGGATTTTTGGGCTTGATTGGTAACTATTCTCCCGATCTTAAAGCCGAGCTAACCCAGGGGCCAGTCGCGGCAATTTTAACCAATCACCCAATCAACTTTATTGTTCAAGAACCTGTCACCGGAGCCGAACATCAAACCTGGGTACTGCTGAGTTTTTATACCCCCAACTTGGGAACACGCCTACCTTTGCCCTTAAATAGCGTCCCGACTGGTTATGCCTGGGTGAGTCCGAATATCCCCGCGGCCGAGATACAGAAATTCCAGGCCAAAACTATTGCTACTGTAGAACAATGGCAACTGCTCCGGTTTCCCTAACCCCCAAATTTCCCGGCCAATATGGTGAACAACGGGACTGGGCCTGGCGCGGTTGGCAGATTCGCTATACCTATGTCCAGCCAGAAAATCCTGACCCGAGCGCGATCCCAATAATTTTGCTGCATGGTTTTGGGGCATCTCTCGGGCATTGGCGACATAACGTGTTTGTTTTAGGGCAATCTCACCCGGTCTTTGCCTTGGATTTAGTTGGTTTTGGCGCGACTGAGAAACCCCAGGCCCCCTATGATGCCTATTTTTGGGCCCGGCAAGTCCATGATTTCTGGCAAACGTTTATCCGTCAACCTGCAATTATTGTGGGAAATTCCATTGGTTCTCTGATTGCCTTAACCACTGCTGTTGAGTATTCCCAAATGGTGGCTGGCCTGGTGCTGATTAGTGTTCCCGATCCCGCTGTGCGTCAAGAGATGATCCCGGCCTGGTGTGGGCCTGTGGTGAATTGGGTCGAGGGAATGGTGGCGGCTCCCTGGTTATTGAAAGCAATTTTTTATGGGGTGCGGCGGCCGGGAATTGTCCAACCTTGGGCCGGAATTGCCTATGGAGACAAATCAGCGGTGGATCAAGAATTAGTCGAAATCCTCTTAACTCCAGCCTTTGATCGCGGGGCCGCCAATGCCTTTGTCCAGATTATTAAGTCCATGACCAGCCTCAACTTTGGCCCCAAGGTTAAACCTAGCCTCGCCCAACTGGAGATTCCAACCCTGATCCTCTGGGGAGAACAAGACCGGATGATCCCACCCCAATTTGCGAGTCAATTTGCTGCCTGTAACCCCCGAATTAGCCTTAAAATGCTCCCCCAGGCCGGCCACTGCCCCCAAGATGAACAGCCAGAATTAGTGAATGAGTTGATCTTGGCCTGGATAGAGAGCAACCTTAGGAAAAAACACACTGAAGTAAAACGTTAATTACTCATGAGCGCGATCAATCTTGAACACTAGAACCGCCAAGGGGGGTAAGCAAATATCGAGGGAATAACGGCGATTGTGGAACGCCCATTCATCGGCCCATTTGCCTCCTAAATTACCCATATTACTTCCCCCATATTCCCGCGCGTCGCTGTTAAAGATTTCCGTGTAAAACCCATGCTCTGGCACACCAATCCGGTAATGGCTGTGGGGTTGGGGGGTGAAGTTGCAGACCACAACGGCAAAATCGGCGTAATCCTTAGCCCAGCGCACAAATGCCACCACACTATGGCGATTATCGTTACAGTCAATCCATTCAAACCCGGCTTCCCCAAAGTCTTGGCTGTAAAGGGCTGGTTCTTGGCGATAGAGGCGGTTTAGGTCAGTGATACATTGCTTCAACTGTTGATGGGATTCATATTGGAGTAAGTGCCACTCTAAATCACCCCACACATTCCACTCATTCCATTGTCCAAACTCCATCCCCATAAACATGGTTTTCTTGCCGGGGTGGGTAAACATATAGCTAAACAATGCCCGGACATTGGCGAATTTCTGCCAGCGATCTCCCGGAATTTTGCCAATAATATTGCTCTTGCCATGTACCACCTCATCGTGAGAAAGCGCGAGCATAAAATTTTCGCTGTGGTGATACCAAATACTAAAGGTCAGATTGTTTTGATGGAATTGGCGGAACCAGGGATCCATGCTGAAGTAATCCAAGGTGTCGTGCATCCAACCCATATTCCATTTCAGGTTAAAGCCCAATCCCCCCGCGTAGGTCGGCCAAGACACCATCGGCCAAGAGGTAGATTCTTCCGCAATCGAGAGGACTCCCGGAAAATAGCTAAACAAAACATGATTGACTTGCCGGAGGAAATTTGCTGCTTCTAAGTTTTCCCGACCACCGTACTCATTTGCTACCCATTCGCCATGTTCCCGTTGATAGTCCAGGTAGAGCATCGAGGCCACCGCATCCACCCGAATCCCGTCAATGTGGTATTTGTCAAACCAAAACAGGGCATTAGCGACGAGGAAATTGCGGACTTCATGGCGGCCGTAGTTAAAGACCAGGGTTCCCCATTCCTTGTGTTCGCCTTTGCGGGGATCTTCATGTTCGTAGAGGTGCGTCCCATCGAAAAAGGCCAGGCCATGGCCATCTTTAGGAAAATGTCCTGGGACCCAATCCACAATTACGCCAATCCCGGCCTGGTGACATTGGTCAACAAAATACATGAAGTCTTCTGGCGTGCCATAGCGGGAGGTGGGTGCAAAGTAACCCGTGACTTGATAGCCCCAAGAGCCATCAAAGGGATGTTCGGCAATTGGCAAAAGTTCAATATGGGTATAGCCGAGGTCTTTAACGTAGGGAATGAGTTTAGCGGCTAGTTCTCGGTAGGTTAAAAAGCGGGCCCAGGGTTTGAGGTCGGCGACAGGAATTGCCAGCTCAGGTTCGCCATTGGGGAGTAGGGCTGGGGTGTCCATTGAGCCATGAAGCCAAGAGCCTAAGTGGACTTCATAGATCGAAACGGGTTGAGTTAAAGGTTCACTATTTCGCCGTTGTTCCAACCAGGCCTGGTCTGACCACGGATAGGTATTTAAGTTGGTGACAATCGAGGCGGTTTTGGGGCGGGGTTCCTGTTGAAAGCCATAGGGATCGGATTTTTCGTAGATATGCCCGGCTTGGTTTTTAATTTCATACTTGTAATGCTCACCGTCCTGTAGGCCTGGGATAAATAACTCCCAAATGCCACCATCGCGCCGGGCCATCTGATGTTGCCGCCCATCCCAGGAGTTGAATTCCCCCAAGATTGAAACATTGCGAGCATTGGGGGCCCACACGGCAAAATAAACTCCGGCCACACCATCTACTGTTAACAGATGTGCGCCAAGTTTTTCATAAATGCGGTGGTGATTGCCCTCGCAAAACAGGTGAATGTCAAAGTCTGTCAACAACGAGGAATGAAAGGCATAGGGATCGTAAATGACCCGCTCATGGCCGTTTTCTTTAACCTTGAGTTGGTAGTTGGCGAGTTCTGGGGTCTCAATCACACATTCAAAAAAGTTGGGATGGTGCTGAGGCTGCATCGGATATTCTTTTCGTTCTTCTGGACACAACACCGTGACTTGCTCAGCATTGGGTAAATAAGCCCGGACAACCCAGGCCTGCCGCCCATTTTCTTCATAACGATGACAGCCTAAAACTTGGAACGGATCATCATGGTGATTGGAAACAATACGAGCAACTTGATCGGCGGAAATCGTCATAGGGATTAACTATCTCAGGGTTTATAAAATTAAAGTTGGGCTAACCAGATGGGCAAGATATAAAAAAGTTAACAATTTATGGAACTAACTTGACACCTTACACCGATAAAGTTTTCTATGGCCTGTCCGAAATAAACTCGATCGGGAGCATCTTCCCGGCTTAACGATGGGATGCCTTGAGAGAAACGGCCGGATTCTTGGTCATTTAGCCCGAAAATCTGGCCACAACGACTGTTAAGCGACCTTGGATCTGTTTTTGCTCGGTTTGATATGGATATGGCTCTCTGGTGCTATGAATAAAAATAAACCCAGTCAAGTTCGGGGCTTCTATTCAGCACATCAACTCCCTATGAACTACTCTCCTGAAACCCTTGCCAGAGCCTTGCGCGCCGTCCGCTGTAGCCCATTTTTACCCCAATTATTTCTCGATTTACAACAGCAGCGGGTGGCGTTGGGGGAAATTAGCGGTTCCTTGGGGGTCACGAAGGGCTATACCAAACAGGCCTTGCCGGAATTAGTGGTGGAAAACTCCTTAATGTGGTTGACCCAGGTGGGCCTATTGCGGCGGGAAGTGGATGGCCAGGGCTTAACTGATAGTTTTCGACTCACGCCCTTAGGCCGCCGACTGACGGAATCTGGACAAGTTCTTAGGCAGACCCCACCCTCATGGTCAGAACGCTGTCAGGATTTTGTCAGTCATTGGTGGCATGGGATTTTAACCTAAAAACACCACCTGGCCTGAAAATCAGCCCGTATTACGCATCCCGGCGGCAATGCCGTTAATCGTTAGCAAGGCTCCCCGTAACAACTCACTCCGGCTATAGCGAGACCGAAGAATGGCTCCAGAGGTGCCGGTACTGTTGTGTTGGCGCAATCGCTTCAGGAGGGAGACCTGTAAAACCCCCAGGGGCACAATCGTACTGTTGCGTAAATGGACAGACCGTTGCAGGGGTAAATCTCCATCTAAAAGCCGTTGATGGCCCGTAATGGTCAAAATTAGCTCAGAGGTGCGGCGATATTCCTCAGCAATTTGAGCAAAGAGGGTTTCAAAGCTTTCCCGGTCTTGCTCATGACTCAATTCTTGAACGTAATGGTGGGCAATTTCCAAATCCACTTTGGCGAGGGTCATTTCGGCTTTAGAGATCACCATCCGAAAAAAGGGCCATTTGTAATAGAAATAGCGCAGGAGGGATAAATGTTCGGCGGGCTTTTCATCAATAAACTCTTTAATGGCTGTGCCGACTCCATACCAGGCCGGGAGCAAGAATCGAGATTGTGTCCAGCTAAAGACCCAGGGAATCGCCCGCAAACTGGCCAGATTTTTCTTACCGCCGCGGCGGGTGGGCCGAGAACTAATTTGTAGTTGACTAATTTCTTCAATTGGGGTTACTTGATGGAAGAAGTCAATAAATTCTGGTCGTTCGTAGATTAAATTCCGATAGCATTGTCGGGAACGGGTGGCCAACTCCTCCATAATTTCATGCCAAGGCTCAATCTCATCAATGCTGGTGCGCAAGAGGCTGGCCTGGATCACCGCCGTGGTAATGGTTTCCAAATTATAGAGGGCGAGATCGGGGAGGGAATATTTCGAGGCCAGGACTTCCCCCTGTTCCGTAATCTTGATCCGTCCGTTGATGGTTTGACCGGGTTGAGCCAAAATTGCCGCATAGGCCGGCCCACCCCCGCGACCGACTGATCCCCCCCGCCCGTGGAAAATCCGCAGTTGGAAGCCATATTTTTCGGCCGTTTTTTGGAGGGATTGTTGGGCTTTATAGATTTCCCAGTTGCTACTTAAAAAGCCCGAATCCTTATTGCTGTCCGAGTAACCGAGCATCACCTCCTGCAGGCCTGGGCAATCGTTACTGTTCAGGTAGGGCTTGTAAAAGGGCAGTTCAAACAGTTGGGTCAGGACATGGGGAGCCTGCTTTAGGTCTTCGACAGTTTCAAAGAGGGGGACAACGTGGAGCGTACTTTTGCCTGTAGCCGGATCGTAGAGGCCCGCCTCTTTAGCCAACAGCAGCACTTCCAACAAATCACTGGCCTCGTGGCTCATAGAAATAATATAGGTAGTGCAGATTTCCGGGCCAAATTCCCCTTGGAGCCGTTTCACCATCCGCAAGGTTTCAATAATTTCCTTAGTCCGCTCGGAAAAGGGTAACTCGGAGGGAATTAAGGGGCGGCGGGTGGCCAATTCGGCAGCTAACCAACGCGTCCGCTCACTTTCTGATAACTCACTGTAGGGACAGGGGAGAATCTGGAGATATTCGGTAATTTCGGCAATGGTATCGGCGTGACTTGTACTTTCCTGACGAATATCCAGAATGGCTAAGTTAAACCCAAAGATTTCCACTTGGCAGATCAGATCATCCAATTCTCGACAGGCCAGGCCGGTGGCGGCTAAATTCCGTTGAATTAGGTTTAACTCGGCTAAAAAATCAGCCCCAGTCCCATAAAATTGGCCGTTGTTCAGAGCATCAGCCGCGGCGGAGGGGGCACAGTTGGCCTGGATCTGTTGGTTGCGTTGGCGGGTATTTTGCAGCCGTTTCAGGACGTAGGCTAATTTCAGGCGATAGGGTTCTTGGCGAAACCGGACCGAATGTTGTTGGTAAATATCGGGGAGTTGTTGTTGGTCTTGCTCCAGAGATTCCAACAGTTCCGGTAAAACATCACACCAATGTAAAGACAAACTCAACAGGGTAATCAGGCGTTCTACCGAGGAAACATACTTCTCTAAAACCAAGTTACGCTGATAACAAGCAGTTTGCCAGGTCACTTCGGGCACAACGGAGGGATTGCCATCTCGATCGGAGCCGACCCAAGAGCCAAATTTACAGAAGTTATAGCGGGGGGGCTTCAGTTGCGGGAAACTCTGGTGCAAGGTTTTTTGGAAGCGGCGATAGAGTTGTGGAATCGCATCAAACAAGACCTCTTTGAAATAGTGGAGGCTATATTCCACCTCATCTAAGACTTCCGGCTTGAATTGATGGAGTTCATCGGTGCGCCACCAAAGCCGAATTTCTTCTGTGAGTTGGGCCGTGAGTTCTTCAGCATCGGTGGTGACAATTTGCCCAACCATATCCAGTTGATCCAGTTGTTCGAGGATATGGGCCACCCGCCGTTGTTTATCCCGAATGGTTTGCCGGACAATTTCGGTGGGGTGGGCGGTGAAAACCAGCTTAATATCCAGTTGATCAATCAGCCGTTGAATATGTTGGGGCGGGACATTGAGCGCTTTTAGGCGAGGAAATAACCAAGAGAGCTTCCCTTGGGGCTGGGTTTGGGGCGCAATTTCATAAAGACTATGCTCTAATCGCTCACTGGGGCCACTCCGCACATCCGCAGAACCACTTTGCACCGGAAAAGACTCCCCACTCACCCCCGACAAGTGATCCGCAGTTAAGGCCCGCATCGGCGAGGTTTCAATGACGGTGCGCTGGCGATTTTGCTCTTGCTCATAGTGCTGCTCAACAATATTAATTAACTGGAAATAGATGTTGAAGGCCCGCGCTGCGCGGATGGCCTGGTTCAGTTCTAAAGATTCAATCACCTGTAAACATTCGGTCTGGACTCCCGGAATGACTTGCCCCTCCGAGGAGGATAACGCCCCTAACTGTCGCAATAGTTCGACCAGTTCTTGCCCAGATTCTGCCGCCAAGACCACCGCGAGAACATCCTCGACCAATTGCAGACGCTTGTGTAGAGCTTGATCTGTGCTTGTCTCCTCGATCCGCTCTTGATTGGGAACGTTCAATAGCGATGTCATAATTTACCCCGAACGGCAAACGTCTTTGATAATTCTAGAGTCTTCAGCCCGATTTGCTCCAATTTAAGCACTGTCCACTTCTAGCGCGATAAGAAAATTTGATCTCGTTAACATATCTTTGAGAGATTGAGAAACCGTTGAAGCGTCCCAGGCCCCGCAAGGATTCAATTTATGCAGGCAACCCTTGAGCAAATTTGGCACGCTGCCCGTCAAGGAGAACCCACCGCCATTGCCACCTTAATTAACCGCAGCTTGCATCCCAAGGGAATTCATGTCCTCGCCCGTCGCCAAGGGAGTTGTCTGCAAATTATGCTAGAGGCCACCAAATCATTGCCCCCAGACCGTTGCTTACAATATATTCTCAAAGGCTTACGAAAACTTGACCCCGATGGGATTCTCAATGTTCGCTTGCATGGCCGCCTCTTGGGGGATGAATGGCCAGAATGGACTGAAACTCTAGAACTCAAAACCACCTTACCCAGCTCAGCCCCCCCTGCTGTTCAGTCAACAGCGACTCCGGTTTTAAAAATTCCTGTCGATGCGGCGATTGTGGCTAACGGCATTGAGAAAACAGTCACTCCTGCAATGATTGGTACATCTCCAGCAATTCAATTACCTGCAACCGCCTTACCCATCGTGCCGGAGCCAGCTACCCCTGTCCTGAAGCGCACCCACCCCGGATTACTATTGCTGGGCCTGGGGACTTCCCTCATTTTGGCCTGGGTTTGGTATGTCCAAAATGTCTTACCGGAGGGCCTGAGTGATTTACCCAATTGGGCCAGTTTTGCGAGCAATCCCAGTAGTAATACCCCCAGTCCAGCCCCCGAAGCTGCACCAACCGCCACCCCAGACAGCTCAACTCCGGCCCCTGTGACAGTCCCAGAACGGCAAACAATCCGGCTCAAAGCCGTTGGGGATATGGTTCCGGGGACAAGTTATCCAGTCCGCCGCAAACCCCAAGACCCAAACAGTCTCTTAGCCAAAATTAAGCCCTATTTACAGGGGGCCGATATTCTCTTTGGTAACTATGAAAGTACGCTAACGAATCACCCCTATCCCTTCAAAAACACCAGTAAGGGGATGGTTTTTGCCTTTCGTTCCCCACCCGAGTATGCCAAAATTTTCCAGGCCGTAGGCTTTAACGTTCTCAATATTGCCAACAACCACAGCTATGACTTTAATGAAAAGGGCTTCCGGGACACGATGCGTAGCATTGAACAGGCCGGGATGAAGGCGGTTGGGGATAAGGATCAAATTGTCTATATCACCGCCAATGGCATCACCACGGCCTGGATTGGGTTTGCGACCTATCACGGACAAAATAGGGTGCAGGATATCAAGGCGGGCCAGGCCCTGGTTAAAAAAGCGAATCAAAATGCCGATGTGGTGGTGATTTCCTTCCATGCCGGGGCAGAAGGAGCCGATGCTGTCCGTACACGTAACAAGGTGGAATATTTTTATGGGGAAGATCGTGGCAATATTGTCCAGTTTTCCCGCGCGATGGTGGATGCTGGAGCGGATTTAATTCTCGGCCATGGGCCCCACGTCCCGCGGGCCTTGGAACTCTACAATGGGCGTTTGATTGCCTATTCTCTGGGAAATTTCTTAGGGTATAAATCCTTTTCGACCGTGGGCAACCTGGGTAAGTCTTTGATTTTAGAGGCAGAGTTGGATGCCACAGGCCAGTTTGTCGGCGGCAAGGTGATTCCGGTCAAACTTGATGACAGTGGCATTCCGCAATTGGATAATAATTTTGCCACAGTCAAATTGATCCGCAACCTCACCCAATCAGACTTTCCCCAAACTCCCTTGACCATTGGCCGCTTTGGCGAACTCTCACCCCCAGAGCCTATAAGTCCTAGTCCAAGCTCCCCATCACCTGGAGAAAAACCATAATGAGTGATTGTTTTGAATATCTCAGTTTTGGCAGCAATGACTATCGTTACTAGTACCTGAGAATCTTGTAGTTTGTGCCAGATTAGTGGTTTGCTATGTCACCCTCCCAGGAAATTCCGCCCCCACCCCGCCCCTATCAAGACCTATCTCCACCGGAGCAACGCCAACGCCTACAAGAATTGGCTCTAGTCTTTTTAAAACTGGGCACCTTTGCCTTTGGGGGACCGGCAGCGCACTTGGCGATGATGGATGAGGAGGTGGTCGGGCGGCGGCAGTGGTTAACCCGCGAAAAACTTTTAGACTTAATCGGGATTACGAACCTGATTCCCGGCCCCAACTCCACGGAACTGGCCATTTATATCGGGGCAGAACGGGCCGGTTGGCGCGGCCTAATTGTGGCCGGATGCTGTTTTATTTTGCCAGCGATGCTGATTGTCTGGGGCTTGGCAGCACTCTATGTCCAAACGGCCCAAGTGCCTCAAGTGGAATGGCTTCTTTATGGCATTAAGCCGGTGATCATTGCCATTGTCCTCCAGGCCCTTTGGAAACTGGGTCGGAAAGCGATCAAGGACAACGTAACTCTCGTGGCGGCGGGGGCGGCGGTAGGGGCTTATTTCCTCGGGTGGTCAGAAGTTTTAGCCCTCGCAGTGTTGGGGTTAGGGGTCATGCTGATCAAGGCCTGGCAAGGAGGCAACCAGATCACGCCTGGCCTGGTGGGGCTGCCCATGGGGGTATCGGCCCAAGTTACAACTGCGACTCCAGAACTGCCCGTGGGTTGGGTCAATGTTTTTTTAATTTTTCTGAAAATTGGACTAGTCCTGTACGGCGGCGGCTATGTTTTATTGGCATTTGTCCAGCGAGAATTTGTCGAGCAAACCCATTGGCTCACCTCTCAGCAGTTATTGGACGCAGTGGCCATTGGCCAAGTGACTCCGGGGCCACTATTTACAACCGCCACATTTATTGGCTATCTCCTGGCGGGGAATTCGGGGGCGGTGGCAGGGACGGTGGGAATTTTCTTACCTTCCTTTCTGCTGGTGGCACTGATCAATCCCTGGGTCAATCACTTAAGACGCTCGGCCTGGGTGGCTGGGGCTTTGGATGGGGTGAATGCAGCGGCGTTGGGGCTTATGGCTGGGGTGATGGTGACTTTAACTCAGGCGGCAGTGGTGGATGCGGTCACGATTGGGGTGGCGGTTGTCAGTGGGATAATTTTATTTAAGTGGAAAGTTAACTCGGCCTGGTTAATTTTAGCCGGGGGCCTGGTTGGTTTTCTCACCCAGGATATAGGAACCACGGGTTAACTCTGCTGACCGTGAACTGATAGTCATCCCCTCTATTAAAAGAGCTTGCACATCGGAGCGTGTCTTCATCTACTAAGGTTAACGTTCCCTGTCCAGACGCAGCCTCACATTCGTCATTTCCTTTCCATATAAAGTTAAATTCTGATTTCCCACTGGCTTTTTTTCTCGCGGATCTTGGTCTCAGCAAACCGTGGCCTAAAATGAACTGAAATGAACTGCAATTCTCCCTTATCGTCTTCATCAATCCGAATGTCGGCCTGCCAGATTAAGGCGTAATACCGCAAAATCAGGACTCTCGGTAATAGGCTACAGGCCAGTAAAGGAACTACTCACTTTTTTCAGTTAAGTACTTAGCGACTGTTTGGACATCCTTATCCCCCCGCCCAGAGCAGTTAATCACAATCCGCTCACCATTAGTCAGTTGGGGGCAGAGAACCTCTAAATAGGCGAGGGCATGGGCTGTTTCTAGGGCCGGAATAATCCCTTCCAATTGGGATAACCGTTGCAGTGCCTCTAAGGCTTGATCATCGGTGACACTGTAATATTCGGCTCGACCCAAATCTTTCAAATAGCTATGTTCGGGGCCAACTCCCGGATAATCCAGGCCAGCACTAATGGAATGAGCCTCGAGGACTTGGCCATCATCATCCTGGAGAAGGTAGCTCATGGCTCCGTGGAGAACCCCAACTTGCCCTTGGGTGAGAGTGGCGGCATGATGTCCCGTATTAATCCCTGAGCCAGCCGCTTCCACGCCCATTAACCGCACTTGAGTTTCGGGGACAAATTCATGGAACAATCCCATCGCATTAGAGCCACCCCCGACACAGGCCAGGAGAATATCCGGTAGCCCGCCCCATTTTTCTAAGCACTGTTGCCGGGTTTCTTGGCCAATCACCGCATGAAAGTCTCGCACAATCATCGGATAGGGATGGGGGCCTGCCACGGAACCCAAAATATAGTGAGTCGTTTCCACATTGGTGACCCAATCCCGAATGGCCTGGGAGGTGGCATCTTTGAGGGTTCCAGTCCCACTGCTGACGGGTTCAACGGTGGCCCCTAACAGACGCATCCGAAAGACATTCAAGGCCTGGCGTTCCATATCCTGCACCCCCATATAGATGATGCATTCCAGGCCAAAGCGGGCACAAACTGTCGCAGTCGCAACCCCATGTTGACCGGCCCCTGTTTCGGCAATAATTCGCTTTTTCCCCATCCGTTTTGCCAGCAGGACTTGGCCAAGAGCATTATTAATTTTATGTGCGCCCGTATGATTCAAATCTTCCCGCTTTAAATAAATTTTGGGGCCGTTACCATCGGCCGGGGCATAGTGCTGGGTTAAACGTTCAGCAAAATATAACGGCGTGGCCCGCCCCACATAGTCTCGTAACAATTGGGAGAGTTCGGCCTGAAATTCCGGGTTGGTTTTGTATTGACTGTAGGCTTGCTCTAATTCTGTCAGGGCTGGCATCAGGGTTTCAGGGACATATTTACCGCCAAATTGCCCAAAACGACCGAGGGAATCGGGACGCTGCGACAGATCAAGGGCTTCAAGTGTGGGGGTTAAGGTCGGGGCAACAGCAAGAGTCACTGGGAAATTCCAACATCAATTCAGGTATAGCTTTAATTCTAAAGCTCTTAATATCCCGCAACCACTGGCCTGGGATATCTCCTACGCAGATCAGGCCCCAATCCGCAGTCAAGCTCCAAAGAGGTAGCCCTACGCTAAGCCAATCAGAAAATTCTGGGAACGATCCTGAGCCATATCCCGAATCAGATTAATGCGGGCAGCGGCATAGTCCCGTAAACAGGCGACTTGGCTTGGTTCCAATGGCTGCTGTCTGGTGAACTGGACAACCAACCACTGACAGAGGGCTGAATCATCCAGGCCAAGCAGGATTCCCGTTTGGGTTTGCTCAACAAAATTCCAAAACTGGCGGAGGAGCGTGGGAGGCATAGGAACCCTCACTTAAGAATTTCTTTATATTGTTACCCTAGCTGGTGATTTTTGGAAATGGATCAGCCCGTAGAAAGACGCAACTAAAGTTACTGAATCCTCATGAACTTTTATCACGAACTAATACGGAAGCTAACAAATCATCAGACTTTACCCATTGATCTGGGTGTTCTAGGCAACCAGTTTCCCAATTTCTTAGTTTAGGGGCTGTTAGCAGGAAGATAATCGCTGTTTATCAATCGTAAAAAACGTATTTTCAAGCAAAATGTTATGTAATCCTATTAGTCCTAAGCAAAATATCGACTCTATATTGCTCTGTATTTGCCTGTGGATCGGTGCAGATTGGCTTTTGATCATCATCGTGGTTTCAGCCCGCCAATTTGAAATAGTATCGGACATACTAATGACGATTCCCTTGCTTGTGCCCCTCAGTCAGACTCCCTATGGATTATCAGGTTCTTCACCATAGCCCCGGCCGACTTCGACTCCATATTCACCGATTACGGCACGATCGGGCCTATGGGCAAACCGTAGAGAATCTGGTGTTGGCCTTACCCATAGTCCTAGGAGCGAGGTTAAATCGGTTGGCTGCATCGTTAGTGGTTCATTACTACACCCCAGGCCTGGCCCCCGGCCATGCAGAAACCCTTGTGGCCAAATGCCTAGACCAAGCGGACATCACCCATCCCCTAGTTCCCACAGAACCCTTTCCCACCCCCAGTGCCACTGCCATTCGGGATTGGGAAGCCGAAGTTGAAGCTGAACGCCCTCCAGAATCCGATTGGGAACGGTTGGGATTTCCCTTGATGAGCTTGACCTTGGCCCTGTTAGCGGCTCCTGGGGAGATTCCCCCCCTAGTGGTCGGTATTGCGGTTTTGGCCGGGGCCTGGCCGTGGTTCCAACGGACGCAAACGCGGTGGGCAACAGAACAGTCGGTTTCCGTGGACTTGTTGGATACCCTCTGGCTGGGCTTGCATACCTTAAATGGAGAATTTATTGCACCTGCATTGAAGACTTCCCTCACCTCTGCCCGAGCAGACTTACGCGATCACGGCCAGGAATTTAGCCCCTACCCTAGTTTTTTATTAAATCCCGAGCAACTTCTCACCATCGAGCGCAACCAAGAACATATTGAGTTAACGACTGTGGAACTTCAGCTAGGAGATCGGCTTTGGATTGAAGCTGGACAAATTATCCCCGTGGATGGGCCAATTGTGGCTGGGGCGGGAATGTTGGGTCTTGTCCATCAGGGACAAACTCTCACTACCATTTCTGTAGCACCAGGGCAATTTGTCTATGCCGGTTCGCAACTTTTGAGTGGGCAAATCCAAGTAACCACAACTCGCATCGGCTGGCAAACTCGCATTGGCCTGGTGACAGAACTCCGCCAAGCCGAGCCTGTTTACGATAGCCAGCTAGCCCAGGCCCAGGCCCAATTTGCCCATCAAGCCGTATTGCCGACCTTGGTCTTATCCGGATGTGTATTAGCGGCAACTGGCAATTTAGCCCCAGCTTTAGCCCCCTTACAACTGGATTTTGGCAGTGGGATTCAACTCTCCCTACGAACAGTCTTTTTATCGGCCCTGATTGCGGCGGCCCAGGCCGGGGTCTATATTCCCAGTGCTGCAAGTTTAGAATGCCTGGCCCATCTGGAGGTTTTAGTCGTGGATCAACGGGGCCTGGCCTTAACACCTCTGGAAATGAGGGAATTAGAGCACCTCGCCGCCCATAATGGCTTACAACTCTTCACCATCACCGGCCTGGCAGATCTGGACTCGCTCATGGCCTTAGATCAGACTAGGGGCATTGGAGTCATAACAGGGCCTGGGCAAGCCTTCGACTATTCACCTGATTGGTTAAGAATCTTCTGGGGTAGTCACACCATCCATCCCCAAGAACCAGAGATTGTTATTCTTGAGCCTACGGTGAGAAAACTACACTGGGCGATAACAATTGCTCACCAGGCCCTAGCTCGCGCCTATCAAAATACCACTTTAATTTCTCTACCCAATCTAATTATAGTGGCCGCAGGAGTCATGACCGGGTTATCACCTGTTGTGAATGTTCTCACCAACAATGCCACGGCTTTTCTGGTGGAGTTTCTACCACAACCTCCCTTTTTGCCACCACCTGCAAGGACATCTCTCCTGCCATTACCTGGGCCAGGTACAGTTGCTCAGAATTTGCCCGAACATAAGAAAAAGGTTAAATTATCGTAAACCCAGGCCACATCAGCCCCACAGACCTAATTGTAGGCCTTAGAATTTAAGCGAAGTGCTGTGAAGGAAGGCATTAACTTATGGCTGCTGATTTTGATCGGGGCATCATGAAATTCAAAGGGGCAGATAGCCGGCCGATGGTGGCAATCTCTGCTGTCCTCGTCCTTGGGTTTATCGGCCTTTTAATTTGGTGGGGGCTACAAACCGCCTACGCCTTTAGTTAATCTTGGCCGGCCTAACTTTTGGTAAACTTAGAGCCTTTAGATAAGCGGCGGAGATAGGTTAACCCCTTCTGTTGGCGTTCGGGGCTGTAGTCGAGTCCAAGCATTTTATAGGCATCCTTATCGTGCAAGACCCGAAACTGAGGATAATTAATCAAAAACTTCCCATCTAGAGTGCGGACTTGTGAGGTACTGTCTTCGGGAATACCGCCCAGTTCCTGAAATGCTTCTCTGGGGTATAGCCAAGGTTCCTCTGGGGGTTCATTACCCGTTGGGATAGATTCCTCCAGTTCGTGGAGCTTTTCGGAAAGTCCCTTGAAAATTTCCCCAGTTTTAGGGCCAGTTGTTTGAAACTTCCACAAGAACCATTGTTTAACACTATTGAAAAAATAGGCAAAAATTCGCACCGCAACTCGGAAAAATTGCTTCGCCACTGCCCCAACTCCAGCGGCCGCAGGCGGCTTCAGAAGTTGTTGCGGAACAGATTCGGGTGGTGGTTCAATGACCACAATGGTTGACCAGCCACAATGAGGACAAACTTGGCGGCCAGATTTTAATGGCACACCCAGCCGGGTCGCGCAGCGGGGACAAGTTTCTAGCATCTCACCCAAGTTCCAGAGGACATCCTGCCCAATACTCTATCAGGATTGCCCCAGTAACTTACGGCTCAAGCCCTTAGCCCCGAGTGAGAAACAACATTGGATTGATGGCCCCACGCCCCATAGGCCGAATTTCAAAATGCACATGGGGGCCAGTGCTACGACCGGTGCTGCCCATATCGGCAATTAACTCACCCTGCTGGACATACTGGCCTTCCCGAACACGAATCCGGTGATTGTGGGCGTAAAGGGTTAACGTGCCATCATTGTGGCGAATTTCAACTAAATTACCAAAGCCACCACTGTTCCAACCAGCATAGGTCACGACTCCGGGTGCAGAGGCAAGCACGGGTGTACCCACAGGGGCAGCAATATCAATACCTCGGTGCATCCGACCCCAGCGTGGCCCAAACCCTGAGGTCAACACCCCCTGGGCTGGCCAAATGAACCGTAAGGTAATGGAGTTAGGTAAGTAGCGATCAGAGGGTTGGAGGGGGGGTAATTCAATATTGGGTAAGGTTGGGGCTGTGGACTGGCGGGCAATCAGGGCGATGGGGGCTGCTCCAGTTAGGCTAGGGGTCGGCTGGGGGTTACTCCGATTTGAATTAGCCGAGTTTGGGGAAGTCCCAGTTGTGGCCATGACAGGAGGGGGAGTACCCGGCAGAGTGCGGGGGAGGGTAACTGTCCGTGCCAAGCGAATACGTTGATCATTGCGACCAATACTGACTGCAGTAGTCCGGGTAACGGGGGCCTGGGGCAAGACAGTTGAATCAAGGGTCGGAAGGGTGGCACTAGCGGGGTTAGTCCCACTATTTTGGGGAGCCAGGGCGATGGGTTGTGTCGGGGGGGTGTTGCCGTTGAGGGTTGTGACTGGGGCAGATTCGGGGGTGGCCTCGGTCTCGTTCATTAACTCCTCATAGACATTACCACCAACGGCCTTATAGCCAGGGATGGCGAACTCGGGAATTGAGGTTAAGTCTAGGGTGAGGTCTTGGTAGGGGCTGCCATGACGCTCCCGGAGATCAACAACCTTGAATGCAGTAGTTGTAGCCTCTGGTGCCACATCCAGGCCAGTTACAGAGGGTAATCCAGCTAAGGACAGTTGCAAAGCCTGGAGGGTTGAGGCAATCAGGGTCGTCCCAGAATTATTGGCCGGCATCTTGGCGAAATCTGCACTAACGGGATTAAAACCGCTAGAACTCTCCCCGGTCAACACAGAGAAGGTCGTTTGAGGCATCAGTGAAGCCGCAGGGGTTATCTCCATCAGGGAGAGGGGGGCTGAGTTACTCAAACCGGTCAGAACAGGTGTCAAAGTAAATGCTGGTGAGGCAAGGGGAGCCAAGGGTGACTGTTCAGGTAAGGACCGTATGGCGGCTTGTGCGGAAGGTAACCCGCCGAGGGTCAGTGTAGTTATCCCTACTGCCAGGCCTGTCACAGTAGTACATTTTTTGCTAGTCCAGTTAAGAGCTTGGGCGACCCGATTACAGGTTGAGGCAGTCACCCCTAGGCGGTTAGTGGAAAGCATCAAATGGAACCTCCTCATACAGTGATTCGTCTCTAATAGTTAACCCTGACAGGGGTACTTAACCTTAAAAAGAGCGATTAAGAGCAATATGTCTAGTGACTACGCCCATTGCAGCAAGCTTATCCTACTGCTAGACGTAACATATCTAAACTTCTAGGTGACTTTACCGAATCTCTAGGGGGAGATCAACCCTGTGACAGTTATCCCCTAAATTAGATATTTTGTATGAATCAAGGAATTTTGCAAAAAGATTCTGGCATATTTTATTAAAGATTTTCTGAGCCGTTACCAGGCCTGGGATTTCGGCGGATATGGAGTTAACCCCTAGCGTTAAAATTCAGGGTAGGTTAATCAGATTATTGAAACCTTTGTTTTAGTTGTATAGGTTCTTTTAATAATGTAGCGATGACTACTTTAGTTGAGAGAGAGGGCAGCTTATCCAAGAAAAAACCGAAACTACCTACCCAGATTATGGGTTCAGGGAGAGCGAACCATGCCAATTTAGTGGTGCAGTCTTCAGATTGGCACAGGGTTAGGGGTTGGGAAAGACCATGAATCGTTTCTTTAGAAAAACTTATGCAGTCTTTGGCAACCGTTATTGGTTCTTGGCAACCCGCCGTCATTCTCCATCAGCACTATCCCCAGATGGCCATAACAAAGGAGCTACACGCGTAGGTCGCCGAAAGGCGAATGGTAGGATGCAGATTAGTCTGGCATATATCACTTATATATAGCCTGTAATCTTGATTGGACGTTTTATTCTATGGAAATTGTCGAATTGGCCACGCGACTCCAAGCCCAGCTTGACCCAATGACAAATCTAGAAATTCTCGGAGTTGCCCCAATTGACCAGGCCCAGGAGAGCGATATCACGTTTCTCGTCAATCCCAAATATGCCCATAAGCTCCAGGATTGCCAGGCGGGAGCAATTCTTGTTAATGAAGATTTTGATGCCCCTGCCCCCTGCCCCCTCCTACGGGTCAAACATCCCTACCTCGCTTTTGCCCAGGCCATTGAATTGTTTTATCCGCCCACACCGTTGCCAACCCAAATTCACCCTACCGCCGTCATTGGCCAGAACGTGAGTGTTGGGGAGGATGTGGCAATTGGGGCCTATGTGGTAATTGGTGATGATGTGGTAATTGGCCATCGGGTCACGATCCATCCCCATTGTGTGATTTATCGGGGGGCCAGCCTGGGTGACGATACGCTCCTCCATAGTCATGTGGTGATTCGCGAGCAGGTCAAACTGGGCAATCAGGTGATTATTCAGAATGGAGTCGTAATTGGGGCGGATGGCTATGGGTTTGTCACCTTACCCAATGGACAACATCACAAAATCCCCCAAGTCGGGACGGTGGTGATTGAAGATCAAGTGGAAATTCAAGCCAACACCACCATTGATCGGGCTACCCTTGGGGAAACCCGCCTAGGCAAGGGCACAAAGGTAGATAATCTGGTTCAGATTGCCCATAACTGCACAGTGGGTCAGCATTCACTCTTATGTGGACAGGTTGGCCTGGCGGGTTCAACCCAAGTCGGTAATCATGTAGTTCTGGCAGGACAGGTGGGGGCGGCGGGGCATTTAAGTATTGGGGATGGGACAATGGCTGGGGCCAAAACGGGCATTAATAATTCTCTCCCAGCTGGAAGTCGGGTCAGTGGTTATCCAGCGATGGATCATAAGGTGTGGTTACGCGTGGTCGCTGAACTTAAGCAATTGCCCCAATTAATGAAGCGACTCCGCAAACTCGAAAACCAGCTTTCCCAAGATTGACTCCCATCTGCCTATCCAAAGCACTTGACCAATTCAGAATTACCCCAGGTTTCAACCCACAAGCTAGAAGTGTTGTCTAAGGGTCATTGCTTGAAATAACGTTAGACGGCGGTTTTACTCACCTCTAACCTCCAGGAACAGGAAATATAACTGCAATGACTTGAGAAGCGAAGAAAGCGAGCCCAACACCACAAATCACTAGACCAGCAGAACGCAGCTTGGCTGGAGATTGTAGCTCCGCTTCTCGCCTAAGAATGGTTGCCTTGCCAACCCGGAACGCAAGGAGTGACACAAAAAGTTGAACAACTGTAAAGCCTATGAGATATGCCAGTAAAGGGGTCATCTCCGCACCGAAAATGGACTCACCATAGGCATAACCATGGAATAAACCGGCAACTGCTGACAAACCTGCAATGACACCAGTATTGGGGCTATCCTTTATAACCAACAAAATACCGAATAACAAGATTGATCCAGAGACAAATAGCTCTACCCCCGGAAAATTGATGCCTGCTAGGTGCGCCCCTGTGCCAAGCATCGCTGTTAACACAAACGAAATCGGAATCAAGATTCCTTGCCGTTTGATTGCACCAAGCAAACCAATTGCCACAATAAACGCAAAATGGTCAAGTCCAATCAGGGGATGGGCTATACCAGATATGAAACCCTCGAAGAAGGTGGATGGCATTCTACCCCCCATTCCATGATGGGCAGAAGCAGGAGTTGCTGTCAGCAACAAAACACTTATCAAAACAGCCAATGCGCCTGCTTGTTGGGAAACCTTACTAAAACAGGAAAATCGAAAATCCTTAAACTTATCCATTCTCTGTACCTCGCAGATATAGAAATGAGTTAGATCATCGGCGGGCATCCTGACTCAGAGATTTTCATAATCTCATTACAGTTGCGGGACAGTGTTGGACTCACACCAAACTTTCCCCGTTACCTCTGGCGGCTGAACTCCGGCAGAACCGACTGAATAAACATATCACACCTGAGAAAAAACTTTTCTGGGTTCAAAACTAACTTAATGCTGAGTGTCTCATCAACAATCATCAGTAACGCCTCAACAAAGGACTCAAGCCGTCTAACGACCAAGCTCACCGGACGCAGATAAACTTTAAGACCAAACCGACATACTAAGGCGTTCCGGTGCAGCACCTGGTTGGGCCCGCACTGAGCTGCACCTTAGACACTTTAGCGGCGATTTCTGTCCGGCGAGTCGCGAGATTCAGCAGGTACGTAGGTCAACCTGATCACATCGTCGCCAATCCGGTCATGAGTCGTGAGTTGGAGCGGCGGTCGAGGTCCGGCGAAATATGGTTTACCGTGACCAAGCACGACGGGGTGCAGGTAGATTCGATACTCATCGATCAGGCCAAGTTCGGTGAGGCTGTGCGCCAAGTCCGGGCCAGCAACTTCGATCTCCCCGTCGCGCTCGGCCTTCAACGCGCGGATCGCGCCCTCAAGATCATGCTTAATAAGCATGGCGTTGGGGCCGACCGATTTCAACGAGCGCGAGACGACCCATTTCGGCTGGTTCCGCCACGCCACCGCAAAAGCATATTCCTCTGCATCCCATTCAGGGTGATCGTCGTCCCAGGAACGCATGACCTCATACATTTTGCGACCGTACACACTACCCGCCTGCCCTTGAGCCTCCTCAATGAAGTGGCGGAAGAGCGTGGGGTTTGGTGCAAACTCAATAAAGTCGACGTAGCCGTCCAGGGACTGGTTCATTCCGAACACGAGCTTGGCCATACCCACATCCCTTCTTTGCGCGCTGAACGTGTTCTTTGCGGTCTAACGGCAGTAAGTTTAGCCGCTGCCAAATAACTTGGACACACACAAACTATACTAGTTGCAGTCGGCTACAATACGTTTGTTCTACAGACGGCTCGATTCCTCCAAGCTCTTTCGCTGTCATTTAGAACATCTCTCGATTATCCTAACGAAACATCTTGAACCGCTGTCTGTGAAACTAGTATATCTACAGCAAAAAGCTAGATAACTAAGTCTGAGGTATATTTGTAATTCCTTTTGCCTGAAAATACCCCAAATTTAATCATTATTTAATATTTTACTAGATAATCATCTATATCAGTTGTTTATCAGTTTTTATGAGTATTAACGTCCCACCGCCAAAACTCTTAGTGCAGGCCAGTCATGCTCTGCGAATCAAACATTACTCCTATCAAACTGAGAAGTCCTATATCTACTGGATATGGGAGCCGAGTAGATCACAGCCTTTTTGGCTCACTTAGCGGTTGAGGGTAAAGCCTCCCCTTCTACTCAGAACTAAGCTTTAAGTGGATTATTGTTTATTAATTGAAATGTATTAAATCATAAATTAGAGTTTATATTTATTTACCTAGGAATTAAATACTAACCTACCTGAAACCATTACAGTTAGCAGTTTTTACTGTCTCAGTTTTGATAGAAATGACTCTATTTTGGGGATAACTCTAGATGACATTGGCTTAACATATTGGCCGCAAACTGCCCCATGTAGGCCTGGTTAAAGGGGAAACTTTGGTCGTAGGTTTGGGTTTGACCTAAATCCAGGCAATTTTGGAAATAGGCACTAGCCCCTAGCGGAAACTGTAGGGAGTTGAGGAACAGGCCAGCTAAATAATTCAAGGGTGGGTAGTGCGGATACCAGGCCAGGCCCCGCTGTCCAATCAAGCGGACTGTTTCCCAATCTTCTAGCTCTAATAGTTTGCGCCCGAGACGATATAAAGCTTCTGGCAACGCGGGAAAGTTGGTGATCGGGGCATTATCCAGGAGGTGGGGCAGAATGCGTTCAAAAAGTTCTTCCTGGCAGGCCTGGGCCGCAGCAGGTTGATCCGTAGCTTCATAGAGATCGCTGAGGGCAAAGAGGAGGGTTAAACTCAGGCCAGTGGAGGCCCGAATTGCTTCCAGGATGGGGATATTCCGCGACTTAATTTTGCTCATCATCATATCGGGGCCATAGCCATAATGATCAATCACCAGGCCAGGTAAATGGTCAACCTGGGGAATTTCCGGTCGGAGGGAGACCAGTTGCTCATGGAACGGCTCGGCATAGCGCAAATAAGGCTGATTCCGAAACAGGCGGATAATTCGGAAGGGGGAAAACTGGCTTTGGGTAGCGACTTCTTGACGGGTGAGAGTATAGACTTCAATTTTCGGGTGGGCCTGGAGTCTAGCTCTAAAATCAGGAGTTTCCACCCGTAAGACTTCATCGGCATCGAGGACTAATATCCAAATTCCGTTGGCCTGGTCGAGAGAATAATTCCGGGCGGCTGAAAAATCATTACACCAAGCAAACTCAAACACCTTGGCCCCAAACTCCACCGCAACCTTCAGGGTGTCATCCGTGGAGCCAGTATCCACAATAATCAATTCATCGGCATAGGGCTGCACACTCGCCAAACAGCGTCCCAACTGATGCGCTTCGTTTTTGACAATCATGCAGAGGGATAACAGGGGAGATTTCATAGTTGTGGAAGATTAGTCGGGTAAAGTGTTCGGGCGACAGTAGATAAAGAATCTGACAATGACAGGATTATGGCAGGATTGAATCAGCCGCAGAACCGTATCGGGCATTAATCTTAGTTTTGCCGTGATCATTTATAGCCAATGACTCGTGATTCCGAACCGCCAAAATACGCAGTTGGAGAGCAAGCCCAGCTTTTTTCCCGCCAACAACTCCGAGAAGCTGCCGCAACCTACACTGTTCAACCAGGCCTGGGCCTTTTCCCATCCCAACTCTTGGCCTGGCAGCAAAAAATTTATGACTATCAACAATCCGAAGCAACCCAATCTCCCAGCGCGCAATTGTCATTATTTGCCCTCGAACCAGCCAACCTTGAGCAACCGGAAAACCAAACCAATCTTCCAACTAGAGAATCAACAACGGATCAACCCCTCACTCAAATCCTCAATCCCTTTACCCTCCCGCAACAAAACACGGAATTTTGGCGATGGCAAGCTAATACCTCAGGTCAGCCGGCCCTTTACTTTGTGATTGATTACCAGTGGCCCATTTTGCTCTATGTCGGGGAAACCCTAGATGATCAAAGTCGCTGGCGGGGGGAACATGGTTGTAAACGCTACCTCCAAAACTATGTCACCGCTTTAAGGACGGTTAATCTACAGGTATCCGTGGGGATTGGCTTTTGGCCTGGGGCGGCGGCTGACCGAAAACTGCGCCAACAACAGGAACGAGAGCTAATTTTCCATTGGCGTTCCCCTTTCAACAAAGAAAACTGGCAGTATTGGCAAACTCCCTTTGTGGAGAGTTGAGATGACGAACAAAAAACCAGGCCACTATTTTGGAGCAACCTGGTTTAGTGTTTGAGATAGTCAGTCGAGTTAACGAGAGTGGGGCTTAGACGGCCACCGCTTTCTTGGCCACTTGCTTCAGATCACCTTTGGCATATTTGGCAGCGTACTCTTCCAAGCTGACCTGTTTGATCTTGCTGGCATGGCCGGCGGCCCAGAATTGCTGATAGCGGTCGGCACAGACTTTTTCCATGTACTTGATGGAGGGCTTTAGGAAGTGGCGAGGATCAAACTCTTTCGGATTACCGGCCAAGGCTTCCCGCACCGCCGCCGTGATCGCCAACCGGTTGTCAGTGTCAATATTGACTTTCCGCACGCCGCTCTTGATCCCTTTTTGGATTTCTTCCACGGGCACGCCATAGGTTTCGGGAATAGCCCCGCCAAACTCGTTGATCAAGGCAATCAAATCTTCCGGTACAGAGGAAGACCCGTGCATAACCAAGTGGGTGTTGGGTAAGCGGCTGTGGATTTCTTCAATCCGGCTGATGGCCAAAATTTCCCCGGTCGGTTTGCGGGTGAATTTATAAGCTCCGTGGCTGGTTCCAATGGCAACGGCCAAGGCATCAACCTGGGTGCGCTCAACAAAATCCACGGCTTCATCAGGATCGGTTAAGAGCATTGAGTGGTCGAGTTCCCCTTCAAAACCGTGGCCATCTTCCGCTTCCCCTTTACCCGTTTCCAAGGAGCCTAAGCAACCCAGTTCACCCTCCACCGATGCGCCGATGGCATGGGCCACTTTCACCACTTCACTGGTGACAGCGACATTATATTCATAGCTGGCTGGGGTTTTGGCATCGGCTTCTAAGGAACCATCCATCATCACACTGGTAAAACCATTTTTAATGGCGGAATAGCAGGTGGCCGGTTCGTTGCCATGATCCTGGTGCATCACAATGGGGATATGGGGATAGGTTTCCACAGCCGCTAAGATTAAGTGACGCAAGAAATTTTCACCGGCATATTTCCGGGCCCCCCGAGAGGCTTGTAAAATCACTGGGCTATCAGTGGCGTTGGCAGCCTGCATAATGGCCTGGATTTGTTCCATATTATTGACGTTAAATGCGGGGATGCCATATCCATTCTCAGCCGCATGATCCAAAAGCAGCCGCATGGGGACGAGTGCCATAAATTCCTCCTAAGGGTAATTTCCTGGTGTAAACAACCTTAAATCTTATGGTCAATCTTAGGATACTTTGCCAACTGATGTTAGGGCCTGGGCCCTGAGAGGCTGGAAAAACCTAATTTGCCCATAATCAGCACCATTCCTAAGGTAAACAATTTAGTTGATTCCGGTTCAGTGGCATAATCAAGATTAACGCTGGGGCGAGAGGCATTGCTGTGTTATCGAAAGGATTTGAGGTTGAAATCTATACCGGCAGGCCCAATGGCAAGATTGTTGGCTTATCAGATCAAATTGTCCAGGCCCTAGATGGCTTTGTCCGTGAACCCGATAGCCGCAATGTGGAATACACCACTCCCCCTGTTTATCTTTATGACCAAGCCCTCTGTGATTTATTGCGGCCGAGAATGCGCTTACGGCGATATTTACGGGGCCTGGGGGACTATACCTTAATTCCGGGGAGTACCCTGTCTTTAGGGGAGAGCCAAACATTCTATCGCTCAGATCCCCAAAATCCCTACCACGACTATATTGAGCAGACCTATCACACCAAAGTTGTTACGGCTAGCATTCACATCAATGTTGGAATTTCCGATTTAGAAACCTTGATCCGGGCCTGTCGGTTAATCCGGGTTGAAGCCCCCCTCTTTTTAGCCTTAAGTGCTGCCTCCCCCTTTTTAGATGGTGAAGTCACGGGCTACCACTCCACCCGTTGGGCTGTATTTCCGAAAACCCCGGCCATCGTTCCTTTGTTTACTTCTCATCAACACTTTATTGCCTGGACAAAGGAACAACTTGCCTTAGGCACTATGCAAAATGTCCGCCATCTCTGGAGTGCCGTCCGGCCCAATGGTGATCGTCGTCCCTACGATTTAAATCGCTTAGAACTGCGCATTTGTGATTTGGTCACTGATCCGATTTCGCTGTTAGCCATTACCGCTCTATTGGAAGCTCGGTTACTCCAAGTGATCGAAAATCCTGAGCTTGATCCTCTGATTCAAAGTGATTTAGCTCGCTCTGGCCTGGATTTAGCAGCGTTGGCCGATGAGAATGAAATAGCGGTGGCCCAGGCCAGTTTGGGAGCACCCTTAAGACATTGGCAAGATGGCCGGGAAATTTCAGCCTCGGATTGGATTGGGGAGCTTTATGACCAGGTGTATCCCACAGCCAAACAGCAGGGGTTTAGTTGCTTCCTCAATCCAGTTAAGAAAATTCTCCGAGAGGGTAACCAGGCCCAGAAATGGTTGCAATCCTATGCTCAAGGGCAATCTGTCACCAGTATTATCCAAGAGGCAATTGTGCAACTCCAGGCCGAGGAAGTGGATTTAGAAGATAAACTCTGTCAACCCTTGCCTGATTTAATTCCTGTTTAGTTACTGTCACCTATGCCCCGTGTGGTTTTAATTTACCCGGAAATTCCCCCCAATACTGGCAATATTGCGAGATCCTGCGCGGCAACGGGCACGGAATTACATTTGATTGAACCGTTGGGCTTTCGGATTACGGATCGGGATTTGAAACGGGCGGGGATTGATTATTGGCCCTATGTGGATGTTACCTGTCACCGTTGTTGGGAGGAGTTTCATCAGATGGCCCAGGCCAGGGGAGGTCGTTATGTCGGGTTTATGGCCCGGGGCAAAACAAATTATTGGGATGTCAAGTATCAAGAGACCGATTGGCTGTTATTTGGCAGTGAAAGTAGTGGCATTCCCGCGGAAATCGCCGCCGTTTGTGATCAGTCCGCCTTTATTCCCATGCCCCAGGCCAAGGTACGGAGTTTAAATTTATCGGTGAGTGCCGCCTTAGGATTATTTGAGGCCTATCGTCAGTTAACGTTTAGCAAAGATCAGTAAATCATTTTCAGATTTTTTTAATCGCATTCAAATTCAATCGGAGCATCAAAAATCTCATCAACTGAAAATGGACAGACTTCTGGGAGTTCTGATAATTTTAGGGGAGTTTCTCGATCAACTAAATCTAGGGCATTCAAATACCCTTCAGCCATCGCTTCTGGCCAATAGGATTTCAGGCTCGGGTTTTTACTAATCAATCGGTTAATTTGCCGCCGTTGTTCTCGAATCGTAGCCTGCCAACTTTTACTGCGAAATTGGGGTTGATAGTGCCATTTTAATAGATGTCCTAAGAGAATTCCCAAGCGATTTTCGAGTTCCTGTTGTTGCTGTTTGCCCAATGCTGCAATCTCCTCGGCCAAGTTCTCAAAATCGAGTTGTTCCATATTATGGGTGCGTAAATATTCTGCTTGGGTTTCAGTCCAGGCCTGGAAATCGAGTTCGTAAAGAGAAAGAGGAATGGGGGTTTGAGTATTCATTTTGATAACGCAAGTGTGAGCTATATCTTGAATCGTGCTGTAAAATTATTCCTGATTTCTTGAGCAGCAATATAATTAGAAATAGATTTCATAATCCTACAATCTGTCCCCATTCTACCCAAAGATTTAAGGTATCTCGATGCACACCCAACATTTCACTGCGATTATTTACAAGGAAGAAGATGTGTATATTGCTGAGTGTCCGGAGGTTGGAACAGTTGATCAAGGTACAACGATAGAAGAAGCGATTACCGGCTTGAAAGAAGCAACTCGACTGTATTTAGAAGAATTCCCTTTGCCCGAAAAATCCCCTAGGTTCGTGACCAGTATTGAAATTAGTTATGCCTAAGCTCCCACGAATCTCAAGTAGAGAGGTAATCAGAGCATTAGAGCGTTTGGGATTTCAACGGATCCGTCAAACAGGGAGTCATGTTGTGATGAAAAAGAGGCTAGAGGAAGGAGAGTTAGGTTGTGTGGTGCCAGTCCATCAAGAGTTAAAAGTCGGAACTTTAAGGGGAATTCTCAAACAGGCACAGGTCACAGTTGAGGAGTTGATTGAAAATTTATAAAAGAGTTGTGCATTTGAGCCTCCTAAAGCGAGTTTGGTTGTCAGGATTAGGGCAGGGAGTTACTTTATTTTTCCTTGGTTTAATCACCGGTCTATCCTTGCCGCCGTGGGGAGTTTGGGGTCTGGCCTGGGTCGGTTTGGCTCCGGTGTGGTTCATTGCAACTGTTAAGACTGAATATCAAGATATCGGGGCGAGATTTCGGCAGGGATTTTTTGCAGCGGGCTGTTGGGGCTTGGGGTTCTATGGCTGGGGCCTGGCCTGGATTACCGGGTTGCATCCGTTGATGTGGATGGGTTTATCTCCGGTGCAGAGTCTGGCTGTGGCATTAGGGGCTTGGGTTGCGGTCACAGGTTGGGGTGTAGTGCTGGTCGGGGCCTGGGGGGGCGTGTTGGCGATCATGACTCCTTGGCGAAAAGCCTGGGCCTGGGAATTGCTGCTGGGGATCGCGCTTTGGTGTTTGCTGGAAGGAATTTGGACTCGCTCGCCCTTGTGGTGGACATCCTATGCTTTAACTCAAAGTCCGGGAAATCTGGCTATTTTGCACTGGGGGCAGGTATCAGGCCCTAATACGATTTGTGCCTTGTTACTGCTGGTGAATGGGATGATTGCTGGGGCCTGGAAGCAATTATGGAACCACCCCAAACCTCTCAAACTCTGGCTATTACCAATTCTAGGGTGGGGAATTGCCCAAGGGATCGGCTGGATTTGGCTGCAAACTCCCCTCACCCCAGATAACCAGGCCCCGCTGACTATCGGGATTCTTCAAGGCAACATTCCCACCCGGATTAAACTGACTCCCCAAGGCATTAACCAGGCCCTATCACGCTACACCCAAGGCTATCAGGCACTCGTCCAACAAGGAGCCGAGGCAGTTTTAACCCCCGAAGCAGCCATCCCGTTAGTCTGGCCGAACCCGAAATTAACAGAATTAACCCAAGTGGTTGGGACTGAAAATGTGCCATTGTGGCTGGGAATTTTTATGCCAGTTACTAATCGCAATAATGCCCTAACGCAAAGTTTAATCACGCTGACGGGTAACACCGCCCCCTATAGTCAATTCAACAAAATTAAACTGGTGCCCCTGGGAGAATATATTCCCGAATTTTTGCAAGGTGTTGTCTCCCGACTTTCCACAGCCACGTCTGAATTGATTCCCGGCCGCTTGGATCAACAGTTTGCAACGCCCCTTGGCCCAGGGATTATTGGGATTTGTTTTGATTCAGCTTTCTCCTATGTGTTTCGGGATCAAGCCCATTTGGGCGGAGCGTGGATCATGACGGTGGCCAATAACGACCCCTACGATGCCACCATGATGCGCCAACACCAGGCCCAGGACATTTTACGGGCAATTGAAACGGATCGCTATGCCCTGCGAGCTACCAATACCGGACTCTCAGGTGTCACAGACCCCCACGGAAACACCCTCTGGTTATCAGCCTATCGCCAAGAAGATCGTTACTTAGCCCACATTTATCGGCGGCAAACCCAAACCCTCTATGTCCGGTATGGCGACTGGTTAACCCCAATGTTGCTGCTTTGCCTGGGGGGAATGGGGTTGCTGCAACGGTCTCAAAGCCCTGGTTCACGCCCATAGGGGCCAACTCGGAACAAATCAGTCGGCATCCCGTTCTGGTATAAACTGATTTGTCAATTGCGAATCCTAATTTAGTCCCGCTTCCAAATCACCCTCTGGGAATGATCCTATGCTCCTCCTTGGCCGTCTTTGGTTTCGTCACATTGTCCCCACGGGTTTCCTGGGCATCGTCACTTGGTTAGTGGTCATAGCCCCAGGCCTGGCCTTGGAATTACGGGTCGCCGTGCAGCAAAACCTCTCTCAGGTGAAGGTTGCCAGTTCCACCCCAGCTAATATTCTCGACAGTAACCGCCGCCAAATTGCCAATCTGCAAGTCCTACAGGGAACGGCCATCGCCACAGGTAGCAGTGTTAGTTTGGGGCGGATGTCGGGGGCGCGTTTGTGGATTGAACCGACCCAAGGGGGCCAGGTACAGGTGGGAGAACGATGGTATCGGGGGCGTTTAGAGTTAATTGGCACGGGCAATGGCCTGGTGGCCGTCAATCATATTGAGGTAGAGGAGTATCTCCCCAGTGTCGTGGGCAAGGAAATGTATCCCAGTTGGCCCTTAGAATCTCTCAAAGCCCAGGCCGTCGCCGCGCGTACCTTTGCCCTATTTCGCCGGAATCGGGAACTTAGACGGGGAACAAGTCTATTTGACCTAGGAGATTCTGTCTTATTCCAGGCCTACCCAGGCGTAGCAACAGAGACAGCGAGTACCATTGCCGCCGTCCAAGCAACCCAGGGCCAAGTCCTCACCTACAACGGACAACTGATTGAAGCAGTCTTTCACTCGGCATCAGGGGGACATACTGAAAACTCGGAGCAGGTCTGGTCTGGTGCAGTTCCCTACCTCCGCGGTGTGCCTGACTTTGACCAAGGGGCCCCTGTGTACCAATGGACGATTCAACTCACCGCGGCTCAACTACGCCAACGAGTTCCGGGAGTGGGTAATATTCTCGCCATTCAGCCCACCCAAATCAGCCCACAGGGACGCATCAGACAAGTGCAAGTTATTGGCGATGCCGGGACACGAACAATGACTGGGGCCCAGGTGCGCTCTGCCTTAGGTTTGCGTTCAACTCTCTTCACCATTCAACCGGAACTCCCCCTTGTGGCCAGTCAAATTAATCCCCGCATCCCACCCATTAGCTTTCTCATTTCTGGACGGGGTAATGGTCATGGCCTGGGGCTGAGTCAGTGGGGAGCCTTGGGGATGGCCAATCAGGGTTATACCTATGACCAAATTCTCACCTACTATTACCAAGGAGTGACCATCAGCCAGATGCGGAATTAATCTTAGCCCAACCCCTCAAATGGGAATAGAACCTAGGCTCAGGGTTTCAAGGCGTGTTGTTTTAGGTCTTCTAAGGCCACATAGTTTAGAGCCGCAATATGGGTTGATTCCAAAATGACGGGCGGGGCCACACCCATTTCTAAGGCTTCTTGCCAACGGCTGGCACATAAACACCAGCGATCTCCTGGTTTCAGGCCTGGAAAATTGAATTGGGGGGCAGGAGTTGTTAAGTCATTCCCTTGGGCCTGGGTGTAATTCAAAAAGGCCGGTGTCACTTGGGCGCACACCACATGAACACCCCGGTCATCTGGGCCCGTCTCACAGCAACCCGTACGATAAAACCCCGTCATAGGATTGGTGCAGCAGGTTTGGAGGGGAGTTCCTAGGACATTTTTCGGGTGCTGATTGAGTTCATCAGGGTTCAAAATGGGGCCTCCAGAGTTAGGAAATTTATGGGTATGGCTAATTCCCCAGTTTAATCGCCTCAGTCCTGACAGATTTGAATGATTGACTGTAATCACAAGACCTTGATCGCAAGACCTTAGTTGAGTACATCCAGGAGAGCTTGTCCCATTTCTTGGCACCCTAAAAGCGTCATTCCCGGCCCCATTAAATCCCTAGTGCGTTTGCCTTGATCCAAAACCGTGAAGACAGCCTGTTCAATGGCCTGGGCCGGGCCGGGTTGATGCAAACCATAACGGAGCATCATCGCCGCACTCAGTACCATGGCCAAAGGATTCGCCTTATTTTGACCCGCAATATCTGGAGCCGAGCCATGAACCGGTTCAAACACCCCAGGCCCCGCAGACCCTAAACTGGCTGAAGGTAGCATCCCAATACTGCCTGTTAACATCGCCGCTGCATCCGACAAAATATCCCCAAATAGATTCCCCGTCACAATCGTGTCAAATTGCTTGGGGGCGCGCACCAACTGCATCGCCGCATTATCCACATAGAGATGACTAAGTTCCACATCAGGGTAGTCTTGGGCGAGTCCATTGATCCGATCCCGCCAGAGTTGAGACACTTCTAAGACATTGGCTTTGTCCACTGAACAGAGTTTCTTGCCCCGCTGTCGGGCGGTCTCAAAGGCAACTCGCCCAATCCGATCAATTTCTGATTCGGTATAGGCCATCGTGTTCACACCCCGTTTTTCCCCAGATGCCGTGCTAAAAATCCCCTTGGGCTGGCCAAAGTAAATTCCTCCCGTCAGTTCTCGCACCACCATAATATCCACACCAGAGACAATTTCTGGCTTCAGGGAAGAAGCATCAATCAGTTGGGGCAAAATCTGGGCAGGCCGTAAATTGGCGAACAATCCCAACCCAGCCCGCAGTCCCAACAAACCCGTCTCTGGGCGTAAATGTCGGGGTAAATTGTCCCATTTATAGCCCCCAATGGCCGCCAATAACACGGCATCACTCTGCCGACAGGTTACCAATGTCTCTGGGGGTAAGGGGTCTCCGGTCGCATCAATGGCCGCTCCCCCCATCAAGGCAGAGGTAAAGTCGAATGTTAAGCCAAACTGCGGGGCTACAGCCTTGAGAACAGCAACAGCAACGGCCATAATTTCCGGGCCAATGCCATCACCAGCCAAGAGAGTAATGCGATAGGAGGTCATAGGAATCAGGGTTTCCAGCAGAAAAAACGGTCAAAGGGAGTTATTTACTGGCCGCAACGGTGGCAGCTTCTTCAGGGGGCTTGGTGACACCCAAACGAATTTCTGAGCAGAAGGTAGCCATACTAAAGCCACCAAATCGCTTCAGAATACTGGTACGCAGGCGCAAATTAGGACTAGCAAACCAAAGCCGTTCTTCGGAGTACATGGTTTCATATTCCGTAATCAGGGTCAGGGAACCATCATCCCCCATCACATATCGGCCCGCCACGGGTGTTTTTTCCGCATAACCGACTTCCCGTAAAAGCTGACCCGTGAGAGAATCCGGGGCATCGGGAACCGTGACTAAAACCGTAGAGCCTTGATGCTTTTCCTCATCCCAGGCCATGGTGCCATCCCAACTGACCCGCGCCCCACAACTGGCCAAACTGGGATCAATTTCATACTGCTGACAGAGGGCAATAACCGCTGCATCTGTGACCGGAACTAACTCAATCGTTAACTGAGACTGGCCCGACTCGGTTTGTTTGAAGGCCAGGTGATGACTTGTCCGTTGTGAAAACCAGCGGCCGGAACTCTGTCCAAAAAATTCTTGAATATCCATGTATCTAATTGATGAATGTTTATTTATTTTAGGCTGATTTCTTGGCTCAATTCCCCTGTTGCCCCCTAGGCCTGGTTGTCAATGTTAGCCCCCAGTAAGCGGGAAATAAAAATTTCTAAGGAGCGAATGAGGAAAATGCCGCGGGCTGGGTGGGCTTTGTTAGCCATAGGACGGACTAAAATTGTAAACATCCCTAAGCGATTGCCGGCCAAAACATCGGTAAAGACCCGATCGCCAACCATCGCCACTTGGGCATTGGGTAAGTTCATGGCTTGTAGGGCCTGGCGGAGTTTCCGGCGAGAGGGCTTGGCGGCTCCCATCAAAAACGGAACTCCCAACGTTTCCGCAATCCGGCGAATCCGACTGTGATTGAGATTATTACTCACCAGCCAGAGGGACACCTGCCCTTTAATGTCCGCTAACCAGGCCAGAACTTCCGGGGGAACTTCTTCCTCCCACGTGGGCACAAGGGTATCATCCACATCCAGAATCAACCCCTTAAGATCATGCTCTAACAGCAAAGATGGGGTTAGCAATAGGACATTTTCCCCGAGGACAAGATTGGGCTGAAGTAGAGACGCAAGTTCCAACGGGGCCATCACTAAATCCTGAATCTGATCAATCGAATGACCAAGTCATACTGAAAAACGATAGTTAATCTGATTCCAAAACCACGGTCGCTTACCAATCCTCTTCCTCGTCACCCACCCAGTCAACCAGGTGCTTTTCCAAATGCTCTTCAATTAAGGGTTGAATGTGTTGAAAATCTTGGGGGGAGAGAACTTCGGGTTTATGACCAGGCCGGAGACGGGCCACTAAAAGCATTGGGCTGAGGGGCATATAGATGGCATATTCGCGATCCTGATGAAAGAACTTGGAACCCAGAGGCTGATATTCTTCCTCCTGTTCGCTGCCTTCATCTTCTTCAAAGGTGACAATTTCCACCTCATCGGCCAGGGGCACTTCCCCTTCCACGGTTAGGAAATGGGCCGTCCGTTTCAACAGCAAGTTTTGTTCGGCCAAAATTGCCCGGGCAATATCAAAAACGGGATCAATATCCTCTTCTTCCAGGGGCATTAGGGTTTCTTCATCATCGCTATCAGCTAAGACCACAAAGATTTCCACCGGAAAATCAATCGGCTGTAACAGCGCATATTCTTGATCACTAAATTTCAGACTAAATTCAATAAAACAATCGAGTGCGCGCCCAAACTCATCGAGCAGGGTCACTTGCTCACGCTCTTGCTCAGGATCTGTGGGTGACCACTCTGAGTTATTGTTTTGCCCGGTGTTGTTTCGACCCATGATGATTGTTTAATTATCCCTTATGGCTACGAAGCATAACACTTGGCTGTCACCCCTGAACGTTGCTGATCAAGCCATTGTTGGAGAATGATCGCCGCCGCTTGACTATCAACGGTCGGTTGGGAGGTGGATCGTTGCCGCTGGGAATGTCGCCCATAGCCCCGCTGCCGTAACATTTCTTCGGCCTGGTAAGAGGTGAGCCGCTCATCCACAAAGACAACCGGGAGATTCAGGACTTGCCCCAACCGTTCTCCCCAACGCTGGACATGGCGGGCCTGGGTGCCAATTTCACCATTCATCATCAAAGGCAACCCAACCACTAGCTGCTTAACCTCCCGTTGCTGACAAATGTACCCAATGGCCTGGGCATCTTCGGCAAAGGAGCGATGAATCAGGGTTTTCAGGCCAAAGGCAATTAGACCCAATTGATCGCAGGCTGCTAAGCCAATCCGTTTCCGGCCAAAGTCGAGGCCCAGGGCCGAAATCATCAATTATGCTTCCAAAGGATAAACGCTAATCCGTTTGCGACTTTTACCAAACCGTTCAAAGGTGACAACTCCCTCAATGGTGGCAAACAAAGTATCATCACTCCCCCGACCCACATTGGTTCCAGGGTGCACTTTTGTTCCCCGTTGCCGGATGAGAATATTCCCAGCTTTGACCACTTGTCCACCGAAGCGTTTGACCCCCAAGCGTTGGGCATTGGAGTCACGACCGTTACGGGTACTGCCGGTGCCTTTCTTATGTGCCATTGGTTGATTCTCCCTAAATTTTGTGAGCAGATTAACTAAATAAAACCCTAGTGGATGATTTTCCGAACCGAGAGCAAGATTAGGCGGTGACAACTTCAGCGGGGGTTTCCCCAACCATTGAGCGACCGTCAACCAAAATATCTGTCACCATAATCCGGGTTAGCTCTTGACGATGGCCTTGTTTTTTGCGGGTCTTTTTCTTGGGCTTCATTTTGTAAATCACGATTTTGGGGCCCCGCAGATGTTGCATGACCTCGGCCTGAACTGTAGCCCCAGTTACCAGCGGTTGGCCAACCAGAACCTCTGTTCCAGTTTGTACCAAGAGGACTTGATCCAGGGTTAAGGTTGTTTCCGGGTCAGCCGCAAGTCGATTCACATCATAAAATCGGCCGGGTTCGACGCGCAGTTGTTGGCCGCTGGTGGCAATAATGGCATAGGTCATCGCAAAAACTCCATACGCTGCCGTAGAGGTGGGCTTGGACTAGCATCCTTCCCTTTTAACCTGGTTCGAGCAGTCTAAAATAATCTGACAATTTTCAATCATAGTTAATTTAAGGGGATGCCGTCAATCTTTGGGTTAAGGGGTGATGGCCCAATTCTAGGTAAAGGTGCGAATTTATCCTTAACTTAACGACTTAAGGACAGTCTAAAAACCTTTGTACCTCTGAGGCTGTGGGTTGGGGAGTAGTTGCCCCGGCCCCTTGGGTCACCATTGCCCCGACTGCACTGGCAAATTGGAGGGATTGAGTCAGGAATGTTGGATTGGTGAGGGCATTGTGCAGATCCTGGACTGGACAGAGACAATGGAGGAGTCCGGCCACAAAGCCATCCCCTGCCCCAGTCGTATCTACAACCTGAACTCCAAAAGCTGGTAGTTCTCCTGAAATTGTCCCGGTTGAAAATTGACAGCCCCGTTCCCCATCCGTAATCACCACCAGGCCAGTGTTGCCTTGCACCTGATTTTTAATCGCCTCTGGGTCTGTGGTCTGAAATAGCCAATCTGCTTCCTCCGCAGCGAGTTTAATCACCTGGGCCTGGGATAATAGTGGGCGAATGGTGGATTTGGCCAGTTCCGGATCAGTCCAGAAAATCGGCCGCCAGTTGATGTCAATTAAGACTTTGATCTGATTGTTTTGGGCCAATTCCAAGGCTTGGGTTAAGGCCCGACTCGTCATCGGTGCAGCAAAGCCGAGTGTTCCCATCACTAAAAATCGCGCCGATTCAATCAGTGAGGTGGGTAACTGGGAGGCCTGGAGTTGTTCATCGGCAAAACAAGGGCAATCTACGGGCGCAAAACCAATAAATTCCCGGTCGCCATTGGCCTGGTGTCGGACAACAACTTGACGGGTGGGGGCCTGGTTGACCCGTTGAAGACCAGCCAGATTAACCCCCAGGTCCTCTAATTGTTCAACCAGCCGATCTCCAATGGCATCCTGCCCCACTGCCCCAATAAACCCCGCCGGAGTTCCCAACTTGACTAGGCCAGCCGCAACATTGGCCGGCGCACCCCCTAAATAACAATGCCGTTGGTGGTCTTTGGTAATGCAGTCTTCTAAAACTTCCCCCAAACAAAGCACAGGGGGCAGGCTCGGGACAGCAGCAGCAGAATGCATAATAGAAGCAGTAAAACAACTATGTTGGTTGCATTATTCCACGGGATTGCCCTATGCCCCAAAATCAGACCGCCTACTCCTCGGACGATTTACAAGGAATTTTGAAAATAGCCCTCTCGCGCCAACAAAATCAGGGGGAATTTTCTTGGGATGATCTGGTGGAAATTGCCGGGGAATTGGGCCTAACTCCGGGTGACTTAATCATTGCGGAACAGGAATGGCAAGCGAACCAGACCATCCAGGCCAAGCAGGCAGAATTTGATCTACTCCGGCAACGGCAATTGGGGCAACGGGTCGGGCGTTATCTTCTGATTGGCAGTGCTTGTGTGGGCTTAAATACGCTCACGGGTTGGGGAACACCTTGGTCGCTCTATGTCCTGTTGGGTTTAAGTCTGCGCCTCAGTCTCCAGGCCTGGGCCGTCTATCAGCCGAAAGGAGAAGCCTATGAACAAGCCTTTCAAAAGTGGTATCGGCGGCATCAATTCCGGGGTTGGCTGAGTCGGTGGACAAGTCGGTTACTCCAAAGCACATTGCCCCAATAAGTTCCGCAACTCAAGCATCTTGGGCTGGACAGACTGGCAGGGCCTTAAACTGGGGGTTGAAATGGGCATCAAATGCTCCTTGTCCCTGGAGTAAATACCAGACTCCTTCAATGATGCTGGCAACCCTGGCAATGCCCCAGGCCGGCAACAGCACCCCTAGGAGTAAATAGAGACACCCCCAAAGATATTGACGCAGATAAAATTTATGCAGGCCAGGCAGTAACAATCCAGCAACGGCTAAGAAAATCGCCACAGCCCGATTTTTGTAGATGAATTTGGGCCTGGTCTGATCTGACAGTGGCATCAAAAATTTCCCTAAATGTCCGATCATTTGCTTTACATATCCTTACCCAGCTTAGGCATAACTTGTGCAAGATACTGTGACCTAGGCTACGAGCATCGTCCGAGGTTTATAGCATATCGCTGAGATTGTCAGGGCATACGGTTAAGGAACGGTTAGCCCCCACCCGGTCTGGAAACAATCGGGCATAATAAACACAAGTTAAATAGGTATAAATCTCCATGACTGCTGCCCAAGAATTACCACCGCAAAACCTAAAACCGGCCTGGAAAACGATTTTTTTCATGGCGTTGGTACATTTGGGGGCCTTGTGCGCCTTAATTCCTGGCACCTTTAGCTGGTCAGGCCTGGCTGTGGGCGGAGTCTTATTTTGGATGACTGGGGGCCTGGGGATTACCTTGGGCTGGCATCGGCTATTGACCCATCGCAGTTTTCAGCTTCCCAAATTTCTCGAATATTTCTTTGCCTTTTGTGGAGCCTTGGCCTGTGAGGGTGGCGTGATTGAATGGGTAGGACTGCATCGAAACCACCATCTCCATTCAGATCATGATCAAGATCAACATAATTCTCGGCGGGGCTTTTGGTGGAGTCACATGGGCTGGATGCTCTCCGAAATTCCGGCAAAATCAGAAATTGACCGCCTCACCAAAGATATTAACCAAGACCCGTTCTATCGTTTTTTAGATGATCATTTTATTTGGATTCAAGTTGCCTTTGGCCTGGTTTTATTTGCGATTGGAGGCTGGTCTTGGGTGATTTGGGGAATTTTTGTCCGGTTAGTGGCGGTTTACCATGTGACTTGGTTTGTGAACAGTGCCACCCATCAATTTGGCTATCGCACCTTTGAAAGTGATGACTATTCTACGAATTGCTGGTGGGTGGCTCTTTTAGCGTTTGGCGAGGGCTGGCACAATAACCATCACACCTACCCCCATTCAGCCCGGCATGGGTTGCAATGGTGGGAATTTGACTTGACATGGGAAACGATTCGCCTCTTACAGATTTTAGGATTTGCGAAAAAAGTTCGCTTAGTTACAGCCTCGGGTGAACAGCGGGATGAATCAGTGTAGCTGACAAGCCTTTTAAGTCCTTCCCTAAATCTTGGGTATCCTAGAGACAATTCCCGACCATTGCACCTGTTTGACACTTTCCCGCCGATAGGAGAAGAACCACTGGCTATCCTGGAATGTGCAGTAAGGAGCAACAGACATTTGGTCGGGAGTAATTCCCAGATGCTCAAGTTGGAGGGTGTTCACTTGCCGAACATCCAGTCGGACTCTTCCAGGTGTCGCATCCTCACTGATCGGAGAATTTTCCAAATTTTGCAGACATTCTAACCTCTCTTCTAAGGTTAGTCCTTGCTTGAATGGAATTAAGCTTTTGCCAACCGTCACGGCCACATCTAAACCCACTTGATAATTCTGGCCAGAAATAGCGGGCCCGAGAGCAATCCGTAAATTTTGAGTCTGACTACCCGCTGCTTGGAGTTGTTGCACCGTTAAGGGAGTAATGCCCAACGCTGTGCCTCGCCATCCAGCATGAATAGCAGCGACTTGTCCAGTTTTTACATCGGCAATGAGCAGGGGAACACAATCGGCACTACACACCCAAACGGCCTGATCTGGCTTAGAAGAGACTAAGGCATCTCCGGGTAATTGGACTTCGTAATCTAGGGTTGTAATGCCGTTGTCAAAAATATCAGTGGTGGAGTGAATGAGGTTGCCATGCACTTGCTTGACTCGGAAGGGTTGGGCCAGGGCCTGGAGATGGGCGGTTAAGTCAACCAGAGACTGTTTAGCAAATTGGCGCGTAAAAAATCCGTGGGGAAATTCGCGCAACAAATCACAGGTCAGATAGCCACCGAACTGAGTAGATTGCCAGGCCCAGCCTTGTTCCGTGCTCATGGCCAACCTACATCATCCCCATACCACCCATTCCGCCCATGCCTCCCATACCCATTCCGCCCATTCCACCACCACCAGGAGGCATTGCAGATTTGGGTTCTGGTTTTTCGACAACAAGCGCTTCAGTGGTTAACACCAGGCCAGCCACCGATCCAGCATTTTGCAGCCCAGAGCGAACAACTTTGGCCGGATCAATAATCCCCGCGGCGATCAAGTCTTCGTAAGCTCCCGTGGCCGCATTAAACCCGGTGTTAAAGTCAGCCGCTCTGACATTCTCAACCACCACAGCCCCTTCTTGTCCAGCATTATCAGCAATTTGAGCTAAGGGAGATTCTAGGGCTTTCATCACAATTTTGGCTCCGGTTTGTTCTTCCGGGGAAAGTCCAGCCAGGATCTGGGTGATTTTGCCAGCCAAGTGTAAAAGCGTTGTCCCACCACCGGGAACAATTCCTTCTGCAACCGCAGCTTTGGTGGCATTGAGGGCATCTTCAATTCGGAGCTTGCGATCCTTGAGTTCGGTTTCAGTCGCGGCTCCCACTTTGATCACGGCTACACCACCGGCCAGTTTGGCAATCCGTTCCTGGAGTTTTTCCTTGTCATATTCGGAATCGCTGGCTTCCAGTTGTTTGCGGATTTGGGCCACCCGTTCTTTGACGGCGGCTTCTGTCCCCCCACTGCTGAGGATTGTCGTGGTGTCTTTCGTAACCGTTACCTTGCTGGCCTGGCCAAGCATTCCCACATCCACTTGATCCAAGGTGAGACCAATTTCTTCGGAAATCACTTGTCCGCCCGTGAGAACAGCAATATCCTGCAACATGGCCTTGCGGCGATCCCCAAAGGCGGGGGCTTTAATAGCAATAGTGTTCAGGACTCCCCGGAGTTTGTTAACCACCAAGGTAGCTAGGGCCTCGCCTTCAATGTCTTCCGCCAAAATCACTAACGGACGGCCAGAACGAGCTACCCCTTCCAGGGCGGGAATTAAGTCTTGGATGCTGCTGATTTTTTTGTCCACAATCAGTAAGAAGGCATCATTAAATTCAGCGATCATCCGCTCGGCATCGGTGACAAAGTAGGGGGAAATATAGCCGCGGTCAAACTGCATCCCTTCGACAACTTCCAATTCGGTGCTGAGGGATTTGGACTCTTCAACGGTAATCACCCCATCTTTGCCAACCTTATTCATGGCCTGGGCAATCATCGCCCCCACTTCCGGGTCATTACCGGCGGAAACACTGGCCACCTGGGCAATCATATCCCCAGTCACAGGTTTAGCAACTGCTTCAATCCCCGTTACTACTGCAGCAATGGCTTTATCAATACCCCGGCGTAAGGCCACAGGGTTAGCTCCGGCCGCCACATTTTTCAGGCCTTCTTGGATCAGGGCCTGGGCTAAAACCGTCGCGGTTGTCGTCCCATCGCCAACTACATCATTGGTTTTGGAAGCGACTTCCCGCATTAACTGCGCGCCCGTGTTTTCGAGGGGATCTTCAAGTTCAATTTCTTTGGCAATGGTGACACCGTCATTGATGATTTGGGGCGCGCCATAGCTTTTTTCAATCACAACATTTCTGCCTTTGGGGCCAAGGGTAATCCGGACGGCATCGGCCAGGGCATTAATCCCTTTTTCGAGCGAGCGGCGGGATTCTTCGTGGAAAATGACGATTTTACTCATGGAGTCGTAATTCCTCTGGTGGGCCCGTGAATCGGTGAGCGCAAAAACTTGTTAGACGAGCCATTTAACAGGACTGATTTTAGCACTCTCACTTGGTCAGTGCTGATGTGAGGGCCTGGAGGGATCACCGAACTTGAGGCTACATTCTGGATACCCGGCCCGGCGGGTTATGGACAGGAGCAAAAATTCTCCGCGGAAGATGAGATGACTACGCTGGTTTTCCAGGCCTGGCGATGAGGGCGGGCAACTTTTTTAGAGCAGCATTGGATAATTTGCTTTAGGTGGCCAGGGCCTGGTTTTGCAAGTCCAGCAATTCCTTGATGCCAATTTCAGCTAAATCCAACATCTGATTGAGTTGATGACGGCTAAAGCTACCGGATTCGGCAGTGCCTTGAACTTCTAATAATTCGAGATTTTCAGTCATGACCACGTTAAAATCCACCATTGCGGCTAGGTCTTCGGCATAATTGAGATCCAAACAGGATTGATTTTCCACCAGGCCCACGGATACGGCCGCCACTTGATGCTTAATGGGTAAATGGGGCAACTCTCCTTGATTGACCAATCGTGTTAAGGCATCCACCAAGGCCACATACCCGCCCGTAATTGCCGTGGTTCTGGTTCCCGCATCGGCCTGTAACACATCGGCATCCACTAAGATGGTTCGCTCCCCCAGGCCTGGTAAATCTAAGGCAGCCCGCAGACTTCGCCCAATCAAGCGTTGAATTTCCTGAGTCCGTCCCGATAGCTTATAGAGTTCCCGGTCTTGGCGTTGGGGAGTAGCTCCGGGTAACATCCGATATTCCGCCGTTAACCAACCCTGCCCCGATCCTTCTAAAAACTTGGGCACACCCGGCCGAACTGAAACCGTACATAACACCCGCGTTTGCCCACAACTCGCTAAGACCGAACCAGGCGTGAATTGGGTGAAGTGGCGTTGAAAACTAACCGGCCGCAGTTGTTGCCAGTCTCGTCCATCAGGTCGTTGCCAGGTCATAGGGGTTGAGTCATGCCTTACGCGCCGCGCAGTTGTCCTTACCCAGAATAATTCATTCTGCCCCCCTTGACGGTTCTGTATATCTAGTGTTCACTAAGGACAAACTCAAAGGTTCTACACTATATTTGTGGCTGACTCCCCCCAGATCATGCTTTAGTTAACGGATCGGTGGTGTCTCCCAGGCCTGGTTGAGCGCGCTTGATTAACCCTTTTTTTGCAGCTTGTCTCCTATGGTTTCCCAACTTGTTGAACTACGCCCCCGCTCAGATGCACCCGTCCAGGCCAAGGGTCAGCCTCCTTATTGTGTCGAAGGGTTAATTCAAATCTTCACCGCCCACCATCGCAGCTTTTTTACAACCGTCATGGCCCAAGCCCTCACCATCGCTGGCCAAGGAACTCCGGTTTTAGTGGTGCAATTTCTCAAAGGTGGCATTAACTTAGGGGTGGCGCGACCTATGACCCTGGGACAGCATCTGGATTGGGTGCGCTGTAATGTCCAACGGTGTTTACATCAGAATGATCTTAGCGAGAGTGAAGTCAAGGCCTTAGCCGAATTATGGGAGTTTACCCAGCAGGCCATTCGCCATAGTCAGTACAGCCTCGTGGTTTTAGATGAGTTAAGTTTGGCCGTACATTTGGGCTTGATTCCCGAAGCAGCCGTGATCAATCTTCTCGAAAATCGTCCGCGCCAACTTGACATTATTCTTACCGGCCCCGCTGTCTCCCCCCGTCTGTTGGAATTAGCCGATCAAGTCACAGAACTACGCCGCACCTATCGCACCTGAGTGCTGATCCAGTTTTCCTAGGAAAATCGCGGCCCAGGCCTGGGATCACCTCTCTCTAAGCTAGGATGGGAAGGAAGAGTCTGGTTTACTGGACTTTATTGCTTTTTCGGTGTTGGAGGAGTGGGTCTAGCCCGCTTTTTTTATGGCCATGAATCTGAGCCGCCAGCCTCGATAGGATTACCCGTGTAAGGCCGCAGATGACCAGATCAACAGGTGCTTTTCAATGCTGACTTTCAAGCTTACCGCTGGTTCAGAACTATCTGTGTCATGCCATCGGTCAAGATTACTCATTCGCCCCCCCTTGTTTTGATTGATGTCCCTGCGTTTATGTCTCACCCCTTAATTCCCATTGTTCATGATCTTGCTAAATCTGTGGCGAGCCAACTGGGCCTGGAAGCGGTCGCTGTTTACTTCTACACCCATCACTCTCCCCCAACCCTGCGTGTGGATATTCGCCACCCTGAGCGGGATATTACCCTGGAAGACTGCGCCCAAATGAGCCATTGCTTAGAAGAGGTTTTGGATGCGAGTGATCGGGTGACAACCGCCTATGTTCTGGAAATTTCTAGCCCCGGCCTGTCTAATGATTTAACCACTGATCGAGATTTCAAGTCGTTTCGGGGGTTTGCGGTTCAGGTCACAGCCCATTCCCCAGACCATGGTCAGCAGGCCTGGCAGGGAACCTTGATTGGGCGAGATGAGGTGGCGGTTTACCTGAATCAAAAAGGACGCAAAATTACGATTCCTCGTGATCAGGTGTCTCTGGTGCAGTTACAAGAGGGGCCGAGCTAGCCTCTCTGAGATTGAATTCAAGTTGTTATGGAGTTGTTGTTATGAGTACCTATCGGTTGCCTGGCTTGCGGGAAATGCTCAATCAAATTAGTCGGGAGCGGAATTTACCCAAAGCCTCCGTCCAAGAAGCCCTGGAAGAGGCCTTACTCAAAGGTTATGAACGGTTTCGCCGCAGTCAGCGTCTAGACCAAAGCCACTTTGATGAAGAGTATTTTAGTAATTTCCTCGTCGAACTGGATCCCGATGATGAAGGCTTTCGGGTTCTTTCCACCAAAACCATTGTCGAAAAAGTGGATAATCCCGATCACCAAATTGCCCTGACCGATGTTCTGGAAGTGGTGGAAGATGCGGAACTTGGCGATAACGTGGTTCTGGATGTCACCCCCGATCAACAGGAATTTGGGCGGATGGCGGCGATTCAAACCAAGCAAGTCCTTTCCCAAAAATTACGGGATCAACAACGCCGCCTAGTTCAAGAAGAATTTCAAGATTTAGAAGGGACAGTCTTATTGGCTCGGGCTTTACGATTTGAACGGCGATCGGTGATTATGGCGGTGCGTAGTGATGCCCTCCAGCCGGAAGTTGAAGCTGAACTGCCCAAACGGGAACAACTCCCCAATGACAACTATCGGGCCAATGCCACCTTTAAGGTCTATCTGAAGCGGGTTAAGGATGGGCCGCAGCGGGGGCCACAAATGGAAGTTTCCCGAGCCGATGCTGGCCTGGTGGTCTATCTGTTTGCCAATGAAGTGCCGGAAATTGAAGATGAAATTGTCCGTATCGTTGCCATTGCCCGTGAAGCCAACCCCCCGAATCCGAAAATTGGCCCCCGGACAAAAATTGCCGTTGATACCTTGGAGCGGGATGTGGATCCAGTTGGAGCTTGTATTGGGGCTAGGGGGGCCCGCATCCAGGCCGTGGTCAATGAACTGCGGGGCGAAAAAATTGATGTGATCCGCTGGTCTCCCGATCCTGGTACCTATATTGCCAACTCCCTCAGCCCGGCCAAAGTTGAGGAAGTCCGCTTAATCAACCCCACCCAACGGATTGCCCATGTCCTGGTTGCGCCGGATGTGATTAGTTTGGCCATTGGTCGGGAAGGACAAAATGTGCGTTTGGCCACCAGGCTAACGGGCTGGAAAATCGAAGTCCGGGATGCGACCACCTATGATTACGAGAGTGAAGATCGCAAAGCCGAGTCGGCCTGGGAATCTGAGGAGCGAGAAGAAGCCCTGGATTTAGACGCGGCGGTCGAGGTGAACAGTGAAGCCGCAACCGATTTGCTGCTCCGAGAGGAAGCTGACGAATAGTCGTCTCACGATGCCACCCCATACTCGCCGTTGTCTCAGTTGTCGTTGCCTTGGCCACAAGTCAGAGTTTTGGCGGGTTGTGCGGTTGGCTCAATCTCAAACCGTGGTCTTGGATCAGGGCCAGGGTCGTTCGGCCTATCTATGCCCCCAGGCCAGTTGTCTCCACCAGGCCCAGAAGAAAAACCACCTTGGTCGTGTCCTGAAGGCCCCAATTCCGCCGGAAATCTACGCCACTCTCCACAGTCGTTTAGTTGCCAGGCCAGAGCATCCGCTGACCCTACCGCCCCCAGTGAGCTAGACCTAGGGAATCGCCACCATGTCTAGAAGTTCATGGACTAGGGCCTGGTTATTTCGTCCGCCAGCAGTAATTAAACGGTGACTGAGGACATGGGGAGCAAGATATTTGACATCATCGGGAATCCCATAGTCACGTCCCTCCAGAAAAGCCAAGGCCTGGGTGGCTCGATAGAGGATGACGGCTCCCCGCGGACTCACGCCCAAGGTAATACTATCGGTCTCCCGCGTTGCCCGGACTAAGCCCAGGATGTATTTCTGCAAGGGTGCTTCAATCCGGACTTCTTGTACCTGGAGACGTAGCATCTGAATATCCTCGAGGGATAAGCATGGCTCTAGGGTGGCAAAGGATGGCTGGGTTTGCAGACGTTGCAGCATTTGCAGTTCTTCGCTTTCGGCAGGGTAGCCCAAACTTAAGGCCAGGGCAAAGCGATCCAATTGGGCTTCGGGGAGAGGAAAAGTGCCTTGATACTCCACAGGATTTTGGGTCGCAATCACGAAAAAGGGATGGGGTAAGTTATAGGTGACACCATCAATGGTGGCCTGGGTCTCTTCCATCACCTCTAATAAAGCAGACTGGGTGCGGGGGGTAGCCCGGTTAACTTCATCTACCAGCAAAATATTTGTAAAGACAGGGCCGGGGCGAAACTCAAAGCTGGCGGTCTGAGGATTCCAAATATTGGTTCCCGTCAGGTCGGTGGGTAGCAGATCCGGTGTGCATTGAATGCGATGAAATTGGCCGGCAATAGAGCGAGCCAGGGCTTTAGCTAAGAGGGTTTTACCCACCCCAGGCACATCTTCCAAAAGCACATGGCCCTGGGCCAGAATGGCCACCATCACCAGGCGAATGGCATCCTGCTTCCCGACCATGACCTGATTGAGGTTGTCCAAAAGCCGACTTAAAGGTTCACGCATAAAAATTTAACGAGCTAATCGTTACGGGTTTCCAGAGGATAACGAAGAAGGGCAAGATCTAACCCCTACACCATAAACCATGTTGAATAAACTGCTCTCAGGTTATGGCAACCATACTCAAACCCTGGGAAATTTACAACTAGGGGGGCGGGGTTAAAATAGGAAAACTCTGCATGTCCCGATCATGGAACTGATTTTGTCCCAATGACATCCCCTGCTGCCGATCAACCCCTCAGACTTGGGCGTAACCCCGGCCTGCAAATTAGCCATGATGCCCTGGATCGACAAACCTTGACCCCGATGTTGCAGCATTATGCCGACATGAAGGATCAATATCCCCATGCTCTGCTGCTTTATCGGGTCGGTGACTTTTACGAAACTTTTTTTCAGGATGCTTGTACGATTGCCCGAGAGTTAGAACTGGTTTTAACCGGGAAAGAAGGGGGCAAAGATATTGGCCGGATTGCCATGGCTGGAGTCCCCCATCATGCCTTAGAACGCTATTGCCGCCAACTGGTGGAAAAGGGCTATGCGATTGCAATTTGCGATCAAGTCGAAGACCCGGCCCAGGCCCAGGGTTTAGTCAAACGGGAAGTGACCCGGATTTTTACCCCCGGCACGGTGTTAGATGAAGGCCTGTTGCAACCCCGGAAAAATAATTTCTTAGCAGCGGTGATTTTAGCCGGAACCCATTGGGGCCTGGCCTATGCCGATGTTTCCACCGGGGAATTTCTCACCACCCAAGATCAAGACCGCGACCAACTCCACCAAGAACTGACCCGGCTGCAACCGTCCGAAATTTTACTCGCCAGTGAAGCCCCGGATTTGAATCGGCTGTTGAGGCCTGGGGAGGGTGGGGATTTACTACCGGAAGGCCTGCCGACCCAGTTTTGCTACACCCTGCGGCCGATGGCAGATTTTCATCACCCAGAGGCCCGCCAACGCTTACTGGAAACCTTTGGGGTACGTTCCTTAGAGGGCCTGGGCTGTGAACGATTAACCTTGGCCACTCGCGCGGCTGGAGGACTTTTAGGTTATTTAGCGGATACCCATCGCGGACAACCGATTCCCCTACAAACCCTCAGCACCTATCAGCTAACAAACTATTTGATCCTCGATCAACAAACACGGCGTAACTTAGAGTTAACTCAAACCTCCCGAGATGGCACGTTCCAAGGTTCCCTGTTGTGGGCCATTGACCGCACCTGTACAGCCATGGGGGGCCGGCTCTTACGGCGTTGGCTCTTACAACCGTTGTTAGATATTAAGGGCATTCAAGACCGCCAGGCCACGATTCAAGAACTGATCAGCCAAACCCATCTGCGTCAAGAAATCCATCGCCACCTCCAACATATCTATGATCTGGAACGATTAGCCGGTCGGGCGGGTTCAGGTACTGCCAATGCCCGAGACTTAGTTGCCCTGCGTGATTCCTTTGATACGCTTCTCAAGCTAGCCCCAATTCTCGCCACCGCTCAATCCAGTTACCTGACTGCCCTAAAAACCCTACCACCGGAACTGGAACACCTGGGGGATGTATTACACGGGACTCTGGTTGAATCTCCGCCCATTGCTTTGATGGAAGGGGGCTTAATCCGGCCTGGGGCTAATTCCGATCTGGATCAGCATCGTCAGCAATTAGAGCAGGATCGCCAATGGTTTGTCACCTTAGAGAGTCATGAGCGAGAACGGACTGGGATTAATAGTCTCAAAGTTGGCTTTAACAAGGCGGCTGGCTATCACATCAGTATTTCCCGGAGTAAAAACCAGGCCCCGCCCCCAGACTATATCCGCAAGCAAACCCTGACCAACGAAGAACGCTACATCACCGCCGAACTGAAAGAACGGGAAGCCCGCTTAATGACCTTACAGGCGGATATACATAACCTGGAGTATGAAATTTTCCTGGAACTACGAAACGCGGTTGCCGCCCAGGCCAGCTTAATTCGCCAAATTGCCACCGCAGTCGCCAGTATTGATGCCCTCTGGGGCCTGGCAGATGTGGCCATTTATCAAGGTTACACTTGCCCAGAACTAGTCGAGAATCGAGAACTTTTCATTACTGGCGGGCGGCATCCAGTCGTTGAACAGGCCTTGCCCATTGGTTTTTTCGTCCCCAATGATACGCACCTGGGCGGGATTGCCGATTTGATGATTTTGACTGGCCCCAATGCCAGTGGCAAAAGTTGCTACCTACGCCAAGTGGGATTGATTCAACTCTTAGCCCAGATTGGTAGTTTTGTGCCCGCCCAGGCCAGTAAGTTAGGCATCTGTGACCGCATCTTTACCCGGGTTGGGGCAGTGGATGATCTGGCCACGGGCCAATCTACATTTATGGTCGAGATGAATGAGACTGCTAACATCCTCAACCATGCCACCCCAAAATCCTTAGTCTTACTGGATGAAATTGGCCGGGGAACGGCAACATTTGATGGGTTAGCTATTGCCTGGTCAGTAGCAGAATATTTAGCGATGACCATTCAAGCCAGAACGATCTTTGCCACTCATTATCACGAGCTTAATGAACTGGCGAGTTTGTTAAGTAATGTTGTCAATTATCAAGTTGTTGTCAAGGAACTGCCCGATGAAATTATCTTCCTCCATCAAGTCCAACCGGGTGGAGCCGACCGTTCCTATGGGATTGAAGCAGGCCGCCTAGCTGGACTACCCCCCTCGGTCATTCAACGGGCCCGGCAAGTCATGCAGCAAATTGAACAACATAGTAAAATTGCTCTAGGCTTACGAAAAACCGGGCCGAACTCTTCTAGGACAACGCAACCCGCAACAAAAGTTCATCAAGGACAATTGTTTAGTTATGAGTTGTAATTCAAGATTTCCCTCAGTTCCGTAGTTTTACGGTGGTGGTGGCCGATATTCACAGCCTAGGGTAAAAATAGCCGTAGGGGATTGTTATTAGCCTCAATAATCCTCAACCAAGCTAAAAATTCTCCCGCAGGACTCTTGCCCATGTTTAAGTTGCATTGGCCTATGGAAACTCCCTCAACTCCCTCGAACAAGACCACCCATGTGCCAGAGCAACAGAAGCCCATTGGTTTAGCTCAACCATCCCGCGGCTTTGTCCCCCATACAGATGCTGTCTTTGTTGCCCCAGTCCCGCGCTTAGTCATTTATTCCCCCTATATGCAGCGTTCCATTGCCCTTGGCCATCAACAGGAATGGGTGATTGGGCGAAATAAGGATAGTACAATCGTCCTTCCCGATCGCTGGTCATCCCGCCATCATGCGGTTGTTAAAGCGGATGAACGAGGTAACTTTAATCTTGTTGATTTAGAAAGCTTAAATGGGACATTTGTTAATAGTCAAAAAATTAGTAAGCCTTACCTCCTCAAACATCGTGACATTATCACCATTGGTGAAACAGAAATTCAATTTATTTACCCTAATCCAGGCCCGATAGTAGATGGCTCGGTGCAGGGAAATCGGTTTGTTTTGATGACCCACGCCTCACGAGTACAAGGGGAAATGTGGCGGGAAATTCTCAACTCCCAAGGTATTTCGACCATTTGGGGCAGTTCCCACTTTGAGCTAGAAAAAGTGATTGGCCAAGTGGAAGGCCTGGGCATCACAGCCAATTTATTGATGCTAGATCTGGGGATGCCAAAAACCAATCCCTATGACTTCTGCCGCCGCTATCATGCCAGCTATCCTGATTTGGGAATTATCCTACTAAATGGGATGCGCACTGAGATTCATGAAGCTGAACGGAAATGGGCCAAAAATCAAGGCGCGTTGAATTTATTTGCCGCCCTGCCTCGGGAGCATCTCTTTGCGGAAGTAACGGAAATTGCTAACCGCCTACAAATTATCTCCCAGACCCTAGATTGGCCCATGATCAACGGGGAAACCCTGACCGCAACCCTGATGCATCTTCAGTCAGAAACCGATGACATTGCCTCTGGGTTTTTCTAATCAACCAGAATCTAGGAAATCTCACCCACAATATTCCTCAGGCCCATCAGCAGCGATAAGCAGCCCCCAGAATCATGTCTAGGCAGTTAGTAGCCCAGCCGGCGTTAATCAAACATCCGAAAGTAGGGGGGACGGGTCGGCGCGCCAGGTTCTTTTTCCAAATTAAAATTAATGACATCCCAACAGGGAGCCGTTTCGGCATCGGGACTAAACTCCACCGGCAAGCCATACAAGCGTAATTTTTGCCCTTCTCCAGTGCGCCATTGGGTGCCCCGCTCTAAATAGCTACTGATCAAATCTTGGTAGCGCTTGGCAATCACGACTCGGGTGGCCCGATAGCCCTGGGTATATAGCCGATCCAAGGCCTCGTGAATTTCAAAGCGGATGCCATCGGGGTGGGTATGTTGGCGATACCATTCATCCTGCCACAGCCGCCAATGTCGTCCAGATTGTAAATGCACCAACTCACCAGATTTAGGATCAGCCTCAAAGGGGCCATGGCGCGGACAGAGATAGGTATCCGTGAGAGTCAGAGCGGGAATCAACTGCCGACAATGGGGACAGGAAATTTCGGGGCCGAAGATGGGATACTGTAAGCCAATCAGGGTCATGAAAAGCCAAAAGAAAAACAGAAAGGCCAGAACGGTGACTCATTCGCTTTATTATATGGCTCCCTCACCCGGATCCCCAGTAATTTAGGTAACCAAGTCATGATTGAGGATGGTTCAGGGATAGACTATCCTTTTTGAGGGGTCAGAAATGGCAGCCTGAAGATAAAGATCAAAGCAAAATTTAATTCTCAATATAAATAAAGGTGAGCGCGTGACGACAGCATGGGTGTTTCCGGGACAAGGGTCGCAACAGGTGGGCATGGGCCTGGAGCTGTGGGAAACAGAACTCGGTGAACAACGCTTAGGGGAAGCGGCGGCCATTTTGGGTTGGTCGGTGGCGGCGCAATGTCAAGCCCCTTTGGCAGAATTATCCCAGACCCAATTTACCCAGCCCTGCCTATACGTCCTGGAGACGGTCTTGGCAGATTTGGCCCAGGCCAAGGGACTTAAACCCGACTATTTGGCTGGCCATAGCCTGGGGGAATATGTGGCCCTCTACGCTGCCGGGGTTTTTGATTTTGCTACGGGGCTAAAATTAGTGCAGCAACGGGCTAAACTGATGAGCCAAACCGCCAACGGCACAATGGTGGCCCTGATTGGCTTTGACCGCGAGGAATTGGACTCAGCAATTGAGGCGGCGGATCAAGTGGTATTGGCCAATGATAATCATCCCGGCCAAGTTGTGATTTCTGGGGATGCCATTGCTGTCCAGGCCCTGCTGAGTCAAATTAAAGTCAAACGGGCCGTCCCCTTACCGGTCAGTGGAGCCTTTCATTCTCCCTTGATGGCCGATGCTGCCCAGGCCTTTGCTGATGTTTTAGCGACTATTCCCTTCCAACCTGCCCAAGTGCCAGTCCTCGCCAATGTTGAACCCCAGGCCACCACAGACCCAGATCTGATCAAAACCCGCCTGATGGCCCAAATGACCGGATCGGTGCGCTGGCGAGAAACCTGTCTCAACTTAGCTGCCTTGGGGGTGACAGAGGTGATGGAAATTGGCCCCGGTAATGTTCTCACGGGCCTGGTCAAACGCTGTACTCCCAATCTGGGCCTGGTTAATATCACGGGTCTGGATGATTTAGCTGCCCTTTAACTTAAAAACAATCCCATGAGCTTGGCCCAACGACAACGGGAACCGAAACTCAGTCTTGCTCTCTATCACCTGTTTAAGTGGTCTGTGGTTGCCCCGCTCTTCCACACCTACCTGCACGGCCGAATTATTGATGCTCAAACTGTCCCGCAACGGGGGCCCTTAATCATCGTCAGTAACCATGCCAGCTACTTTGATCCACCCCTGCTCTCTAACGCGGTCTGCCGCCCCGTTGCCTTTATGGCCAAAGCCGAGTTATTCAAAATTCCCATTCTTAAAACCCTGATCCGTCTTTATGGAGCCTATCCAGTCCAACGGGGAGCGAGAGATCGCAGTGCCATTCGGGCAGCCCATCAGGCCCTCAACCAGGGTTGGAGCGTTGGCATTTTTTTAACCGGAACCCGGACTCCCAATGGCCGCATTGATGATCCCAAGCTCGGTGCCGCCTTAATCGCCGCCCAGGCCCAAGTTCCTTTATTACCAGTCTGCCTTTGGGGAACTGAAAAAATCCTCAGTCGTGGCCCAATACCCCGGTCTGTGCCAGTCACCGTCCGGATAGGCCAGTTAATTCCCCCGCCTGCCAGTAGTGATCGTCACGAATTAGAGGCTATCACCCAGGCCTGTGCCTCCCAGATCAACGCCCTTCACAACTTGGGACGATGACACGGCTCCCTCTACTTTTGTCTCTAGCATTGGCCGAGTCTAATTTGTCCTTGGACACAAGAAACTCAGCGTGGATCAAAACCGTCACTGTCCCAGTACCATAGTCAAAGTATCCTACGGACTAATTTTCTTTTTGGGATATGCATAGTGACCGGAGTGAAGGCGATAAAACAACAACAATCAACAACGATCATGTGGCTCCCCTCTGTCCCTAATTTTTGAGTAATTTGCGAATTTTTAGGAGAATTTATGAATAGGTTGGCTCGCTTCGGGGTCTTAGCTAGTTTAATCAGTGGGATGTGGATTGCCCCAGCGATGACGCGCCAGATGGTTGTCCAAGCCTTGCCCCAGGAACAGGTGTTACAGCAACTGAGCAATGTCCCGATTTTCATGATCACCAATGCCAAAGGTGAGCCACTCACTTATTCTGTCCCCAGTCCCGCCGATAAAACCAAACAAGTCCAAGTCTTTACTTTTTTCATTAGCAAGCAGGACGCAGAAGCAACGATTACCAGCCTGAAGCAACAGCAGCCGCAGATTGGGAACAGTGCAAAAGTTACGCCAGCCTCTCTAAGTGGGGCATTGAAGGCCGCCTTAGATGCTCAGAAAAATCCCACCTTGGGCGTGGATATTGTCCCTTCTCGCGTCCAACTGGAAAAGGCCATTGCCATGCTCAAGCAGTCTGGTGACATCCAAGAAAAAGAGGGCAAGCTCGTCACTAAAGATGGGCAGCCCTTTCGGACGGGGACACCGCTATTCTATGTAGCCGATATTAAATCTGGTAATCCGATTGCCATTGAAGCCAAAGTCCAGGAAAACGGCCAGGCCAAGACCATGCGCTTTGTCCCTTTTTACTTTGACAATACTCAATTGCAAACGGAGCTAGATACGGCCCGCAAGACGAATCCCGACTTAGCCAAAAATACAAATATTCGGGTGGTGATGTTGGATATGCTGGTGGCGACCCTCCTGAGCAGTAACGATCCAGCGGTGGGGCAAATCCAATTGGTTCAAACCCCTGATGCGATCCAAGCCGCAGTCCAACTACAGCGCAGTAGTAACCCCGCCCCCAGTCCAGCAACCCCGGCCAGCACCACACCCGCAACCCCGCCCAAAAAATAAGGCTGAATCTTGGGAAGATGTAGATACTCCTGGCAGGGCTGGGCATAGGCCAACTCCCCAGACATCACAGATCTTCCCAAGGGCGGTGGTGCTTGGCCCTACAAGGTGGACTCATCTATAGCGTTCCCCATTTAGGGTGAGAGAGGGATAAGGCAGGAAATCCTTGATGGGCAGTGTTTGCAACATTTCTCCTCTCTCAGCACAGTTTGCATGACCCTATAGCCCAAGGCCTGGGAGGTGTCTCTATGCTTCCGGTTGACGACTGAATAGCACCGGACATTCGGCATAAACTCGCACATAGTCAGACATGGATGTTCCCAATAGGCGATCCAGATCCGGCAAGCTCCGGGCAATGGAGGGGCGGCGATCAGGGGATCCCAGCACCAATAAGTCCGCATTGGTTTCCTGGGCAATCCGGCAGACTTCTTCCCCAGGCCGGCCAGAACTCACAAAGCATTGATAGGCAATTCCCCGTTTTTTGGCTTCAGCAACCGCCGGGGCAATGACTGAATCCTGTTCCGCTTCAGTACTGGTCAGGGGGCCACTACCTTTGAGGTCAGGATTAACATGGGCCAGAATTAGCTTGCCACCCTTGACATCCTGAATTAAATTGAGGGCGACCTTCAACGCGGCCTGGCTAGAACTGGAGGGATTGAGGGCTACCATAATCCGATTAATTTTTTGGACGTAAATGTCATCTCGGACCAGGAGCATTGGGCGGGTAGAGAGTTGAAAGACATACTGACTAACTGAATTCGCCAAGATGGATTGCAAGCGTTTGAGGCCTCGAGACCCCATGATGATCAAGTCCGTGTTGAGTTCTTCTGCCACCCGACAAACCGTATCTTTCGGGTCTCCCTCCCGGAGAATAGTGTTGACGCTATGGACTTGCTGGGGATTCAGATGGAGTCGTTCCACGGCCTGGGCTAATAGTTTCACCCCTTCGGCGCGCTGGGCTTCTACTTCTTCAGCAACAACTTTGGGGGGAATGACATGAAGAACCGACACGGTGGCTCCCTGTACTGCTGGTAGTTCCATGAGCGACTTCAACATCAACTCTGCCTGGCCAGTGCCGGAGTCCGCCAGCAAAATATTACGAATCATGATTTACCTCATCAGCTTCAATAACTAATGGCATCCCACAACAGGAACGACCGAAACAACGCAGCAATCAAAACCTCTGCCAATTTCGGAGTTATGCCCTCAATCCTGCTGTTAGCTTAGATCTTAAGGCGGACAAGCCCAGGCCTTACGGGTTAATCTACAAAACGTCATGGTTGTGTCAGCAAGGGATCGACTGGCCTGGCCAATTCCCAAATCACGATTCTTGACCGCCAAGACCGCTCACCTCAATCACCGACAAGGAAGCTGATCAACTGATGGTACCTTCTACCCCTTGGCTCAACTACCCTGTACGCGTCCAACCCCATCAAACAGATTATGCAGGGGTGGCCTGGCATGGTAGTTACCTGGCCTGGTTAGAAGAAGCCCGGATTGATTGTTTACGACAAGGGGGAATTGAGTTTGCTGACTTAGTCAACTTAGGCTTTGATCTACCCGTGGTGCGCTTAGAAGCTCGTTACCTCCAGGCCCTGAAATTTGGGCAAACTGCCTTTGTGAGAACTCGCTTTGTCCGCCAAGAAAAAGTGCGCCTCTGCTTTGATCAATGGGTGGTATCCCCAGATTTAAGTCTGATCTATTTTCAGGCCAGCGTCCAACTTGTTCCGCTTCAGCGTCCGACTGGTAAAATTCTCCGCATCCTTCCTCAACCACTAGTTGCAGCCTTACATAAACTGGGGCAGCAGTCTGATTGATTAATTCGAGATGAACAGTAAAGACGATCTGTTGCCATGAGTTCAAATCACTCTGAGAGTTTTGAAAGTCTTAAATTTACGCTGACCTGAAAAACGACCGCATTACATGGACTGTTTTGGCCGATGTAACTCCTTAGATGTGCTGCTAAGAAAAGGATTTTGAGCTGTCCTTCATCCCATTCAAGAGGGGTAATCTTTTGACATGATGCAGCCTTCAGAATCCCTCCATCAGAATTCGACCATAAACTAGAGAGTGTTGGGGTAGATAGAGATTGATCGATGAGTAAATTTCGCACAGGCCTGGTGATTGCTCTAATCACGTTCATCATTGTGGTTAGTGGGAATTTGATGAGCTTGGCCACAATGGCGCGCCCCCAAGTCTCCCCTGAGTTGAGTCAAGCCGTCTTAAACATGGAGAAGCGACTCAAAAATGACTTTGACACCTACTTCGGGCGTGATTTAGCCACTGTCACCCAAGACCCCGCCACCATCGCCACGAGTCTAGCCAAAATCAGCCGCAGCACGGGGCAAAAAACAGCCGTTCTTTGGGTCATTCCCCGGGCCAATGACCTACACCTAGTTTTGATTACGCCCAATCAAGCCCCAGTGGTCAAGGATTTGCCAGAAGCCCGCCAAGAACTACTTTTGCCAGTGGTGGAGAAATTTCAGCGGGAGGTATCCAGCCCGGTAGTCAGGGAGAAGAATTTTCCGGCTGCCCAGCAACTTTATCGGTGGATCATTGCCCCCTTTGAAGCTGAATATCTCCAACCCCAGGGCATTGAATCACTCCTTTTTTGCCTGGGTTCTGGGGTACGGACTTTGCCCTTAGCAGCCCTTTTTGATGGTCAACAATTCCTCGTCGAGAACTATGCCCTTAGTCGGATTCCCGCTTTTAACTTGATTAAGCTCACCTCAAAGTCCTTACACCGGCCCCGCATCTTAGCGATGGGAGCTTCGGAATTTAGAAGCCTTAGCCCTTTGCCAGCCGTTCCAGTAGAGCTGAATACCATTGTGCAGAAGGTGAATACCCCTCGTTCCGCTGAGTTTCTTAATCAAGACTTTACGTTGGAAAATCTTAAAAAGCAATTACGCAAGACTCCCTTTGACATTGTTCACTTGGCAACTCATGCGGAGTTTCGGCCTGGAACCCCCAACGAATCCTTTATTCAGCTTTGGGATCAGTCCCTCAATTTGCAAGATATGGATCGGATGCCTTGGCAAAAACCCATGGTGGATCTCCTCGTGTTGAGTGCCTGTCGGACTGCAGTGGGGGATCATCAAGCCGAACTGGGGTTTGCGGGGGTAGCCTTGCAGGCCGGGGTTAAGTCGGCCCTCGCGAGTCTCTGGTATGTGGATGATTTGGGAACCCTCGCACTCATGGGGGAATTTTATGGGCAGATGTCGCGTTTTTCAACCAAAGGAGAAGCCTTACGCCAAGCCCAATTGCATCTGCTCAGGGGAGAGGTAGAAGTGATTCAAAATACATTGCATCTTTCCAAAGCAGACATTACCTTGCCCAGCAACCTAGCCCGCTCTAGTACAGTCAATTTTCGCCATCCTCGTTACTGGGCCGCCTTCACAATGATTAGCAGCCCTTGGTAAATCTCTCTATATAGTCATAGTCATTTCGCTTAGGAATGAAACACAAAAATACTTGAAACCATTACGAACTGGACTTTTGAGTGTCCCAGTTTTTGCCGAAATGACTATAACTAAAACTAACGTTAGCGTCAGAGCTGAGCAAATCTGTCAACTTTTCCGTTAATTCCGCCTCAACATGAACTAGATAACTAGGTTAAGATAAGGTTAAAACCAAGTTAAAAGGGAGGAAAGATGGATAAACAAGCCTTTCTTTATCCCCGTAGTCGCTACTATGGGACGGTCAAGTTAGAAAATCTTGCGTTTGATGCCAATTTGCAAGACTTTGCTACCCAGGTTAGCTACATTACGGCACTCCAAACTAATGGCAAGCTTTCTCCTCTCGAAGCCTATGGCAAAATCAAGGGCCTGTGGCACGCTCTCAAGTCCAGCAAGAAAACCCTCGGTGTAGGTGAAAATCCGTTCCAGGCCCCAGAAATGCCTCAATAATTCCTCGGGCCTAACCAGAGCCTTAAGCAGGGGGGAGATCAAACCAGAGTAATTCTGCCTCGGTCATGGTGAGCATGGTCAGAGTTCCCGGTCCCGTAACCGCCAGGCCATCTCCCTCCTGCAAGGGGTGATCATTCACCAAAACCTCTCCCTGGGCCACCTCTAACCACCCTAAGCGACCGGGGGCCAAGTCTTGGGTCAGGGGATGGCCGGCTTGAAGATTAGCAGCAGAAATCCGGGCATCTTGGTAAATGATTACAGTTCCTCCTTGGCTGGGTGGGGCGGCAATCAGGTGAAATTGGTTAAGTTTAGCGGTTGGGTCTAAGGACTCTTGGGCATATCGGGGGGACAGGCCTTGCTGATCAGGGTGAATCCAGATTTGCAGTAATTCCACAGGCTCAGTGCTAGATGGGTTAAATTCGCTGTGAATAATTCCCGTGCCAGCACTCATGATTTGCACATCCCCGGCCTGGATAATCGCGCCATTACCTAAACTATCCCGATGCTCTAAGGCTCCTTTAAGAACATAGGTGAGAATTTCCATATCCTGATGGGGATGATTGGGAAACCCGCCTTGGGGGGCAATATAGTCATGGTTGATCACCCGGAGTTGGCTGAATCCCATCCGTTGCGGATCGTAGAAATTAGAAAACGAGAACGTGTGGTAGCTTTCTAACCAACCCAAGCGGACATGGCCCCGTTCTTTGGCGGGATAGAGTTTAGTTTTTAAGGCCGTTAGCATTGACATAGAAGACACCTCAAATAAGGGATAAAGAACAAGTATTACTAATAATTAAGACTCTGATTAATCAATGTTTAGGGTAGAGGATAGGGCTGTTGCCAATGACTTGTAAAAACAAAATTAGGAAAGGCTTTGCGGCCCCGCGATGAGGCTTCCCGTTCTTGCAGTTTGTCACTGAGTTGCTGTCTGTCTCCGTAATATCCCAAGGCGATGGCAACCACCGGATCATATCCCGTTGGAATCTCACAGAATTCTCGCGCTTTGGCAGTATCAAACCCGGCCATCTGATGGACAAATAGACCGCTGGCGGTGGCTTGAACCGTTAATTGGGCCACGGCGGCTCCCAAATCATAATAGGCATGGGCATTGGGCTTACCGTTGTGATCAAAGGTGAGTTTCGCCACCCCAATCATCAGCACAGGGGCATTTTGAACCCAGGCCTGGTTTGCTTCCACCAGACAGCTAAAGAGGCGTTGATAGTCTTCTGTTTGGGCTTGGGTGGCCACTAGAAATAACCAGGGTTGCTCATTAAAACACGATGAGGCCCAACGGGCGGCTTCCAATAAACTGGCAATTTTTTCTGGCTCGACGGGTTGCTGACTGAAGGCAAGGGGACTCCAGCGGCGTTGGATTAGCTCATGAATTGGATATTGGGTGAGAGCGAGTTTTTCCATGCGGGGGAGTTCCTTCAAATACGCGTTTTAATCCTGATCCTTACTGTAGCGATTAAACCGATAAAATGTGAAGTACCTACAAAAAAGTAAGATACTTACCAAAAAGATACTATGGACACATTTACGGATAGTTACGCCGACCTATCTCAAGAATCTCATTGTGCTGTTGAAGCCACCTTGCAAGTGATTGGCGGCCGCTGGAAAGTGCTAATTTTACGGGAGTTATTTGGTGGAACCCAGCGGTTTAGTGCCTTAAATCGGGCCTTGCCAGGGATTACGCAGAAAATGCTGACACAACAATTACGGGAGTTGGAACAGGATGGCATTGTTCACCGCCAAGTCTATCAACAAGTACCGCCACGGGTTGAATATTCCTTAACATCCCTCGGACAAACCCTCTATCCAGTCCTCAAAAGTATGCATGAGTGGGGAAAAACGTTTTTAGCTGCAACTTCAGAATCCAAGAGTTAACCCAGGCATCTTACTGAAATAATTCCGCCAAATTAACCACCAGGCCGGGGAGAATTGCCCTTGTCACGATGGGGTTAGTCCGATCAAATACCTGCCAATGCACAGTTTCAGAAGCCATGATCGCCGTTAACACAATCTTATTTTCGGGAAAGATAATCCACACCTCTTGGGCCCCAGACTCTAAATATTCTTTGGCTTTGGCTAATAATCCTTCTCCGGGATCATCGGGAGAGGCAATCTCAGCAATCAAGGGAAAACTCTGATCTAAGGCAACTTTTCCCGCAATTTGGCCCAGTAACTCCCCAGTGACAAATGCCACATCAGGCCGCCGCCCTTGGGTTTGGGTTCGACAAAGAGCTTCGACTAAGACTCGTCCTGTTAACTGCTCCTGAAATAAATACTGCTGCCAGAGGTATGCCAGTTTGGCCTGGGTTGCTGCATGATTAAGGGTCATACCCGTCTTTTCTTCGATAATGTGATCAATCCATTCACATTGGTCGGGAGGATGGGCCAGAAAGTCTGCTAGAGAAACCGCTTGCCCAGGCCGGTAAACAGGAATAACTTCAGGATTAACAACTGGAGCCGAGGATAGTTCGAGTTCTGCTGGAGTTGAAAGGGCAGGAGTGGCAGCCATAGGAGTTCACTTAATCCAAACTGTTTTAATGTTGACAAATTCTAAAATCCCCGGCCGGCCCAATTCCCGCCCAAAGCCAGAGCGTTTAATGCCGCCAAAGGGTAAACGCGGATCCGACTTCACCAGGCCATTGATAAACACGGCTCCCGCTTCCAAATCTCGGATCAGTTGGATTTGCTCTTGGGGGTCATTTGTCCAGGCACTAGCGGCTAAACCAAAGGGGGTGGCATTGGCTAATTTAATGGCTTCAGTGATGTCTTTAACTGTGAAAACCAAGGCAACGGGGCCAAAAAACTCCTGAACAAAGGCCGGATTGTGGGGGGTGATGCGAGTTAATACTGTTGGGGGATAGTAATAGCCTGACCGGATTGAGGCGGGTAATTCTGGACTGTCTTTAAGAGATGTACCACCTAAGAGAATTTTAGCTCCATGTTCAACCGCGGTTTGGACTTGTTGATCCAGCTCTAAAAGAATTTTTTCAGTCGCTAAGGGGCCGAGTTGCGTAGTGGCATCAAAGGGATCCCCAATTTTCCAATGTTGAAGCTGGGCAATAAACTTTTCGGTAAATTCATCGGCCACAGATTCAGCGACAATAAATCGTTTAGCAGCAACACAGGATTGACCATTATTGATCATCCGGGCTTTGGCAGCAGTTTCGGCAGCACTGGCAATATCCGCACTTTCCAGGACAATAAACGGATCGCTGCCCCCTAACTCCAAAACCACTTTTTTCAGTTCATGGCCACTGGCCTGGGCTAAACTCATCCCCGCGGGTTCACTGCCAGTCAGGGTCGCGGCTTTAATTCTGGGATCACTGATCAGGGGAGCAATTTGATCTGCCCCAATCAGTAACGTTTGAAAGACCTGAGCTGGAAACCCCGCGGCCTGGAAAATTTCGGCAATTTTGAGGGCACATTGGGGCACATTGGAAGCGTGTTTGAGTAAGCCAACATTACCGGCCATCAGGGCTGGAGCCGCAAACCGAAACACTTGCCAAAAGGGAAAATTCCAGGGCATGACGGCTAAAATTGCGCCCAAGGGGTGATAGGTGACATAGCTATGGTGGGCATCGGTGGCAATGCTTTCTTGGCTCAAAAATGTTTCGGCATTCTCGGCATAGAATCGACAGACCCAGGCCGACTTTTCGACTTCCGCAATGGCCTCGGTGATCGGCTTTCCCATTTCTAAAGTCATTAAACGGGCATAGTCTTCTCGATGGGCCACCAACAGGGCAGCGGCTTTCAACATCCAACTAGCCCGCTCTTCAAAGGTCGTATGGCGATAGGATTCAAATGCTGCTTGGGCCTGGGCCACCGCTGTTGTGAGTTCCTGCTCGGATAAGGCTGTAAAGTTTTGAATTACATCTCCCGTTGTCGGGTTAATCGAGGCAATCGCCATAATGTTTGCTCCTGAAAATGCCGCGGTGCAACAGCCGTAGTCCACCAATATCCATCAGCCGATGGATCTAGGATAAGACGCAAACTAGGATTTATCCCGCTCAACAAACTGTTCTAGGCCGTGCAAGAGTCAGCCCGGATCAACTCCCAAGGGATTTATCATTACTTTTGGTTCAATCTGGATATATCCATCTCCTGTAATGCTTAAGGACTGGGGCTTGGCTAAGTTATCGCCTGTTACCCATTGAGGATAAGACCGGAACAAGACTGACTTAACCTACGGATGCCTCACTGATCACTTCTACGGTTGTTCGTTGCTCTGGGTGTAGGGCCTGGGCGACCCGCTGAATATCGGCTGGAGTAACGGCTTCAATAATCTCTAACTGCTGAAATAGATTCCGCCAATCTCCAGTTTTGACCGCATATTCTGCCAGTTGTTTGGCCATCCCTTCCGTGGACATCAGGGCTTGAAGTAGATCCATGCGGGCTTGAGTTTGGAGGCGGCTGAGTTCGACATCACTGATTGGTGTGGTCTGGAGGTGGCTTAACTCGGTCTGGATGGCCTGGGCGACTTCCTTGGTGCTATGGCCGGGAGCGGGTAAGGCATATATCACCAGCCGATTTGGATATTTATTACCTGGATAACCTGTAAAGGCTTGGACATTAAGGGCAATTTTGGCTTGTAACACTAGGGCCTGGTATAACCGGGAGGTACGGCCACTGGTCAAGACTTGGGTGAGGAGTTCATACAGTGAATAATCTCGATCCTTCAGCGGCGGACAGGGATAGGCTTCCACATAGTAGGGTTGACTGGGCAGTTGAATCTGGGCTTGGCGCGGTGCAGTTAGGGGAGGGTCAACTGTGGTCACTTTGGGGGGTAAGGGACGCTGCGGATAACGACCAAAATACTGTTCAGCCAAGGTTTTAACCTGCTTGGGTTCCACATCGCCCACCAGTACCATGGTCAAGTTGCCGAGAGCATAATACTGCTGAAAAAAGTCTGTAACATTCTGGCGGGTTAAGTTGGCAATATCCGCTTCATAGCCAATCACAGGCCGGCGATAGGGATGCTGCTCAAAGGTGGTGCTTAGGAACGTATCAAAAAGTTGTCCGGTGGCTGAGTTTTCGGTTCGCATGCGCCGTTCTTCTAGGATCACCTGCTTCTCAGTAAAAAAGTCTCGGAAGACTGGTTCTAAAAACCGCTCTGACTCTAAGGACATCCACAGTTCGAGTTTATTGGCGGGAAAACTGTAGAAGTAACGAGTTGCATCCGCAGAGGTGGTTGCATTTAAGCCCACGCCCCCAGCCTGTTGGACAATTTGCCCGTATTGATTAGAAATGACAAATTTACTGGCCTGGGCCTGGACTTGATTGAACTGATCTAAAAGGGTTTTTAGTTGATTTGTCTGCTGCTGTTGTTTGGCGGCCTGGATCTGGGTAAATAAGTGATCTAATTGATCTAAATACTGGGCCTCTTGTTGAAAATCCTGGCTGCCAATTTTCCGAGTTCCCTTAAAGGCGAGATGTTCTAAGTAGTGGGCCACTCCAGTTTGTCCCTCTGGTTCATCTACCCCACCGACATCGGCATAGGTCAGAAAGGAAATGATCGGGGCCTGGTGCTGCTCCATGACAATAAAGCGCATTCCATTTTTAAGGCTAAATTCCGTCACCTGATGCATGGCCCGCTCCACATAGGGTTCAGTTGTTGGCTGTAGGGTGGCTCCATGGACAGGTATGCCCAGGCCCCAGGCCCAAGTCAACATTCCAAGGACAACTGCCCCAAAAACAACATCAAAAAATTGCTGGATTTGCTTCCCTCGCCCTGAAATTTGAGGCACTATCTGCATCCTCAACCATTGCCAAGAGTTAGGAATTTTTTTCTTGCTCAAAATCAACTAAATGACAGAGAATTTCAGCTTGCCGCTCTTGGGCTGTAGTTAAGGAATCTAGAACTTGGTTTTCCCGCTCGGCCTGTTGAAGAAGAATTTCCAAGATGCGATGCCGCCGCTCCTGATCCGCCTCTAAATGTTCTGCCAACTTTAAGACCGATTCCACGAGCCGGCCCACATGGGTATCTGTTTGGGACTGTTGTTGTTTGAGTTCGGCGATGATCTGGCTATTGGCCGCAATGGAACGAGCATTGGAGTGGATCATCTGTTCTAAGCGAGTTAGGCGTTGATCCAGATCTTGGAGAAGTTGTCCCCAGGATGAGGCGAAGGGATCATTCGGGTTCATCGGAGAAAGTTACTCACTATCCAAAAGATCAAGTAAATAAAGACACTCACCAGGCCTTCTACATTACCAGCAAAGCCAAAAATTCCCAAACTAGCCAGCCCCCCGCCAATAGCTGCCCCAATCAGTAAGGCGACTAAGGTGATCAAAAATGCTCGTCCGAGCCGTTGTTCCTTGCGATTCAACCAAACTAAATTAAAGCCAACTCCCAAGGCCAACAGTAACGCCAAGGAATCAGTATTGGCCACCAGGCCCAGGCCAGCCAAACTGCCATACACCAAAGTCGTAATGACTAAGGACATGACTGGAGGCTTATCGATCCATTCTTGCCAAGGAAGATTGAAGCGAGGGTTGGTGGGTTTAGCCGTTTTTTTGGGGGGCTGCTCGGCTAATCGTTCCGCAAAGCGAATCCGCTCAGGAACTTTAATTTTTCCTTCTTGGCGTAGTCGTAACCGATCCATCAAAATGGCATCGTAGGCCGCCTCGATTGTGGTGCGGAAACGGTCGTCATCTAAATGAGTTTGGAGTAGTGTGTCCCGTGCCGCCTGAATTTCTTCAAAGGTGGCCTCCTGCGAAACCTGCAATTGCTCGTAGGGAGAGGGCTGTTCGCTCATTGGTCACAATCCATGATTCGGGTAAAGGGCTGACGGCATCGGTCAAGTTCAAGCCTCGGAATCATTGCACAGCAGTAACGAAAATTTCTAGGCCAAGCAACAACTCATTTTAGGATAACAAAACCTTCTCAAATTATAAAAATTATGAATTCTCAGAGCGTCTGGCTGCTGCATTGGCCTAGAAATCCGGCTCTCCAGATCCGGGCTGTTGCCGTAAATAGTCAAGAAACTCTAACAATTCATCGTCACTGAGTTGTTGGCGGGAGCGTTTTTTATAGGTTCGTTGTAGGTAACTGCGTCCCTGAACTTCTGTCCAACCTAGTCGCTTTAGTTCTACAGTTGTTTGGGCAATCACATCCGACAAATCTAACGGCGGCGACGGGGTTAGTTCAGGTTGGGGGCGGGCAGGGGGACGAGAGGGGCGGCTAGAGGGGCTGGGGCTGGGTGGTGGGGTGTCATCCATGAATAGGCTGGCCTGGGGATCGTCCGGCTTGTGCCAGGATTGAGGGGCTTCAGCTTCAGGGAAGGAATAGGTGCTTTCCGGCAGGGGTTGAGGTCGAGCCGGGTTTAGCAGGGCCTGGGGAACTGTACCGATTAAATGGGCGGGCGGTTCATAGGTCGTAATCACAATTCCCAGAACAGCAAGGGCCCGTTGGCGCGCTAAATCCTCGGCCTGTTCAATGGCAGGGGCAGCTCCCAGGCCTGTGGCTAAGGTGGTTCCGCCGACCTGGATTTTGGCCTGGACAATAAACAAGCCATCATGAATTTGCAATAAATCTGCCGTCAAACTACCCGTCGGATACCGGTGATGAAACTGTGCTAAGTCTGGCTCCCCACTGCCATGCATTGCTGCCATCTGTTCTTTTTCCTGGTTTGGCCTCTCCTATCCTACCTAAGAAAAAAGGGCTGCCCCTATGAGAGACTAGCCCGTTTATGGAATATTTAATTAACTCAGTTCCCGAAACACTACTCTTTCAAGAACCCGCTGTAAGCTTCCATCCCATGCTCACTGATGTCCAAACCTTTAAGTTCTTCTTCCTCATGGACCCGAATGCCGAGGGTAGCTTTCAGGATCATCCAGAAGATAGAGGTCAGGACAACGGTGAAGCCACCAATGGTGAGAATACCGACGATCTGAGCAATCAACTGGGTAGCGCCGTGACCGTAGAGCAAGCCTAAGTCCTTGTCAAACAGACCCACAGCTAGAGTTCCCCAGGCACCATTCACCAGGTGAACCGAGGTGGCACCAACGGGATCGTCAATCTTAATTTTGTCAAAGAATAGGACAGAAAAGACGACAATAATCCCGGCAATGGCCCCAATGATCACTGCACCCCAGTAGGACACACCGGCACACCCAGCCGTAATCGCCACCAGGCCAGCCAGAATTCCGTTGATGATCATCGAGAGATCGGGCTTACCAATAACAAGCCAAGCAGTCACGGTGGCGGTAATTCCACCAGCGGCAGCGGCTAAGTTTGTGGTGACAGCAATATAGGGGACAGCATCATCAGCCGCCAACTGGGAACCAGGGTTAAATCCAAACCAGCCGATCCAGAGAATCAAGCAGCCGAGCATCGCAAAGCCCATGTTGTGGCCGGGGATTGCATTAGGAGTGCCATCGGGATTGTATTTACCAATCCGAGGCCCCAAGAAAGCTGCCCCCATCAGAGCTGCCCAGCCGCCAACCATGTGAACAACGGTAGAGCCAGCAAAGTCTTTGAAAGCCACGCCTTCGCCCAGGAAACCGATGGAGCCAAGCATCCCGCCACCCCAAACCCAGTGGCCAGTAATCGGGTAGGAAATCCCCACCAACAATAGGCTAAAAATCAAGAAGTCCACAAACTTAATCCGTTCAGCTACTGCCCCGGAAACAATCGTGGCCGCAGTGCCAGCGAAGGCAACCTGGAACAGGAAAAAGACCGGAATGGGTAGGCCAAAGGTTTCGTAGGTATCGGGGCTTTCACTGCTCAGGAAGTAACCACCCAGGCCAATAAAGCCATTTCCTCCTTCTTTTCCAAACATGAAAGAAAACCCAAGGGCCCAGAAAGCAATAGTTGCCAGGGCAAAGACAATTAAGTTTTTGGCCAAGATGTTAACGGCATTTTTCTGACGACAGAAGCCTGCTTCCAGCATCCCGAACCCGGCGTTCATGAAAATAACCAGAACAGCGGCAATAAAGACAAAGGTTGTATTCAGGTACCCTTGTAGTGTTTCCACCGTCAATGGTTCATCCGCCGCCCAGGCCGAGAATTCCCAGCCCAAGAAAATGAACAAAGCCGCCGGAATACAGGCAAACCAGGCGGGAGATAATTTAATGGAGGGCAAAGCTTGGGCAAATAAGTTGCGATTAACCCTCAGCCTCACTCCCGGCCGTTTTGTCCGCCTCCCTTGTTTCGATTTCAGCTTTAACATCACGCTTCGAGATTCCTCTAAATAAATTGACAACAATAAAAAGTCTCGTGCTTAGACACTAAACTTCAACGGAGTGTGAGTGAGTGACCGCCCCTAATAGGGTTTGTTATTTATCTGCCCGATCAATAACTCAGACAGAAACAAAATTGGACGTTCAGATGCCGGTAGTTTCAGATAGTGAACCTGTTTACCTGCTTTTAACCCTAGATTGCATCAGTTATTTGTTCGGAAAATCTGTATTTTCTTATACATTTGCTCAAAGGGCGGCTAGGGTCTAACCTAGAAGTGGCCTGGGTTCAACTACAAATTACTTCTTAGAGACTTTGGGGTAGTAACAGGGTCAATTATTCACCAACTGGGATGGGGTGGCATGGGGACAATTTGGGAATTGGATTTTTATTCGCGCCCTATTTTAGATACACAACAAAAGAAACTCTGGGAAGTTTTAATTTGTAACCGTCAGTTAACATTCCAATTTGCCAAATATTGCTCTGGAGCAGAAGCCAATGCTCGCTGGTTGATGTCCGCTATTCAGGAGGCCGTTCAGCAGTGGCAGCAGGAATTTAATTTGCCAGAGTCAGAACGACCGGAGCGGATTCGCTTTTTTCGCCGCCCCATGAACAGCATTATTCTGCGGGGATGTGAAGCGGCTGGAATTCCCGGATTAGCCAGTCGCCGCACCTTTGGTCTCTATGAGTGGTTAGCCGAGCGCCAAGAGCAGGTCTATCCCCAAACCCCCGGCTATCAGCCCTTGATTGCCCCACCCCCCGAACTACCCCAGGCCAAAGCCCTACCATTACCCGATGCCCTTCAAGGTCAGAAATGGCAATTTGTCAGTCTGCCCGTGGCCGAATTTGCCAACGCAACCGAGTGGGAGATTAAGTTTGGCGAGGTGTTTTCCTTGTCTGGCCTCGATCCTGAGTCATTAATTCCCGGAATTATCATTTATTCGCAGCGAGCATTACCTCTGGCGGCCTGGATGTCGGGACTGGAACCAGCTTGCTTAAGCTTAGAGCTGGGGCGTGATCCGCAAATGGTGCTGGAAACAGGAGCCGATGACCGCTGGACACTCGTGACATTGCCGAATCAAGACCTAATCACTGCGGCAGAAGCGTTTATAGCGGCCCAAGCTCAAGTAAAAAATCTCCATTTCTTGGCCGTCCAAGCTAGTCCTGAGCGGGAAGATTTTGCTGGATTTTGGCTCATGCAGGCCTGGTCTTTGGTGTGAATCTATACTAAGTCGGGCAAATGATCCTGATCCAAGTTGAGATAGTTATGAGGCCTTCCCCAAAAAATCCTGTATGGCTTGGACAATAGCCTGATTGCCGTTATTAGGGAGGGGTAAGTTTGTTTGGGGAGGTTGGGGATCTGCCCTCAGAAAATCCCAAGAGCCTTGATAAAACTCTGCCGGAGTCAGGATTTGATGATAGCCGTAAGTCCGCAATCCCTCCAGGAGCAGCCGGCCCTCAGCAAAATCATCTCGGACGAGGCTGCTAATGGGCAAGCCTAAGCGTAAGGCCTCGGAAAACGTGCCATATCCAGGCTTACTGACAATCCGACCGCAAATGGGCATGATATCTACAGGGCGATAGGTGCGACCACAAAGCTTGAGTAAATTGGCCAGGCCAGCCGGGGCATTGGGATCAAACGTCATAAATTGCCAATCTGGGAAACGATCAAGATTTGCATAGGGAATTTGCTCCAGGCCCAGGCCCCCAAAGGTCAATAACACCGTTTTTTCTGGGGGATGGTCAAGGTTCAATTTTTCCTTTAACTCTGGTGTACTGAAGCGTGGCCGGCTCCCCGTCAGACCAACATCTTCAAGCACCGGAAACGCAGCCATGGGTTCATGGAAGGGCAACCGAAACAAGCGATCGCAGTGGCTAAAATGCTCGGCAATCCAACTCACGAGGTCTTGAAAAGGCCCACCCCAGGCCTGGTAAATAAAATCCCAGCCGAAATTACTACTCATCCAACAGGGAATTCCCGCTTTTTGGCCAATGGCCGTTGCTAGACAGGGAATATCCGCCAGGATCAAAGGAACTTCATTTTGCTCAATAAAACTGACTTCGGCAGCAATTAAATCGAGGGACTGGGCCTGTATCTGTTGCCATTGCTCTAAGGTTGCCCCCAAGTCCATGGTCAAACTATCGGATTGGACAACCCCCAAGTCTAAGCTGCGGGGCCGATGAATAAATTCCCCAGGAAGATAGGCATTCAATAACCAACGCGGCGCGCCGGTAACAAATATAGGCAGTAAATCTGGAAGTTGTTGTTGTAAATCCGCAATCACTGCCGCAGTACGAGTCACATGACCAAACCCATGATTTGTAATGGCAACATAAAGTGTTGGGCGGGACATAGGCAGAGCGACAGGATTTACAAAGCTTAACTATAGCAGCCTTGCTCAAAAAGTCATTGTTGATTAAGGGTTTTTGACTTGTTTTGATTTCAGCCCTACAGAGGTAATGCTAGAGTTTCTGATAGGCTTGGCAGGTCGTTAAATCAATGCCCGTTGTGGAGAGAATTCCTAATGAAGCAATGGTAATTCGTGGCGGACGTAATCGCCCAGAAGATATTCAACGGGGATTAGGCATATACCCAAGTGGAGTTGCTGGAATCTCTTTAGAGTGTGGAGTAGGATTGTCCATAGGAGAATTAGCAGCTGATATCCCCCACGAACAGATTGGTTCAACAACGGTTGGTGAGATTCGCAAAGGAGGAGAAGATGTGATCCGCACTAGTGGTAGAAGTCCATTCCATCCCACCCTGACAGGCTTAACTCCCAAACAAATCAGCGACTGACTCACTCCCATATCCCCTAATCCAATCCGAGTCAGGAAGTCAATCTCATGAAAGCACCCAGAGTCTTTGCCGATTTTCACAATGCCGATACTCAAGGACGGCTACGCCTCAACTGCATGGGTACAGCAGAAGATTTAGAAGTTGAAGGTGTAGCCCATTATTCAACGAAGAAAGGTATGGGTAGCTACGATTAACTGGAATGTGATCAGAGAGTCACAATCCTCTACTATTCAGATGGGTGATTTTGTAAGTTTGAGAAGTTAAAGCTAGGAACCTAATTTGCTGTATGGAAACCCGCCCCCTTGGACAAACCAATATTCAAATTACCCCAATCATTATGGGAACCTGGCAAGCTGGCAAGCGTTGGTGGGTCGGGATTGAGGATCAGGATTCCATTCAAACGATTCGGGCCGCCTATGAAGCGGGCATCACCACCATTGATACGGCTGAAGTTTATGGGGAAGGTCACTCGGAGCAAATTGTCGCCCAGGCCTTGGGGGATGTTCGTCAGGATTGCGTTTATGCCACCAAAGTCTTTGCCAATCATCTCCGTTATGCCGAAGTCATCCGGGCCTGTCACCGCTCCCTAAAAAACCTCAACACTGACTACATCGACCTCTATCAAATTCATTGGCCAGCTGGCTCCTTTAATAGTGATTTAGTCCCGATTAGCGAAACGATGGCGGCCCTGCTCGAACTCCAAAAACAAGGCAAAATTCGGGCCATCGGGGTTTCTAATTTTTCTCGGCAGCAACTTGAGGAAGCGATGGCCTGTGGTCGCATTGAATGTATCCAGCCTCCCTATTCCCTATTTTGGCGATGGGTGGAAGCGGATATTCAGCCCTATTGCATCGAACACAATCTGACTATTATGGCTTACTCTGCTCTGGCTCAAGGGTTGCTCACCGGACGATATGGCCCAGGCCATGAATTTCCCACAGGAGACAATCGGCAGGCTAACATTCTTTTTCAGGGAGAAACCTATATCCAGGCCCTCAATACCCTTGAACAACTCAAACCCATGGCCGCAAATCATCACACAACCTTGGGAAATCTTGCCTTAGCCTGGCTCATTGCCCAACCCCAAACCTCAGCCATTGTCGGAGCTAGATATCCCCAGCAAGCCCAAGAAAACGCCCAGGCCAGCCAAATTAAGCTATCCCTAGAGGAACTTGCCACCATTGATCAACTCAGTCAAGCGGTCATTGCCACTATCCCCGCCCGGCCTGTGATGTGGAACTGGTAAACCGCTACACTGGGGGGAGAATTTTCGGATAAGCTGCCATGCCCGCCCCTTCAAAATCTGATTCGCAGTCAAGCCCATCCCAGTCACAGCCAAAATCAGACCCTCCGCAGGCGACAGAAGTTGGGCGAATGGAAGTGAGTACCACCTTTATCTACTACTGTGCTGGCACGACAATGATTGCTGCCTTTGTCGCTAGTCAATTACTTCACCTTAGCTTACTCACTCCTCAGCCCTATCGAATTGGCTTAATCTTTGGTGTGGTGGGTGGTGTCTTAGGAGCCTACTTTAATCACACAGCTACTTTTTCCTTAACGGCTACAAACCCCCAGGCCTTGGATATTCAAATCACAACCCTACTGGCTGAAACTGGATATTCTCTTGCCCAGCAGGAACCTAATCCCGAAGATGCAGCAAAACCTGAAGACAGTTCTAAAGAAAAAATGGCTGGGAGGAACAAACCGTCCACTGTGGGCCCCCCCCCAACCCTTGAAATCTACCGTCCTTCTTTTTGGAGAAGCCTGTTTACTGGGCCAATCATCATTCAGCGCAACCCCCATCAACTAACTTTTATCAGCCGGGCCCAAACAATTAAGTGGCTGCGGGAACAATTAAGTTAATGAAATCAATGAGCACACAGCAGCTCAATCAAAACCAAAGTGCCTGAGTGATGCAAAAAAATATACAGAGTAGTACGAATCTACACAAAAGTAACCACAGGGAAACAAACGAGCCGCAGCCTCAATTAGGGGAACATCAATAACACAACAGGCAACTTAGTTATGGGAACTTTTGGAATTCCAATACCAATACTCTACGCCTAAGAGACAGTTACGATTTTCAACCCGAGGGAAAACACAGAAAAAAGGGAACACTCTCATCTTGAGCATCACAAGGATTGAAATCGAACCTGAAGACACAGAACCCAATAGGAAGGGGGCTATCAGGAATTTTCACTGGACACACAACAAGCCAAACATTCAATCTTGAGAACTCAAATTCAGCCTCAAGAACACCAGAGTCAGATTACTTTGAATACAAGGGAACTGAAAACAACGGGGAATATGAAAAACTCCTGCTTCAGTTCATCATCCTTGCCATCCAGAGAACCTTATCTCTCGGTGGGTTTTCACTTGGATCAAGTTACTTAACCTTTGATAATTAGTATCCTGCCATAGTTAGAATCAGACCTCTACCGTAAAATTACGCATCTTTTGCTGGATAGAATTGCCCAAAGAAGCAGGCCCAGTAAATCTACCGAGGGGCCTGGGGGCAAGCAGGTCGCAGGAATGGGCAAGCCAGATAGCCTAATTACGGATTTGAATCGGCATGACCAAATAGGTAAGCTTCATCCCGCCCAAGGGAGTCAAAATGGCTGGGGTTGTCGGCCCATTGAGTTGCAGTTGGACTTCTGCGGCGGCCATGACTTTCAAGCCGTCCAAAACATATTTGACATTAAACGCCACTTCCAAAGACTCTCCCGAAATTTGGGCCGGAATCAGTTCTTGACCGCTCCCTAACTGTGGAGCTTCCGCCGATAACTCCAATTGTTGTTGCTCGGTGTTCAGAATGATTTTGACAACATTGTTCTTCTGAGCCGCCAAGACTGCGACCCGTTCTAAAGCCGCCACTAATAAAGCCCGTTCTACAGTCACTTGCCGCTCAAACTGACGGGGGAGGAGTTGGGTGTAATTGGGATATTGCCCTTCTAGGAGCCGACTGGTTAAACAGGCCTCGCCGGGAATTTCAAACACCACTTGGGAGGTATCACAGCGCATGGTCAGGTCAGATTCTTGCTTACTCAACAGCCGCTCTAGTTCTCGCAAGGACTTCGCCGGAATTGTAATTGGCGATAGGGTGCTGGGAATGTCTTGAATTGCTGCTGCCACCGCTAACCGATGCCCATCCGTAGCTGCAAATTCCAGGCCATCGGGCTTAAAACTGACATGGAGTCCAGTCAACACCTGTTTGCTTTCATCACTACTGGCTGCAAAGAGACTATTCTGTAACCCATCTCGGAGAGTAGTCGCGGTTAGTTGCAAGGAGGCCACTTCTTCGAGGCTCGGTAAGGCCGGAAATTCTTCGGCGGTAATCCCCTGCATTTGGTAATGTCCAGAGCCATAATCCAAGATAACTTGGGTCTCTTCGGCCGTAATTTCAATGTCCTGGTTCGGCAACCGCGAGACCATTTCGTTAAATAACTTGGCGGAAACAGTGATTGTCCCCGGAACCTTGACCGTTGCCGGCAGCCACACCTGCATTCCCAGACTCAAGTCAAACACCGTCAAGCTCAGATAGTCATCGGCAGCACTCAGAAGAATGTTGGCCAAAATTGGATGGGAGGGATTAGTTGGCGCAACTCGACTGAGCAAGGATAACTTACTACTGAGGGAATTTTGAGGACAGACGACTTTCATGGGGATAATTACAGTGTTGAGAATGAGGTGCGGTGGTCAAACTGGTCATAGAAGTTAACCGACAAACCCAGCCGCCAGAATCATAGACCTTCCCTATCCTACAAGATCAATCCCTGGGGAAATTTACCCTTAATTTAGAATTCAGCGGCATGATCGTCCCTGCACAACGTAGAGAGGGAAGAATTTAGCTCAGACCACAGAGTTTGGCACTCAAATCCCATAACTTGCGGGCCTTGGCATCATCTTGGGCTTCATTAGAGACTTCCTGGGCAAAGGAACGCCGGCCGGGTTGTTGCCGATTCCCCCAACTCCAGTAGATGCCCGATTCTTTCAACTCCGGATCCGCCACCACAGCCGCCACCCGATCTCCGGCTAATTCTTGGGAAACATAGCCGCCGGTAATATTTTTCTGAAACAAGGGGAAAAGCTTTTGAAACAGAGGATAGTGATTCCGGAACAGGGGTGTATCGGCCACACAACCGGGATAGAGGGAGCTAAAGGTAATCCCCGTTGAGTCATGGTAACGGCGATGCAACTCCCGCATGGTTAAGACATTACATAATTTACTATCTTTGTAGGCTTTTCCGGGCTTGAAGGGCTTGCCGTTAATCATTGAAATGGGGGCCTTAAAGCCGGCCTCGAATCCAGCCAAATCACCTAAATCAGGAGGAGCCGGAATCGGAATTTTACCCCCCAGTTCTTTCGGGTTAGCGGTCACGGTTCCTAAGATGACAAGACGGCGATCAGGATAGGTGGATTTTTTCAGGTCTTCGAGCATCAAATTACAAAGCAGAAAATGGCCCAGGTGATTGGTGGCCACACTGAGTTCATAGCCATCGGCACTGCGGAGGGGTTCCTTCAGGAGGGGTAAGTAAACAGCGGCATTACAGACTAGGGCATCTAGGGGCTTCCCAGTGGCTCGAAATTTTTCCACAAACAGCCGCACCTGACTTAAGTCGGCTAAATCGAGGGGCAAAATGGTGTAACTTCCCGGTTTCATCCCCACGGATTGGGCGGCAGTTTCAGTTTTGGACAAGTCTCGACAGGCCATGACAACGTGCCAGCCTTTTTCGGCCAGGGCCCGTGCCGCTTGCAACCCAACGCCAGAAGATGCTCCGGTAATCACAACTGTGGGGGTGTATTGTTCTGCCATAATCCTCTAACTTCCCGGTGATACCTAATGCAAGGATAGTTTCTAGGATTCCATGAGGGGTGAAGCCGTGGTGAGTCTTGATGGACTTCTGTAACAAAACTCAGCAAAATATTTGCAAATTGTTATGGGTCTTGGCCTGGATAAGAGCAGATTAGGGGACAGGATGGGTTGAATATGCTTGAAGTAATGCCAAGTGCTCTGTCAAATAAATTTGAATCGCTTCTAAATGATCAGGAGCCTTATAAGTCAGGATATTACGCCGCATTCAATATCACATGACTCAATATTCCGAACTCGCAGATACAACTGGTAGCCTTCAAATATTTCTTTCGTTTTTCATGATTTTATTGATGAGATATTCAGTTGCACAGATGACTTTTAAGAATCAACGAGAGTAATTAATATGCACAGGTTAAACTATTAATACTTGATATTTTTTATTTATCTCATATTACTTCAGATAATTTTTGCACAATTGAGTTGCAATCAAGTCAGTACAACGAGGGCTACAGTCCCCTGCGATGGGGTGAGATCAGCCCCAGGCCTGGGTACAATAAAAAAATAGTCCCTTAACCATTCTTAACCCCAAGTCCCATGACCTCCACTGCCCCGCGGCTCATTGCCCCTGCTTTAACTGGTGATCAAATTCGGCAAAAGTTCTTAGAGTTTTATGCCGCCAAGGGACATCGGATTTTGCCCAGTGCATCACTCATTCCCGAAGATCCGACCGTTTTACTGACCATTGCCGGGATGTTACCGTTTAAGCCAATTTTTCTCGGACAACAGGCCCCGACTGTTCCCAGAGCTACTACCTCACAAAAGTGTATTCGCACCAATGACATTGAAAACGTGGGTCGGACAGCACGGCATCATACCTTTTTTGAGATGTTGGGTAATTTTAGTTTTGGCGATTATTTCAAGACTGAGGCAATTAGCTGGGCCTGGGAACTCTTAACCGAAGTCTATCAATTACCCCCGGATCGGCTGGTGGTGAGTGTATTTGAATCCGATGACCAGGCCTGGGAGATTTGGCATAAAAAAATTGGGATTCCCCCGGAAAAAATCTGTCGGATGGGTGAGGAGAGCAACTTTTGGACGGCCGGCCCAACTGGCCCCTGTGGCCCCTGTTCGGAAATTTATTACGATTTTCACCCCGAACACGGCACTAAAGATATTGATCTCGATGACGATTCCCGCTTCATTGAGCTTTATAACCTAGTGTTCATGGAACTAAATCAAGATAGCAATAAGCAGCGGACACCCTTACAGGCCAAAAACATTGACACAGGGATGGGCCTGGAGCGGATGGCGCAGGTATTGCAGGGAGTCCCAAATAATTACGAAACGGATTTGATTTTCCCAATTATCCAGGCCACGGCCAACTTAGCTAACCTCAACTACGCGGACTCTCCAGAAACAACGAAAACGTCTCTCAAAGTCATTGGGGATCACATCAGGGCCGTGGTGCACTTGATCAGTGATGGCGTGAGTGCGAGTAATGTCGGGCGAGGCTATGTGCTGCGGCGGCTGATTCGGCGAGTGGTTCGGCATGGGCGATTGGTCGGGATTAACAAACCCTTTACGACTGAGGTGGCCGAAGTGGCGCTCCAAATGTCTGAGGCTGTTTATCCCCAAGTGCGACAACGGCAAGCGGTGATTTTGTCCGAGTTGGAACGGGAAGAAGAGAATTTCCTCAAAACCTTAGACCGGGGTGAAAAACTGCTGGCTGAAATTATTGCCAAAGCCAAATCGTCTAAGAAAAAATCTAAACCGGCAATGATCTCTGGCCTGGATGCCTTTACCCTCTATGACACCTATGGTTTTCCCCTGGAGTTGACCCAAGAAATTGCTGCCGAACAGGGACTAACGGTGGACGAAAAAGGCTTTGAGAAGGAAATGGAGAGCCAACGCCAACGCTCCCAGGCCGCCCACGAAACAATTGATCTCACGGTGCAAGGCAGTTTGGATCAACTGGCGGAACACATTCACCCCACGAAATTTATTGGCTATGACCAGTTTGCCTTGACGACTGAAATCGCCGCGCTGCTAGTTGAAGGGGAAATTGTCAAAACAGCGGGGCCTGGGACTTCAGTGCAAGTGATTTTAAGCGAAACTCCTTTCTATGCCGAATCCGGGGGACAAATTGGGGATCGGGGTTACTTAGCTGGCAGTGATGTCCTGGTGCAGATCGAAGATGTCCAAAAAGAAAACGGCATCTTTGTTCACTATGGCCGGATTGAGCGGGGCAATCTCCAGACCGGGGATCCAGTTACGGCCCAAATTGATCTCACCTGTCGCCGCCGGGTACAAGCCCACCACACCGCTACCCATTTGCTGCAAGCAGCCCTAAAAAAACTAATTGATGACTCGATTTCCCAGGCCGGGTCGTTGGTGGCTTTTGATCGGTTGCGGTTTGACTTTAATTGCCCCAGAGCTTTAACCCCTGCCGAAGTTCAGCAAGTCGAGGATCAAGTCAACACTTGGATCACGGAAAGCCACGCCACCCAAACCGAAATTCTCCCCATCGCCGCAGCCAAAGCCAAGGGTGCGATTGCCATGTTCGGGGAAAAATATGGAGCCGAAGTCCGCGTGCTGGATGTGCCGGGGGTTTCCATGGAACTCTGCGGTGGCACCCATGTGAGCAATACGGCGGAAATTGGCCTGTTCAAGATCATTGCCGAAACCGGGGTGGCCTCAGGAATTCGCCGGATTGAAGCCATTGCCGGGCCTGCGGTGCGGGACTATCTCAATCAACGAGATCAGATTGTGCGGGAGTTGATGGAGCGGTTCAAGGTCAAGCCCGAGGAAATTATTGAGCGGATCACCGGCCTGCAAACGGAACTGAAAACCAGTCAAAAGGAACGGGACGCTCTGAAAGCGGAACTCGCGCTCCTGAAGGCGAAAGATTTACTCACCCAGGCCCAGATCGTTAACGACTTAAATATTCTCGTGGCCGAACTCCCCGACATGGATCCTAATGGCTTGAAAACTACGGCGGAATGGTTCCTTCAAAAACTCCCCCAAGGTGTAGTAGTGTTAGGTTCTGCCAGTGACGGGAAAGCGAGTTTAGTGGCAGCGATGAGTTTAGAAGCAATTAAACAGGGGTATCATGCCGGAAATTTAATTAAAGAACTGGCTCAACTCTGTGGCGGTGGCGGGGGTGGACGACCAAATTTTGCCCAGGCCGGGGGGAAACAACCCGAAAAACTAGCAGAAGCCTTAGAGTTAGCTCGGATGCGATTGGGACTCTAGTTTTGAGGAGTAAAATAAATCATGGCAACCACTCATCTCAGTTCTGACTTGGAGAAAAAACTAGGCATTAAAACCGACCAACTCACAAAATTTTGTCAAACCCGGCAGATCATTGAATTAGCTCTTTTTGGCTCAATACTGAGGGATGACTTTCATCCAGATAGTGATCTTGATCTACTTGTCACCTTTGATCCGACCGCAAAAATCAGTCTGCTTGACCTCGTTGATATGGAGTTTGAACTGGAAGCGATTTGTCAACGAAACATAGATTTAATCACCAAAAGAGCAATAGAAGCTAGTCCCAATTGGATCCGGCGGCAAGAAATTCTCACAACAGCAACGGTTATCTATGAATCGAGATCAAGCTTATCTACTTGATATTGCCGATGCCTGTAACACCCTTCTCGAATTCGTTGAGGGAATGAACTTAGAGTCATTTATTACAGATAAACGAACCCATCTAGCAGTTTTGTATGAAATTACAGTAATTGGAGAAGTTGTGAAGCGATTATCAGGAAATTTCCGGACAAACCACCCCGAAATCCCGTGGCGACAAATTGCTGGTATGCGGGATAAACTTATCCATGATTACAATCAAGTTGATTTAACACTCACCTGGGAAGTGACGCAATCGAGCATTCCCCAACTCTACAAATTTGTTTTAGTCTATTTATCTCAACAGGGTATTTACTTAAATGAGTGAGGTGATGGAGGTAAAAATATCTGGGGAATTGCTGCCAACATCAAATCTGACAAGGTTCCATTACTGGCAGGGGAAGTAGGGGGTAAATCTGTTACTGTTGTGGTTGTGGGCGGCCCAATTTTGCCCAGGCCGGTGGAAAAAAACCGGAAAAACTCGGGGAAGCCCTTAATATCGCTCGCACTCATTTTGGACTGTAAGCCATAGCCCTAGGGATCAGGTCGTTTAGCTATTCAAAATGGTTAAGAGGTTTTGGATCGCCATACTGGTGGCCCGGATCGCCTGGTGGACTTGGGGGCTTTTATTTTCAACTTGAAGCAAATAAGCCAAACTGGATTGCAAATAGGTGAGTGCCATTTGGGCATTGGCATCCATGTTGAAGACCCCAGAATTCTCTGGATCATAGCCATAGTCAGGTTGCGGGGCCTGGTAGGTTGGAGTTTGTAACGCTCTGGCATCGCCATTGGGGTCATTCATCGGCGCTCCCTCAAAGGTTTTTATATCTTGAAATTCAGATCGGTCTCGGACAAAAACTTGGGAATCCTCTGGCAAATCAGGCACATCTTGGCGGGGCGCAGACTGTAGCACTGTGGATTCGTCATCATGCTGGACATTCTCGGCCTTTGACTCTGGGGATACTTGGGAGATTGGGGCCGGATGGGGCGATTCTTTGGGAGCGGGGGGCAGCACTTGAGTCGGGGAATTGGCAACTGTGGACATTCGCTCACCAATTTCGTGGGAATTAGCTCCACCGGCCCCTGTCCGGCCATCCTCTTTTTTCAGCCAGAGGACAAAATCCGCCGCACTTAAGGTTGCTTCATGGCCAAGCGTCCGAATCACCACAAAACCATTGGCCGCACTCACACTCTGGATTGGATACCACGTTCCGCGATGTAAAATCATGGCATCTACACCAGACATAGCCCCCAAGGTATTGACGGGACGGCGTTTGCCTTGTCTCCAGCGATCTTTCCAGAGAATCCCGGCCTCTGTGTATTGGGCTACATATCCCTCGGGGACGGTTCGGTACTCAAAGCGGGCAAACCCAGGGACAGTGGATTTACCCATTAAAAAAATGTCATAGGGGATAAAAGCTTCCTGAATTAAGCCCATGTAAGGAGACTTTTCCCGCACATCCAAGCAGGCCTGGGGACTTTCTAAATTCACCCGAGCAATAATCCCCTCCCGTTGCGCTAATAATTGGGCTTCCCGGAACACGATATCCACTCTTAAATTCCGATTACACACCATCTTAGGTTGCCCACTGACAATACCCGCAGCAAACTCCTGAATCACTTCACGATCATCAAGTTGTCCTGGTTCTGAGGAGCGCTTAGAACTGGAATGGCTTTCGGTATTAATCATAATCAGCTAATCAGTTAAGAACACATGGAAGTCGGAAATTCCTTGAAAACATGAAAATTTTGTAGAGCCAGCATTGTAAAGCTTATAGTGTACAGCCTAACCCAATCTAGTTTTCCCGGGTAGCCCATGGGTGCCACTTAAGATCATCAGATCATGTCGGCTCCCTTGTACCCTACCCATGACCCGCAGCGAGAATTTGCTGTTCAACTAATTGCCGCAACTGGGACAAGTTAAGCAGATTGAGAGTCTGGGCCTGGGGGTCAACTTTTAGCCAGCCTTTGGTAGCAAACCGATCTAGCAACTTCGCCGCTTCCTCTGTGCTAATACTAGCCATATCTGCCAGATCTTTGGCCGGGACATTACAGAGGGTTGCTGTCATTCCCCCGCTGGGCTGCCCGTAACGTTGCCCTAACCCCACTAGGACATTGGCTAATTTCACTGCGGGTGGATAGTGAATAGCTTCAATACGGGAGTTGGTCTGGCGTAGCCGTTGGGCCATCAGTTGCAACATCCGATAATTTAACTTTGGCTCCCGCAGCAGAACTTGTGTAAATTTTTGTGAAGGTATCGCCATGATTTCAGCCCGGGTTAAGGCGACAACATCGGTCGAGCGCGGGGCCTGGTCTAAAATTGCCATTTCCCCAAAAAAGTCGCCGGGGCCGAGAATCGCCAGGGTATGTTCAGTCTGATTGCTCCCTAAGCGGCGCACCTTGACCCAGCCTGCCAAAATGAAATAGACGGCATTTCCCCAGGCATCTTCAATCAGAATTGCCCGGTTGGCTGGATAATCATTTTGCCAGGCCACGCCTAACATTCCCCCCAATGCCTCTGCTGAACCCGCATCAAACAAGGGAAAAAGCTTACTAAAATCTCCGGTTTCCATAGCCGCTCTAGGTTAGGTTGGCAGAAAAAGGTATCTTAAATATATCTAAAAAGAATGAAAGTTTATTGACATTTACCTATTGTTTTCCTTATCTAGCCTACCCGTTTATGCCCACCTTGATTCTGGCCTCTGCTTCCCCAGCCCGTCGTCAACTTCTAGCCAGTGTGGGTATTTTGGCCCAAGTCCAGGTGAGCCATGTAGATGAAACGGCCTTTGATCATGGAGATCCCCAAAGGTTGGTTCAAGTCCTAGCCCAGGCCAAAGCAGCCGTGATTGCCCAACGCCTTGAGACTCCGGCCTTAGTCCTAGGTTGCGATTCAGTGCTCGTGCTGGAGGGGGAAGTTTATGGTAAGCCTCAAGATGCTGCGGAGGCGATTCTGCGTTGGCATCAGATGCGGGGGAAAACCGGCCAACTCTTTACGGGACACGCCTTATTGGATAGCTATCAACAAAAATCCTTAGTGAATGTGGACTGTACGGACGTGACCTTTGCCCCCGTCAGTGATGCCGAAATTGTCGCCTATGTGGAGAGTGGAGAACCCCTGGCCTGTGCCGGTTGCTTTGCTTTAGATGGCCGAGGTGGCCTATTTGTGAGTGAAATTAAGGGCAATCCCAGTAATGTTATTGGCTTAAGTCTGCCACTGTTGCGCCGGATGCTCCAAGAACTGGGCTATCAGGTTACGGATTTTTGGCAGAGTTGATTTTTGTCTTTTTAGCGAACGACTTTGACGGGAGTTCCAAGGACAACTTTTTCAAAGAGTTCTTCGATATCGTGGTTTTTCATCCGTACACAACCATGGGACACGGCCTGGCCAACATATTGCGGATCTGGAGTCCCGTGAAAGCCAATCCAATCCTGACCATCGGTCCAAAAGCCAATCCAACGCCGGCCAAGGGGGTTGCGGGGATGTCCAGCCCGAATCACTCTGCCATCAAAGGGATTCGCCCAATCGGGATTCCGAATCATTTCCTTAACCGTGAATTTTCCCACAGGGGTTTCCCAGCCCGGTTTTCCCACCGCCACAGGATAGGTTTTCAGGGCTTGATTGCCTAAATAAAGCGTTAAACGGCGGCGAGTGAGGTTCAATTCTAGCCAGAGGTTAGTTGCGATGGATTGGGTGGCAATTTGTCCCGACTGAATCGCCCACTCTTGCCAGGCCGGTTGATTTGCTTGGGCCGCCTCTATCCCCCAAGACGGACTTAGCCCCAAAAGACTAATCAAGATTAAACTTCGCAGTGAGGATCGCCAATGGGCAGCAAGCATGAACCGAGAATCAGCCATAGACGCAAAGTTAACTTGTCAAAATTTACACAAATCCTGATGGAGTCTTTTCTTTAGTTAGCTCTAGGAGGCGAAATTATGTCAACTTGCACCTTGAAATCGAGACAAGGAGAGACGATTTGGTTTGTACTTCTCCAGGCGCGAGGTTTCGGGGGAGAATAGAGCCATGAATTTACCCACAACTGGTGAGAACTTTAATTTTAAAGGAGAATCGAATGTCAGCATCTCCGGTTGAGGTCGTTGAAAATTATTTAACTGCTCTCCAGGCCAAGGATTTAACGAAACTCCCGTTAGCAGAAAATATTATCTTCACGGATCCACTGGCGGGGACGTTAACGAGTAAGGCAGCGGTGGTGGCATTTTTGAGTCATATTCTGCCCATTCTCCAGACCGTGACGATTCATCAACACCTGCTAGACCATCACCGAGTGGTCACCCGTTGGGATGCACAGACAACCTTGGGTGTCATTAATATTCTGGAATGGTTTGAGATTACTGAGGACAAAATCCAGGTTGCCCAGGCTTTTTTTGACCCGCGAGCAATGACCCAAACAACATAAGTGTCCATTTCCAATAGGCAGTGCGGTGGAGATACAGCATATTCCTCGCTAAGTTGGTACACTTTTTCTGAAGCTGTGTCAAAG